>JAAEKA010000242.1 GCA_014155705.1 Anaerolineae bacterium clx_CAG2 | reverse complement strand
GGTACAGGCGGCCACATGGTTGGCACCACCACTCTGATCAAAGTGCATGTACTGGCCAGAACGCTGGCCCGCGGGCACGGTGTAGGCGGCAACACAGTCATGGGCCGCGTACGCCGGTTGGCCAATTCGGTCTGGCCGCTGCTCTTTGGCCTGGCCTGCTGCGCGATCGAGATGATCGCGACCGGCGCGGGGCGGCATGATATCGCCCGCTGCGGCTCGGAGCTGTTTCGCGCCTCGCCGCGTCAGGCAGACCTGATGATCGTCTCTGGCCGGGTGAGCAATAAGATGGCGCCGGTGATCAAGCGCCTGTATGAGCAGATGCCAGAGCCCAAGTGGGTGATCGCGATGGGCATCTGCGCCAGCGCGGGCGGCCCCTTCAACAACTACGCCATCGTGCAGGGCGTGGACAAGATCATCCCGGTGGACGTCTACGTGCCCGGCTGCCCGCCGCGACCAGAAGCGCTGCTGCAGGGGCTGTTGCTCTTGCAGAAGAAGATCAAGGGCGAGAAGTTCAGCCAATATGATGTCGAGTTCATGCAGGCGGCGCAGAGCCGAGACATGCGATAGACTGGTAGATTGGTCCAATATCTGCGAGGCAATCAAGGGTTGTGTCGCAGTGGATGTGACGTGAGGAATACCCTATGACCAACGGCGCACCGGCGGCGGTGGCAGAGCCCCGGGATACAACTGAATTTCACGACGTGGAAGCGCGGCTCAACGAGCGCTTTCCGGCGGCGATTGTGGATGTGGAGCGCGCCCACGGCGAGATCGACTTTACCGTCCGTTCCAGCGACCTGCTGGCGGTAGCGCGCTTTTTGCGCGACGAGCCGGGACTGGAGTTCGTCCATCTGGCCGACCTGACGGCGGTCGACCGCAGCGAGCTGCCGGCGCGCCAGCGCACGCGGCCCGGCTCCAGTTGACCATACTCTCCAGCGTCGTTACAACCACACCATCGTCGCCAAGTTTGTTCTCTAGACCCATACGATGTTCCTTGCAGAGGTAAGTGGTAAATTGGTGGATTGGTAAATTGGTGAGGATTCGCCCCATCACGAGTCCACCAGTTTACCGGCTTACCAACTTACCAGTTTACCAATCTACCACTCCAACGCACCCTTGCGCCACACGTAAACGAAGCCAATGATCAGAATCGCCAGGAAGATGGCCATCTGAATCAGGCCGAAGAGCTTGAGCTGGCGCAGCACCACGGCCCAGGGGTAAAGGAAGATTACCTCGATGTCGAAGAGGATGAAGAGCACCGCGACGACATAGTACTGCACGGGAAAACGGCGGCGTGCGTCGCTGTAGGGCAGCATCCCCGACTCATAGGGCTCCAGGCGGGCTTTGGTGGTGCGCTTAGGACCGAACAGGGCAGGCATCGCCAGAGCAATGACCGCAAACACAGCCGCAATGACGATCAGGATCAGGATCGGCAGGTATTCACTCGGCACTGTTGGCTCCGTTGGGAGGGGCTTCGACGAGGCGGGCGACTTGCTGACTGCAACCGCCATCGACAGATTGGGGCTGGCGCCGGCATGCTGCGCCAGGTTCTCACACGGTTGCGAATTCTATCACACGGATATCTAAATGTCAAGACAATTGTTCTCTCAGACATACGCTCAACCCCACTTGCCGTGGTATACCTTTCCCGATACAATCCAGATATGATGCGGGATGAATACCGCGCCACACCTGCGCGCCTGTTCTGGCCTGCAGGCCAGCCATTCAAGAGGACTCCGATGCTTCGCTTTCGCTTTTTGCTCGCCATCCTGGCTCAGGGGATAATCGCCGCCCTTCTGGCACAGCCCTTTATCGCAAGCATACCATTCGGTGCTGGCTCAAGCCAGATCCGACATCCGGCAGCGTTGGCAGTCACAGGCCAGTGGATCAGGGATCCATCAGGAGCAGATGATCATGCCGGGTCCTGGACGGGTGAAGGCGAGCTACTGGCCTGTCCAGCCTGGCAGGCGCCGGCGGCTGCGACCTACCAATCCTTCCCCGACGCTGGCCTCTACACCTTCTTTGACTGGCCGCATCTCGACCCCGAGACTTACCCCTGGCTCAAAGGCGGCCATCTGGTCTTCACCTGGCGCACGGTGGAGCGGGAGGGGCCGGGCCAGTACAACTGGGACGCCATCGACCAGTGGATGGCGTCCGAGGCCAGCCTGGTCAAGCCGGTGGGGTTGGCCTTCAACACCTACGAGGGGGCCTGCTGCGGCGGCAACCAGGTCCCGACCTGGTTCAACGAGGCGCACGGGGCCTGGCCGGCGGGCGATGGCTACGTCACCTGCGCCTGGACTGACCCCTACGGCAACGCCCAGCAGGAAGACATCCCCATGTACTGGACGCCGGCCTACCTCGACGCCTTCGAGCGTTTCGTGCAGGCGATGGCCGAGCGCTACCGGGACGACCCGCGCGTGGCCTTTGTGGAGGTCAGCAGCGGCATCTACGGCGAAACTATGCCCGCCGAGGCGGCCACGTTGGCCGACAACTGCCTGCGGGCGGCCGGGCTGACCGAGGATCTATGGATCGAGACCGTCAACCGTATCAGCGACATCTACCAGCGCCACTGGCACGACACTCCACTGCTGGTGCAGTACGCTCCCTGGTACTTCGCCCGTCGCGAGCGCCGCGAGGTCAGCGACTACGCGGGTAATATCGGCGTGGGCCTGAAGCACAACCGGCTGATCCCCGACCACGACGACCAGGTGATCCGCTCCGACACAGCCACGATCCACCCCGACGTCTGCCGCACCGGCCAGTACGACCCCATGTTGCAGTTCGCCGGGCAGGTTCCGCTGGGCTGGGAGGGCACGGCCTCTAGCTATCCTACCACGGCCGACCTGCTGTGGTCGCTCCTCAACGGCCTGAATAAACACCCGGCCTACCTGCTGTTGGGCCGGCAGCCGCTGACCACAGCCGATCCCGTGGGCCAATGGGCGCTGCGGCTGGCCGCGCGCTACGCCGGCGTCAGCATCGACAGCACGCCGGGCGTCTGGGTCGCGCTGCGCGAGACGCAGTCCACCTGGTACCCGCAACGGGGCAACTTCGACTTCTGGTTGCGCCAGGTGGACAACGCGCCCGGCGGCCGCACCGTGCCGCAGTGGAACGTCACCAGCCAGCCCTGGGGCCGTTTCACCCGCCGCACCGATGCGGCCACTGGCAACCCCGACATGTTCTTCGCCGTGGACGATGCCTACCTGCTCGACAACGCCACGCGGCCGGTCACCGTCGCCGTAATCTACCTGGACGCGGGCCATGACACGTGGGAACTGCAATACGACGCCAGCAACGACAACGCCAGGTCAGCCGGCATCGTCGCCAAGACCAACACCAACCAGTGGCGCGAGGCCCGTTTCACCCTGCCCGACGCCCAGTTCAGCAACCAACTCAACGGCTACGACTTCCGCATCCGCAGCCGGGGCGATGGGGATGAGTTCGTGAGCTTCGTGGAGGTGGTGAAGGGAGAGGAACTGGGGGCAAATGGAGGAACTGCGGGACAGGAGGGAAATGAGTACCACTGGCGCAATGTCCGCTCCCAATCAACCAGTCAACCAATCAACCAGTCTTCTGCTCCCCCCAACGACGACTTCGCCAACGCCACGCTCCTCACGTTGCCCTACGAGACTGCGCTGGACGTCAGCGGCGCGACGGTGGCGGGGGACGATCCGGTGATGGGCTGCGGGGAAGGGAGGAATCAGCGCACGGTATGGTATCGCTTCACGGCGCCCGGCGACGGTTTCGTGACCCTCAACACGGCTGGCAGCGACTACGACACGGTGCTGGCGGTCTGGCAGGGGGAGCGGGGCAATCTGCTGAGCCGCGGCTGCAACGACGACGGCGGCTGGTGGGCCAGCACGTCCAACCTCAACGTGGGCGTGACCCGCGGGCAGGTCTACTATGTACAGATAGCCAGCCGCGGCGAGAGCGGCGGCAGCCTGGCCCTGCGCGCAACCTTCAGCGCCTGTACTTACTACAGCGCCGACTTACCCGCTGTCCAGAGCATCTTGAACGCCTACGACCTGCCATTCTACGACTCCATGATCGACGCAGTCAACACACCCAACGGTGCACGCTGTGCCATCACCGGCCTGTACCTGCCCGGCTGGCCGCTGCCCACGGCCTTGCCTGCGAGCATCGGCGATCTGCGCAACCTGCAGAAGCTGGACCTGAGCACCACCGGACTGCCTGATCCGCTGCCGGCCAGCATTGGCAGCCTGGCCCAGTTGCAGTGGCTCAACCTGAAGGAGAATCAACTGACCGGGCCGCTGCCGGGCACGCTGGCCGACCTGCGCCACCTGCAAGCGCTGGAGTTGGCCGACAACAGGCTCAGCGGCCCGCTGCCCGACTGGATCAGCACCCTGTCGCGCCTGCAACGCCTGTACCTGTCCGGCAACCGTCATAGCGGTGCCGTGCCCGACTGGTTGGGCAATTTGGACAACCTGGAGCAGCTTTGGCTGGGCTACAACAGCTTCAGCGGCGGCATCCCTGCCAGCCTGGGCAATCTTAATCGGCTACGCGAACTATCACTGGCCGGCAACCAGTTGACCGCCAGCGTGCCGGCTGAGCTGGCCAATTTGCACGACCTGGCCTATCTCTACCTGGGAAATAACCGGCTGGGCAGCGCCCTACCGGCTGAGCTTGGCAGCCTGCCGGCCCTGCGCGTGCTGTCGCTGGAGAACAACGCGCTCAGCGGGCCGTTGCCGCTCACCCTGGGCCAGGCGCCAGCGCTGGAACTGCTGCGACTGGGCGGCAACCAGCTCAGCGGCGCCATCCCGGACAGCCTGGGTAGCCTGGCCGGGCTGCGCGCCTTGTCGCTGCGCAGCAACCAACTGAGCGGCAACCTGCCCGCTTCAATGGGCAACCTGAGCCAGTTGACCGGTCTTTATGTCGAGCAAAACCAGCTCAGCGGTCCCCTGCCCGCCAGCCTGGGCAACCTGGACCAGTTGCGCCGGCTGCACCTGGCCGGCAACCCGCTGGAGGGTCCCCTGCCCGCCAGCCTGACCAACCTGGACCGCTTGTGGAGCGCCGATCTACGCAACACCGCCCTGTGCGAACCGGACGACGCGACGTTTCAGGCATGGCGCGCGGGCGTGCGCTACTGGCAAGGCTCTGGGCTGACCTGCGGTCTCATGACGCCCACGGCAACGCCGACGCGCACACCTACGTCCACCCCGACTGCCACAGCCACGCCGGCGCACACAGCCACAGCTACCTACACACCCACTGCCACCTACACACCAACCGCCACGGCAACAACAACGCCCACCGCGACACAGACCGCCACAGCCACGCCTGAGATGCATCTGCGCTACTTCCCGCTGACCATGCGACACTGACATACCAACAGGCGCGGTTGGCATCAGTGGACCTGTTGGAGATCTGGCCCACAGCAAGATGAACAAACCGTCATGCAAAAAGGTGCGTTTTTTCACCTGATTGTAATCTTGACGGTGTATGATACAATTGGATTGTGAAGAAAGTGTTTGGAGGCGTTCACCGCACCTTCCTCGCGTAGGTCGTCACGACGGCCGGCCGCTGGGGTTAAACCCTCCGCTCCACCAGCCGCACGGAAACTCACGGGGACACTGCTGGGCTTCGGGAGTTGGGTCGATGTCATTATGTGGCGCATGGGCTTCAATCGAACGTCCGCGAGTTTTCAGCCCACTGCTCGCGGCGCGGCGCGGATAGGACCGGTCCTGGCGTGATCTTCGGATCACGCCGAGACCGGTTTTTGCTTTCTGACGGACCGCCGTCTGCGCCGAGGAGGAGACCCAAACGGGTCTTGATCAGGGCTCCACAAAAGGTGCGGCTGACCAACAGCCCGTCCAGCGACGGCCTGCCCGTCTGGTCGCCCGACGGTCAGTGGATCGCCTTCCGCTCCGACCGCGGCGGCGGCTGGGCGATCTACGCCATGCGCGCGGATGGCTCCGACCTACGCAAGATCGTCGATGCGCCGGTGCTGCCGGTGTGGTTCTTCGAGAAGATGGGCTGGCGGCCGTAACGGCCAGGCAGGACTGGCGGCCCTGCGGAGGACCGCCAGTCCTGGGACTCCTAGACGTAACACGATTTTCCACATCGTGTCGCCTGGAAAACGGGGATCAGCACGGCTGGGAGAGTCGTGTTACGCCAGTGCATAGGGTTTGCAGGAGGTGCACAATGGCAGACAACGAAAGATCGCAGACCGGTGGGGAGGAGAACCTGCGCACGGCCGCCAACGCAGTGACGCTGCTGCGGCTGGTGGTCGCCACGGCGCTGTTCGCCGCGTCGGCCTACCGGCGCGATCCGCTGCTCAACCTGGCCGGCCTGGCCATCTACTGGCTGGGCGACGTGGCCGACGGCTTCCTGGCCCGCCGGCTTGACCAGGAGACGCTCTTCGGCGCGCAGTGGGACATCCTGGCCGACCGTATGTCGGTGGCCTTCTTCTACATCAACTACCTGGTGCTCTACCCCGCGCTGGCGCCGGTGATCGTGCTCTTCCTGGTGCAGTTCATGGTGGTGGACCACTACCTGAGCAACCAGTATCTGCGCTGGCCGATCATGTCGCCCAACTACTTTTATCGGGTAGACCAGAGGATATGGGCGCTGAACTGGTCCAAGCTGGGCAAGGCCTGCAACACCGGCCTGGTGACCTTGCTGCTGCTGGCCACCAAGTCCAACGCCGTGGTGCTGCCGGTGGTGCTGGCACTGCTGGCGGTCAAGCTGTACTCCTGTGTGCGCGTCGCCCGGCTGCGCGAGCCGACGGTGCGGCTGCGTGAGCGTGGACCAAGACTTCTCAGGGCGTCCATCGACGAACGCATCCAGTGGCCAGTCTTGCGATCACGCCGGGATGGAACACGAAGATGATCGAGCAACACAGGCCTTGGCGCTTTGCCCAGATGGTGGTGTATCCGATTTGCGCCGTGCTGCTGGCTGCCGCAGCCGCGTCCGGCGGTTGCTCGTCCGGCGGTTATTTCGTCAGCGGGTTCGACGAGAACGGCTGGCTTACCACGGAGTTGGGACCAGACTCCACTGCCCATGCAGTCGCCATCCAGTCCGATAGCAAGATCGTCGCCGCGGGCAGTGCTTACAATGAGGGACACTACGACTTTGCTGTGCTACGTTATCAGCCTGATGGCTTCCCGGACACATCTTTTGGCAACGGCGGCAGTGTGTTGACGACGTTCGGCAGCGACGTCTGGGGCGAAGCGATCGTCACCGATTCCGAGGGACGCGTCGTGGTCGCAGGTGGCGAGCGCCTCAGTCCAACCCAAGGCGTCTATCTGGCGCGCTACAATGCCGACGGGTCGCTGGACGCCACCTTTGGCGAGGGCGGAAAGGTCACAACGTCCATCGCCTCCGGCAAATCAATGACCGTCGGGGAAGACGGCAAGATTGTGGTTGTGGGAGACTCTGGCAAGGACATCTGGCTGCTGCGCTACACCACGGACGGCGCGCCCGACATATCGTTCGGCGGCAATGGCGCAGCGCTAGTTGCCCAGGGCCATGAATTCGGACCGGCTATAGATGTCGCCATCCAGCCGGACGGCAAGGTCGTGGTATTAGCTGAAGTCGGCGATGTCATCTATGGGTTCGACCCTATGCTGGTGCGCTGCCATCCCGACGGATCGCTGGATGCTGCCTTTGGCGAGCAGGGCGTCGTGGTGACGCCACGCAGCGAGCGCGATCTCGCACGTGCCAATTTCCAGGAATGGGGTCTAGTTCTGCCAGATGGCACGCTGGTTCGAAGCTTAAACAAGCGCGGCGAAGCCCTGGCCATTCAGCCTGATGGACGAATTCTGGTGGCAGGATCGATCACAGGCGGCGACAGCACCGACCTGCTCTTGATCCGCTACAACCCAGACGGCGCGCTGGATACATCGTTTGGGATCGATGGACAGGTCTATAGCGACTTTGGCGGAGGAACCGACTGGGGCCGCGACCTGACACTGTTGCCTGATAACAAGATTGTCGTCGCAGGAGATTCCGACAGCGAACAACAACCGAGCCATTTCGTTTTGGCGCAATTTCATGGGGATGGATCGCCAAACCTGGCGTTTGGCAACTCGGGCCAGGTCAGCCTCGTTTCATCCGACCGCAGCGTGGACATTGCCTTCGACCTGGCGGTCAGCCAGGATGGCGCTGTCCTGGTTGCAGGACACAGGCTGCGGAGAATTGCCGGGGGGGCTTTTATGTCCGACGTCATCCTGGCGCGTTATGGTCTCAGCGCAAGTCAAACAGGCTCACCGCCTTGAGCTAGCTACTGCCAATTGGTCCTGACGTGTCCATGCACAATCGCTACTTGCCACTGATCAGGCGACAAAAGCCAGGCAGTGAACACCTTTGACCGTGAGCTGTGGAGGCAACCTGTGAAAACACGAACCAATATCCTTATCGCCATCGTAGTCGCATTCGTCGCCCTGCTGGTGGTCGCGTATTTCGGGGTGGGCTACATGGTCTACGACAAGGTTGGCAACATCGCCGGCGCGTGCGAGCGACACGAGGCCAACCGGCCCGACAACTTCGCCCTCTTCCACGACTGGCCAGCGGACTTCGACGTCACGCCCTACTTCATGTCCCCTTACGAGACGGTGCGGTTCCCCAGCCGCGAGGCCGGATTCGAGGTCGCCGGCTGGTGGATACCGAGCCACGCTGCCGATCCAGCCGCGCCGACCGTCCTCGTGCTGGACGGACTGAACGGCTGCAAGAACGCCTTATCGGTGCTGGTACCCGCCGGAATGCTGTGGCGCAACGGCTTCAACGTGTTGGTGATCGACGTGCGCGACACCGGCGAGTCGACCACCGACGACCTGCGTTCGGCCATTGGCAACGACGAGTACCGTGATGTGCTCGGCGCCTGGGACTGGCTGGTCAACGAGAAGGGCTTCGCGCCCTCCAACGTCGGCGTCTTCGCCAACTCCCTGGGCGGCGCGATGGCCAACTACGCGTTCGCCGAGGAGCCGCGCATGGCAGCGCTCTTCCTGCACGCCACCTTCGGCGACCTGCAATCGATCATCAAGGCCGAGCTAACGCGCAACGGCTACCCAACCTTCCTGGCCGTGCCAGCGCTCGCCATGGGCAGTCTGGCATCGGGCGAGAACCTGTTTGCGCGCAGCCCGGCGGAGTCGATCCGCGAGGCCGCGGGGCGTCCTGTCTACATCATACACTCCCGCGCTGACGGACGCATCGACAGCACCCAGAGCGAGTTGCTGGCCGCGACGGCCCAGGAAGCCGGCGTCAAGGTGAGCACCTGGTTCCCGGAGGGCGGCAAGCACATGCAGGTACCGGCCGTCTATCCGCAGGAGTTCGAGCAGCGGGTGGTGGGCTTCTTCCGCGAGAACCTGAAGCCATGAATACACAGGACTGGCAGTCCTCCGAAGGACTGCCAGTCCTGAAAGCGAGGCTAGTCATGTCTGTGCAACGATGGATGTGCTTAACTTTCCTGGTCCTTGCGCCGTTGGCGTCAGGCGTGTCAGCGGCTCCCACCCGCACAGTCACCCTGCCAAGCGCCGACCTGGTCACGCCCAGCCCGCCGGCCGACTGGTCAGCCTTCGGTGGGCAGGAAGGCGCGTGGTTGGGACTTTCAGTGGCTACAGCCGGCGACGTCAACAGCGATGGCTATAGCGACGTCATCGTCGGCGCGTATCTCTACGACGGCGTCCAGACCGATGCAGGACGCGTGGTCGTCTACCACGGTTCGGGAAGCGGTCTTGGCGCCACGCCTGCCTGGACGGCCGACGGCGATCAAGCTGGCGACGGTTTCGGCGTTTCAGTGGCTACAGCCGGCGACGTCAACGGCGATGGGTACTCGGACATAGTCATCGGAGCCTGTAACTGCAACAACGGCCGACCGGGCGACGGCCGTGCTTTCGTCTACCTCGGCTCCCCAAGCGGTTTAGCGACTACGCCGGTCTGGACGGCCCAAGGCAACCAAGCCGCCGTTCGGTTCGGCGTCTCAGTGGCGCCGGCAGGGGATGTGAACGGCGATGGGTACGCGGACATCGTGGTCGGTGCGCACGAACAGGACGTCGGACCGGGTCACGCGTACCTGTATCTCGGGAGCCTAGGCGGTCCCGCTCCTGCTCCTTCATGGACAGGTTCGAACGGCCAGTATGGCTCGCGCTATGGTTTGGTAGTCGCTTCTGCCGGTGATGTCAACGGCGACGGCTATGCGGATCTGGCCGTGGGCGCAGATCGGTACAGCGAAGGCCAGGTTTGGGAAGGGGCGGTTTACGTCTATTACGGCGCCGCCGCCGGCCCGAGCACTACGGCGAGTTGGACCGCGCAAGGCAACGAAGCATATGCCCGTTTCGGCTACTCCACCGGTACCGCCGATGACGTCAACGGCGATGGCTATGCCGACCTGATCGTCGGGGTTCCGGATACCCCACACCCTTCTTACGCGGGCCAAGTGCAAGTCTACCTGGGATCTTCATCCGGCTTGCCCGCGGTACCAGCATGGGTTGTCGATGGCGACCAGACTCAGGGTGAATTGGGGGTGCGTGTGGGCACAGCCGGCGACGTCGACGGCGATGGCTATGCAGATCTCGTCACCAGCGCGGTCGGATACGACAATGGCCAAACAGATGAAGGCCGCATCTTGATCTATCGTGGTTCAGCGTCCGGGCCGGCGACTGCGTCGCCCTGGATCGCAGAAAGCAACCAGGCATACGCCTCCCTCGGTTCGGGACTGGGCACGGCCGGCGACGTCGACGGCGACGGCTATGCCGACGTGATCGCGGGAGCGTATCGCTACGATGCTGGACAAACGGATGAAGGTGCGGCCTTCGTGTACTACGGCGGATCAACCTTGACCACCCTGCTGCGCCGCTACCTGCCGCTGATCTTTCATCAGTGAACACGCGCAGGACTGGCAGTCCTTCGGCGGACTGCCAGTCCTGGAAGGTGACTACCTACTCACTGCGCTCCTGGCCCCAGGCGCAGCCGCGTCCCTGGTTCAGCCACACGCATGGATCAACGGCAACCCAGCTTACTTGACGCGCCCAGAATATCCGTGTATACTCTGTCTACCCCTCCCCCCAGGGGGTGGGGTAGACCATCAAAGGACCACGACCCATGGAAGTCGATCAGAAACGCCAGGTGCTCAACCGCCTGAAAAGCATCGAAGGTCACGTGCGCGGCATCCAGCGCATGGTGGACGACGACACCTACTGCATTGACGTCATCCGCCAGGTGCACGCCGTGCAGAAGGCGCTGGAGGGCGTCAGCAGCCTGGTGCTGGAGAACCACCTCAACACCTGCGTCACCACCGCCATCCGCGGCGATGACGCCGACGAGCGCCAGCGCATGATCGGAGAGATCGTGGGCGTGTTTCAGGAGACAGGCAAGCTGTAAATGGGTAGATTGGGAAACTGGTAAGTTGGTTTCTGAAAGTTCCGCCCGACCTACCACCCTTCCCACTCCACAAATCTGCCCGACCAATCTACCAACCTACCAATCTACAAGGACTACACCATGACCACCAAAACCTACAACGTCCCCGCCATCAGTTGCGGCCATTGCGTAATGACCATCGAGCGCGAGTTGAAGTACGTCGATGGCTTGCACTCGGTCAAGGCCGACCAGGAAAGCAAGGCCGTGCGCGTCGAGGTCGAGAGCGACGACGTGCTGACAGCCGTGGAGGCTATGCTGGCGGAGATCGGCTATCCGGCAGCCTGAGATGATGAATGCGGCATGATGAACGATGGGTCCGAAGTCCGGCATTCATCAGTCATCTTTCCGCATTCATCGTTTATCACCTAACTGGAGGATGCATGAAATCAGTTCTGTTACTGTTAATCGCGGTCGGCCTGCTGGCCGCTTGTGCTGCGCCTGCCCCGACGGCCGCGCCGCCAGCGAGCCAATCAGCGGCAGAGCAAGCCCCGCCCGAGGTGACCGTCTTCCGTTCGCCCACCTGAGGCTGCTGTGGCGACTGGATGGCGTACATGGAACAGAATGGCTTCCCCGTGCAGGCCCGTGACTTTGAAAGTGACGAGGCGCGACGGGCCACCAGCCAGGTTCCAGAGTCGCTCCAATCGTGCCACACAGCCATCGTGGATGGCTACATCATCGAGGGCCACGTGCCCGTCAAAGAAATCAACCGCCTGCTGGCCGAACGCCCGACTGGCGTCGTAGGCCTCGCCGTGCCCGGCATGCCCATCGGCTCACCCGGCATGGAAGTCGAAGGCCAGCCCGCCCAGCCCTATGACGTCATCGCCTTCGACAAGGACGGCAACACCGAGGTTTTCGCCAGCTATCAATGACTGGTAGATTAGTACATGGGTTGATTGGTACATTGGTAAGTCGACGCCGCATGCGGCCTTCCCCAGTCACCTTGTCACCCAGTCACCTTGTCGCCGACCAATCTACCAATTTCCCAATTCCCAACCCATGACCACCAAACGCCTTTCCATCCCCGTCACCGGCATGACCTGCACCAACTGCGCCAATACGATCACGCGAACGTTGAAGCGCAAGGACGGTGTGGTCGAAGCCAACGTCAACTACGCCAACGAGCGGGCCGAAATCATCTACGATCCGGCTGTGCTCAAGCCGCTGGAGCTAATGCAAAGCATCGAGGCCGTCGGCTACGGCGTGCCCGAGGCGACGTTGGACCTGCCCATCGCCGGCATGACCTGCGCCAACTGCGCCGCGACCATCGAGCGCACGCTCAAGCGCATGGATGGCGTGCTGGACGCGTCGGTCAGCTACGCCAGCGAGGCGGCCCACGTGCGCTACCTGCCCACGGTCGTCACGCGCGGCGACATGAAGCGGGGCATTGACGCCGTCGGTTACAAGGTGATCGAGGCAGCGGCCGGTGAGGGTGAAACGGCCGAAGACGCGGAGCTCAAGGCGCGCACAGCCGAACTCGACGACCGCAAGCGCCGCCTGCTCGTCGGCATCGTGCTCTCCACCATTATCATGGCGCTGAGCATGGGCCACGACTTCGGCTTGTGGCCCCATATCCCCGGCTATGGCTGGATCCTGCTGATCCTGACCATTCCCGTGCAGTTCTGGGTGGGCTGGCCCTTCCTGAGCAGCGCCTGGAAGGCCGCCACCAAGGCCCGCACGGCTAACATGGACACGCTGGTCTCCATGGGCTCGCTCGCGGCTTTCAGCTACAGTGTGGTCGTGCTGGTCTTTGGCCTGGATGCCCATCTCTACTTCGAGTCGGCCGCAGTCATCATCACCCTGATCATGGTGGGCAAGTACCTGGAGGCCCGCGCCAAGACCCAGGCCGGCGACGCGATCCGCAAACTGCTCAGCTTGCAGGCCAAAACCGCGCGCGTCGTGCGTCAGGGCGAGGAGATCGAGCTGCCCATCGACCAGGTGGAGGTCAACGACGTGGTCGTCGTGCGCCCCGGTGAAAAGATCCCGGTGGATGGCGTGGTGCTCAGCGGCCAGTCGGCCGTGGACGAGAGTCTGGTCACCGGCGAAAGTCTGCCGGTGGACAAGGGGCCGGGCGACGAGGTGATCGGCGCAACCATCAACAAGAGCGGCAGCTTCCGCCTGCGCGCCACCAAAGTTGGCCGCGACAGCGCCCTGGCCCAGATCGTGCGCATGGTGCAGGAGGCGCAGGGTTCCAAGGCGCCCATCCAGCGCCTGGTGGACCAGGTGGCGTCGGTCTTCGTGCCGGTTGTGATCGGGCTGGCCATCGTCGTCTTCCTGGCTTGGTACTTCATCGGCGGGGTCGGCTTCACTACATCCATGCTCTTCGCCGTGTCAGTGCTGCTGATCTCCTGCCCCTGCGCGCTAGGCCTGGCCACCCCCACGGCCGTCATGGCCGGCGCTGGCGTCGGCGCAGAGAACGGCATCCTGGTCAAAAACGCCGAGGTGCTGGAGACCGCCGCGCGGCTGACCACGGTGGTGCTGGACAAGACGGGAACGATCACCGAGGGGCGGCCGCGGGTGACGGACATTGTGACTGACGAAAAAGCAATGATAAACGATGAATCCGGATCTCAGGACTCATCGTTCGTCGTTCCTCCCTCCGAATTCCTCCGCCTGGCCGCATCGGCTGAGAGCGTGTCGGAACATCCGTTGGGGCAGGCGATCGTGGAGGCCGCCAGGGCGCAGGGGCTGACGCTGAGCGAGCCTGAGGATTTCCAGGCTGTGGCCGGCGGCGGCATCGTGGCCACGGTCGATGGGCAGCGCGTGCTGGTGGGCACGGGTCGACTGCTGGCTGAGCACGGTGTGGCGCTGAATGGCTTGGGCGAGCAAGTAAGTCGCCTGCAGGGCGAAGCCAAGACGGCCATGCTCGTGGCCGTCGACGGACAGGCCGTGGGTGTCATCGCCGTGGCCGACACAGTCAGGCCCACCTCCAAGGCCGCTATCGACCAGCTCCATGCCTTGGGCGTCGAAGTAGCCATGCTCACCGGCGACAACCAGCGCACCGCCGACGCCATCGCCCAACAAGTCGGCGTCGACCGCGTCCTGGCCGAAGTGCTGCCCGGTGAAAAAGCCGCCGAAGTGAAAAGGTTGCAGATGGCAGGTGGCAACGCCCATGACCAATCACCCCATCCTTCCGGGGCGGCTCCCGGCCAACCAATCAACCAGTTTGTCGCCATGGTCGGCGACGGCATCAACGACGCGCCGGCGCTGGCCCAGGCCGACATCGGCATGGCCATCGGCACGGGCACTGACGTGGCCATCGAGGCGGCCGACGTGGTGCTGATGCGCGGCGATTTGCGCAGCGTGCCGCAGGCGATCAAGCTCAGCAAGGCCACCATGCGCGGCATCAGGCAGAACCTGTTCTGGGCTTTCTTCTACAACGTGCTGGCTATCCCCGTCGCGGCCGGCATCCTGGTGCCCTTCCTCGGGCCGGAGTACCAGCTCAACCCTATGATTGCGGCCGGCGCGATGGCCTTCAGCTCGATCTTCGTGGTCAGCAACTCGCTGCGGCTGAGGCGGATGAAGTTGCAGGGGTAAAAAGACACGTTACTGAGTGATTGGGTGGTTGGGCGGGAGCTCCGGCAACCGACTACTCCACCAATCGCCCAATCACCGATCCCAGGGGATGGTGGCCATGGCCAACTGTGCATTCTCCGGTAAATAGCGGCATCCAGGTGGGAGGCGGCATCGACAACCGATAGGGCAGATTCACAACGCCCCTTGCCTACTTGTCTACCTGGCTACCTGTCTACTATCATGCCCCCATGACCAAACTCAGCAAACGCTGCACCCCTGTTGCCGGCGCTATCCCCGACAACTTCGAAGGCGGCATCCTTTTGAGTGTCGCCAACCCCGGCCGTGCGGCCGGACTGGCGGTTTTTACGGCCGCGCTGGCCTCGGCCCTGAACCGGCCGGTGCTGGTGCTCAACGTGCAGCGCGTCGCCGATAGCGAGCCTGCCCCTCCGACGCCAGACGATCCTGGCCAATGGCCCGCGCTGGCCAAGGCGCTGGACGTGCTGGAACAGGCTGGCGTGGCCACCGGCTGGTTGGTCTGCCAGGCCAAGGACGTAGGATGGGCCATCCGCGACGTGGCAGCCCAGGCTCGCGCCAACACCATCGTGTTGGGCTGGCACGGCCGGCTGCGCACAGCCGACGGCACGGTGTCCAACGCCATGCTCAAGCATGTGCTGCAAGATCCCCTGGCTGACGTGGTGGTGGTGGGCGGCGCCACGCCGCAGCGCTTCGACCGCATCCTGACGCCCTACGCCGGCGGGCCGCACAGCGCGTTGGCC
>JAAEKA010000241.1 GCA_014155705.1 Anaerolineae bacterium clx_CAG2 | reverse complement strand
TGCGCCGTCGCAGAGCAGGGGGCCTTGTTCGATGGCTTCCAGGAAGGAAGTAGCAGTCAAAAGTGTCATTGCATCATTTCCACGCCATGTTGGCGTAATCATCGGGGGTGGTCTTGTTCGGCTGGCAGCCGAAGCTCCGCGTTGCGCCCCAGAATGTCACGGGCAGGGATTATACTCTGGGATGAGGTGAAAGCCAAGCCGACTCGCACCTTGGGGTGGTTGCCGCGCACCATTCGCTGCGTGCAATCCGCAACAAAAGATTGCCCAACGGCGCGACTTGAATGTATAATCTATATCAGAGACACGCTGGCAGCCTGGTGTTTGGAGTCAGATGTCGCATGTCTTCCGGGACAAGCCGTAGTGCGCAAGACGACGATTCGGAGACTTACGATGGCAAAGCGAGAGATCAAGCTGATCGGCGACGAGGTTCTGCGCAAGGAAGCTCGTAAAGTAAAAAAGTTCGACAAAACGTTGCACAAGTTGATCGACGACATGGTGGAGACCATGCGCGAGGCGCCGGGCATCGGTCTGGCCGCGCCTCAAGTAGGCGTGCAGGAGCGCGTGATCGTGGTGGAACTGCAGGAGGACGACGAAGACCCGCAGAGCGGCAAGCTGTTCGAGTTCGTCAACCCTGAGATCGTCTTCGAGAGCGACGTGCAGGTCGAGGGCGAGGAGGGCTGCCTGTCGATCCCCCATATCGTCGGCGACGTGTGGCGCGCTGAGCGGGTTGTGATCAAGGGCCAGGACCGTCACGGCAAGCCGCAGAAGCTGGAGGCCAGTGACTGGTTGGCCCGCGCCTTTCAGCACGAGATCGACCACATCAACGGCGTGCTGTTCATCGACCGGGTCGAGGGGCCGCAGCATCTGCGCCGGTTGGTCAAGGTGCGCGACGAGGACGGCGAGGAGTACTACAGGGCGATTCCCATGACGCAGCTTGCGCCGGCCTAGACCAGCGGGAGAAAAGCTCAAGACTTTCCTGCAATACGATGCTCTCCTAACGAATCATCGCGAGGCGTCCTCGCCCGTTCAAGCCGGCGAGGACGCCTCGCGATGATTCGTATGTGACACCCGCTTGCTCGGCTCAATTTGACAAGACAAAGCAACGTAGATATCATAGCGACATATTGAAATGCATCGATGTATTAGGAGGCATTGCCAGTGCCAACCCGTGAAATCGACTGTGTAGAGTTCTGCAAGGCCTTGGCCGACGAAACTCGCCAGGGCATTCTCCATTTGCTGCAAGGCCGCGGCGAGCTGTGTGTCAGCGACATCGTTGAGGTCTTCAGCGCTTCCCAGCCCACCATCTCGCACCACCTGCGCCTGCTGCGCGACGCCGGCCTGGTCACCACGCGCAAGGAAGGCAAGCTGGTTTACTACGCACTCAACCAGGACAACGTGGCTGAATGCTGCGGTATGTTAACGGCCAAGTTCGTGGCCATGACGCCGGTGCAACTGATCGTGTCCTAGCTCTGATGAGCAAGTCTTTTTTTGCAGCTTCATATCGAAGTATATGAATACGTCTAGCATCAATCAACACAAGGATCCACCGATGACAGATCACGCTACCACCCAATCTGCTGAACTTAAGGAACAAGTCCGCCAGCGCTATGGCCAGATCGCCCAAGGCGTGCTGGCCGGCGGCAACGGCTCGGCGTCATGCTGTGGACCGGCCAACATCGAGCTGGCCGATGGCTTTTCCCTGGATGCCGTGATCCCCTTGCAGGCGGCGTCGAACTGCTGTGGTTCCTCCGCTGCCACAACGACGGCCGGTCTGCTGTATGGCCAGAACGAACTGACCGGGCTGCCTGAGAGCGTGACCGGCGCAGCGCTGGGCTGCGGCAATCCCACGGCGATCGCAGCGCTGCGGCCGGGCCAGACCGTGCTCGACCTGGGCTCCGGCGGGGGCATCGACTGCTTTCTGGCTGCGCGCCAGGTCGGGCCGGCCGGCCAGGTGATTGGCCTGGATATGACCGAGGCCATGCTGGCGCTGGCCGAGCGCAACAAGGCCAGCCTGGGCGATGCCGCGGCTAACGTGCGCTTCGTGCGCGGCGAAATCGAGGCCATGCCCCTGCCTGACGGTGAGGTGGATGTGATCATCTCCAACTGCGTGATCAATTTGTCGCTGGACAAGGATGCCGTCTTCCGTGAGGCTTTCCGCGTGCTGCGGCCGGGCGGTTATCTGGCGGTGTCCGACACGGTCGCGCTGCAACCTTTCAGCGAGGAGATGCGCCGCGACGCTGCTGTCTGGTCGGCCTGCGCCTCTGGCTCGCTGGACGTGGCGACCTACATGGCCAGACTGCACGCGGCCGGCTTCCATCCGGTGCAGATCAGCGACGTGACGCCGACCGACTTCGGTTTGAGCGAAGGCGTGGATGATGGCGCTGCGGCCGTGGCGGGCGAGCTGGCTGGCGGCCTGAAAAGTTGGATTGCCAGCGCCAAGATCGTGGCGCACAAACCGCTTCAGAATTGAGGTTGCGTTGCGTAAGTCAAGGGCCAGCCGTGCGTCGACCAGCGCGATGCCTGCACGGCTGGCCCTCAATTTTCTATACTCGTGACCGGGCGCCCTATCGGTGCGGGCACGGGGTCCGGCTACCAGCCGGACCCGCAAGCGCCATCCCCACGCGCCGTCCATTTTTGCTGGTTTCCTCAAGGCTCGACAACTTATAAACAAGGCAGCGCGTCTTGACAAGGGGCCATTCTCTTGTTATACTAACCATAGTTAGTATAAAGGCTGGTTGGCAGTTTTCACCATGACCATCAAGCACGCGCTGCTGGCGCTGTTGGCCGAGGAGCCCGGCCACGGCTACGAGCTGAAAAAGCGCTACGACGAGGCTATCGGCCTGCTCTGGCCCTTGCAGCAGGCTCAGGTCTACAACAACCTGCGCCAGATGGAGCAAGAGGGCCTGGTGCAGTTGGATGTGCGCGTGGTGCAGGCTAACCTGCCCGACCAAAAGCGCTACCGCCTGACCGAGTCCGGCCGGCAGGCGCTGGCCGGGTGGACGATGGAGCCAGTGCAGGTCAGCCGCAAGCTCAAGGACGACTTCTACCTCAAGCTAACTGTGCTGGCGGCTGTAGTACGGGATTCGGGGCAATTGGCCGACCTGTTGTGGCGCCAGCGTGAGGTCAACCTGCAATATTTGCGCGAGCTGGAACGGACACTGCACGAGGCAGAGTTGGCTGATGATCCGGTGGCCGCCAGCCTGCTGGAGGGCGCCATCCTGCACGCGGAGGCTGATCTGGCCTGGCTGGATCGTTGCGAGGAGCGGTTGCTGAGCAGCGGCGCCTTGAACGGAGGCGGGTCGTGAAGCGTTGGCAGCGCCTGGGCCGGCTGGCCCCCCAGTTCCTGGCTGCCAGCGCAAAGCGCGACTGGCCCTTGGCTGCGTTGGCCCTGGTCAGCCTGGCGCCAGGTGTGGCGGCGCTGGTGGCTTGGATGCAGATCGCCTGGCGGGTGCGCGGCGAGACTTTGACTGCGGCCCAGTTCGGCTGGGTGCTGCCTGCTGCCCTGCTGGACGCGATCACGCCAGCCGGGGTGCTGCTGGGATCTGGCCTGGTCACATTGCTGGTAGGCTGCCTGGGGCTGAGCAACGCCTACCTGGCCAGCGTTGAGCGACGCCTGGGCGGTCTGGCCCTTTTGTTGGCTCTGGGTCTCAGCCGCTGGGAATTGATGGCCCTGTTGCTGTTGGAGGCCATGGGATTGGCGCTGTTGGGCACTGCCGCCGGGCTGGCGTTAGGCTTCTTTCTCAGCATTGCAGTCTGGTTGCCGGCCAGAGGCTACCTGATGCTGGAGCCGGGCTTCACTCTTTATTGGCAGCCCTTCGTCATCGGCGCCATCGCTGGCCTGCTGGCCACGCTCCTTTTCGTAGGCATTACTGGCATCAGCACAGCGCTGCGTTCCCCCATGAGCGCTTTGCGCAGCCGGACGCCGCGCCATTGGATTCGCGATTGGGGCCACTGGCGCTTTTCGACCCTGGGCGTGTTCTTCACCGCCGTGCTGGTGGCCTCGCTGGGCGTGTTGGTGCTGGGCCTGCGCGCCGGGCTGCTCCTGACAGCTCTGGCCCTGGTGCTGGCCGCAGCGCTCAACGCCGGCAGTCTGCTGCTGACCCGCTTTTACTGGCGGCTGCCGACGCCGGACAGCTCGCCCCTGTGGGCGCTGGCTGTGCAGGGCCTGGCCCGCCACCGCCGCCAGACTGCCGGCATGACGCTGGCCATGATCGCTGGCACGCTGGGGGTCGGGCTGGCTGCGCTGAGTTGGATGAACCGCCGCGCCGAGGCGACTTTCCCCTTGTGGGTCGCGGCCATGCTGTGGGGGGCCTGCGCCACATTGGTGCTGACCTCGGCTGCGCTGGCCGCGCTGGAGCGGCGCCAGGAACTGGGCCTGCTGGCTGCGTTGGGCGCACGCCGCGGCCGTGTGCGCCGGCTAATCCTGCTGGAGAATGGCATCGTGGCCCTGGCGGGCGGCACACTGGGCGCTGCACTGGCCCTGGCTGCCTGGGCGCTGGTAGGCGCTGAGGCTGGCTCCAGCTACTGGCCGCTGGCGATTGCCATCGCCGTGATCGATGTGCTGGCCGCGTTGGTCACGGCAACCGTCGGCGCTGCTCCCGTGTTGTGGCTGATTTCCCGCCAGCCGCCCGGCCTTTCGCTGCGCGATCGGCCGTGGCTAGCGCCCTAGCGCGCCGTCAACCGTGATTTGAGGAGTTCGCACGCCCACGTGCGAACCCTTCAGCCTGAGATTTTCGAACTATGATCTGCGGCCATCCCAAAGGACTAATTTGTCATGATCCTGATGCGCAAGCCAAGCGGCAACCAGCTCAAGGAGTTCATCGAGCAGCAGGCCAAGCTGCCTTTCAGCTACCCCAACGTGGAAGCGACACGCGGCCCGGCGCCGCCCAGCTATGCCGTCGACCACAATCGCATCAAACTAGGGCATGGCGAGTTGACCTACCAGCGCGCACGCAAGGCATTGTTGCGCTGGCGCATGTTTGAGTTGCCGTGGGTTCAACTGTGCTGGCCCAATACCGCTGTGCAGACTGGCAACACCGTCGGCATCCTGGCGCATGCTGCAGGCGGTTGGTGGCTGAACGCTTGCCGTATCGTCTACACCTTTGACGAAGGGGGCGAGGTCGAACGCCTGGGCTTTGCCTATGGCACCTTGCCCGAACATGCCGCCAAGGGCGAAGAGCGTTTTGCCGTAGAATGGCAGCACGCCGACGACACGGTGTGGTATGACATGTTGGGCTATTCGCAGCCTAACCATCGACTGGCGCGGCTGGGCGGCCCGCTGGCTCGACGGACACAACAGCGCTTTGCTGCCGACGCGAAGCAGGCCATGGTGCGGGCGGTTGGCGGCCGCTGAACTGAGTGAGACAGAGGAGATTGCGATGATCAACGGTACCCCCCTGGTCGAGGCCAAAGGCCTGAGCAAGAGCTATTATACCCAGACTGGACAGATCCAGGCGCTGGACCAGGTCGATCTGGCGCTGCGCGCCGGCGAATTTGTTGCGTTAGTGGGACCCACCGGCAGCGGCAAGACAACCCTGCTGAGCCTGCTGGCTGGCCTGGAGCCGGCCGACGCGGGCGCGGTCATGCTTTTGGGCCAGCGTCTGCACGACCTGGACGACGACGGCCTGGCCGACCTGCGGCTGCGGGCTGTGGGCATGATCTACCAGAGCTATAATCTGTTTTCCGGCTTCACCGTGCGCCAGAACGTGCGCTTGCCGCTGCAATTGATGACCCGCCGGCCCCCCTTTGACGCTACGCAGCGCACCAACCAGTTGCTGGCCGACTTTGGCCTGCCTGACCTGGCCGAGCGCTATCCGGCTGAGCTGTCGGGCGGCCAGCAGCAACTGGCGGCTATCGCGCGCGCGCTTGCTACCAACCCGCCGCTGATTCTGGCCGACGAGCCGACCGCCAACGTAGATACCGGCATGAGCCGCCAGATCGTCTCGCGCCTGCGCGCGCTGGCCGACAATGGCGAGCACGGTGTGTTGCTGGCTACCCACGATTTGCGCATGGCCAGCCAGGCCGACCGCGTGCTCTCCATGCGCGACGGCAGGATCGTCAAGGAGACGGTCATGCAGCCGGGACGGTCGGGGCGTGAGGTGATTGCGGAGTTGGCGTGATCAGCTCCCCTCCCCTCGCTTGCGCCCAAATACGAAGTACGCGATGGGCCCAACGTAGTTTATGAACGCGGCCAGCGTCCACAGCTTCTTGCTGCCTTTGATCTGCTCGGCTGGCCTGCGGCGGATGTCGATCAGCGCGGCGACCAGCAGTGCGAACTGGATCAGGCCGACGACGCTGACGGTCATCTGCTTCTGGGGCGACAGGTCGCTCCACTGTTTCTTGCCAATGGCTTGCTCTGTCATGGGAATATCTCCTGTGGGGTCACAAAATCGGAGTGTTCCTGGCTGACCAGGCCCTGATCGGGTGCGGCCATCAACCCGGCCAGGCCGCCAGTCCAGAAGTTCTCTGGATGCAGCCATGGGCCGGAGAAGACAGGCTGCGCGGGATACCTTGATTGTCTGGTTCCATCACATGATACTCGCCTTCCACCAGCACATGCCATCGCGCCCGCCCATTAAGCAGCCTGCCGGCGCCACTGCCATACCCAGCCGCGGCCGGGTGCAAACAGCGCAGCCAGCAGGAAAAAGGCGGTGCAAACCAGCACGATGGCCGCGCCGGAGGCGATGCTGACGTAAAACGACAGGTACAGGCCGATGATGCTGGACAGCGTGCCGATCAGCGCAGCCACTCCCATCATGGGCAACAAGCGCCGCGTCAACAGGTAAGCCGTGGCTGCGGGCGTCACCAGCATGCCCAGCATCAAGGCAACGCCTACAGTCTGCAGGGAGACCACAATGGCCACCGCGATCAGCACCAGCAGCAGGTAATGTAGCCAGACGCTGGGCAGCCGCAGTGTCTCCGCGAGGGTAGGATCAAATGAGATCACCATAAATTCCTTGTAAAAAGCGGCGATGGTCACGATCACCAACAGCCCGAAGACCGCGGTCAGCAGCAGATCCCCCTGAGAAACCCCCAGCACGTCGCCGAAGAGGAAATGAACCAGGTCAACGGTGTAGCTGCGCATGGTAGAGATCAGGGCGATGCCCAGGGCAAACATGCCCACAAAGACGATGCCGATGGCGGTGTCTTCCTTGACCTGAGCGCCCTTGCTGATGGCGCCGATGCCCAGGGCCGCGAGCACTGCCGTCAACAACGCCCAGCCGAACAACGAGGCCCGAGCGCCGCCGCTGACCAGGTAGCCAACAGCCACGCCGGGCAGAATGGCATGAGCCAACGCGTCGCCAAAGAAGGCCATGCCTCGCAACACCACATAGGTGCCTACCAGCGCGCAGACGACTCCGACCATGATCGCGGCTATCAGCCCGCGTGCCATGAAGGCGTAGGAGAGGGGTTCGAGAAGTAGTTGAAATATGTGTGTCATTGGGTGAGTGGCTGACGAGGTGATCGGGTGATCGAACGCCGCTGACCGGCTACTCTCCATCGCAGCATGTGTCGCTGAGCACCATCGTGCCGGTGGTGGTCTCGATCATGTGAATATGGCCGCCGTAGGCCGCCAGCAAGTGTTCAGGCGTAAAGACCAGGCTGGGGACGCCCAGTCCCAGCAGGCGCCGGTTGAGCAGCATGACCCGATCGAAGCGCTCGGCGGCCAGGTTCAGGTCGTGGGTGGCAATCATGACCGTGACTCCCCGGGCTCGCAGCGCTGCCAGCACCTCGAAGATATCCTGCTGGGAAGGCACATCCAGGCCGGTCAGTGGCTCGTCCATCAACATCAGCTCCGCTTCCTGGGCCAGGGCGCGGGCGATAAAGACCCGCTGCTGCTGGCCGCCGGAGAGCTCGCCGATCTGGCGGCCAGCCAGGTTATCCATGCCCACCACCGCCAGGCTCTGATGCACCAGGTCCCAGTCCTTGCGGCCGGGCCGGCGGAACAGGCCCAGCTTGCCGACGCGGCCCATCATCACCACATCGGCCACGCTGACGGGGAAGCTCCAGTCCACCTGGCTGCGCTGGGGCACGTAGGCGATGCAGATGTGGCCGCCGGGTTGGGAGCCGTAGACCGTAACCTGGCCGCTGCTGGCCGGGAGCACACCGGCGATCAGCTTGAACAGCGTGCTTTTGCCCGCGCCGTTGGGGCCGACTACAGCCACCTGCTCGCCGGCGATCAGCTCAAAGGAGAGGTCTTCCAGCGCGTAGTGGCCGTTGTAGCGGGCTGAAACGCCGGCCAGGGCCAGGATGGGTTGGTCTAGCAGATGTGTCTCGCGCCGCCCGATTAGCACGGGCCTGCGCCGCAGGGTGTCGATAGGCATGGGGTGTTCGTTTCGCAGTCAGAGGACTGACAGCAATTCTCGATCGTTATTTCAGGGCTTCGACGATTGCATTGATGTTGTGGCGAACGAAGTCTTCATACGTGGCAGCGTCGCCATCCGGCTCACTGAGCG
>JAAEKA010000240.1 GCA_014155705.1 Anaerolineae bacterium clx_CAG2 | reverse complement strand
GTCGAAGGTCCCATCGGCGTCGGCAAGACCACCCTGGCCCGCATTCTACAGGAACAGTTGGGCGGCCGGTTGCTGCTGGAGGTCTTCGAGGAAAACCCCTTTCTGTCAGATTTCTATCAGGACCGCACCCGCTACGCGTTCCAAACCCAGATCTTCTTCCTGCTCAGCCGCTATCGCCAGCAGCACGACGTGGTCAACCGCATTCTGGAGAGCCAGTCGCTGGTCTGCGACTATCTGTTCGCCAAAGACCGCCTCTTTGCCCGCCTCAACCTGGGCGGCGACGAACTGGCGGTCTACGAGCTGGTTCACGCCGCCCTGGCCGAGAAGATCGTCCAGCCGGCCCTGGTCATTCACCTGCGCGCAGCCACCGACGTGCTGATGAACCGCATCGCTGTACGCGATCGCTCCTATGAGCGCACCATGTCCCGCACTTACATCGATGACCTGCGGCTGGCCTACGAGCGCTTCTTCGCCGACTACGACCAGGCGCCGCTATTGACCATCGACACCAGCGACCTGGATTTTGTTGCGCGCCCTGAGGATCGCAGCCACGTCGTCGGTCTGGTGCGCACAACCTTGCAGCGCGGCCCCTATCAGCAGGCTTTCCCCGACCTGGAGCCGGCGTTGGAGCAAAGCGGCGCGCCCATCGTGCGAGGCAACTCATGATCAACAAGCGCTTTGTTGCCATCGCCGGCAACGTCGGCGTCGGCAAGTCCACCCTGACCGCCCTGCTGAGCCAGCGGCTGGGCTGGATGCCTTTTCCTGAGGCGGTGGACGACAACCCCTACCTGGCCGACTTCTATGCTGACATGCCGCGCTGGAGCTTTCAATCGCAGATCTTCTTCCTCAGCCGGCGGCTGCGCCATCATCGGCAACTGCTGGATCACCCGACTTCCGTGGTGCAGGACCGCAGCGTCTATGAAGACGCCGAGATCTTTGCCCGCAACCTGTACAATCAGGGCAACATGGAAGAGCGCGACTACCACAGTTATCGCGAGCTGTACGAGGTGTTGACTGGCTTCCTGCCCCCCCCCGACCTGGTGGTCTACCTGCGCGCGTCAGTAGACACACTGTTATGTCGAATTCAACGACGCGGCCGCGATTACGAACAGGACATCTCCCCGATCTATCTGGCGCAGTTGAACCATCTCTATGAGGACTGGATCCAACGCTTTGATCTCTGCCCTGTGCTGACGGTGCCGGCTGACAATCTGAACTTCGTGGACAACGGGCTGCATCTGGAGCTGATTATCGACAAGGTGCAGGAAAAACTGAGCGGCAAAGAAGAAGTGGTATTCGACTGAGCTACGGGCAGAGCCGCTCTTCGTCGTTGGTTTCCTGCATCGGCGCGCGTTCCCAGATATTGTCCAGCGCCTGGTTGATCGCCGGCAGATCGGGCAACTGCACCATGCCGCCCTGTGGGGTAACCCAATCGTCGACCAGAGGGTAACGGATCACCATGCCGTACAGATCCTTGCCCTCCATGGTCGCTCCCAGTTTGGCCAGATTCGCGATATCGGCCGGGCCCAGGTTGGTGTCGACGATGTCCCGCATGGCCAACCACAGCGCCGGGATACGCGGCAGCATGTTGGCGTCCAGGATACGGCTGCGCATGGCCAGCAACACCCGCTGTTGACGGCGAGCCCGGTCGAAGTCGGAGGTGGTCTTGCGCGAACGGGCGTAATACAGCGCCTGTTCGCCGTTCATATGATAAGCGCCTGGCTCCAGCGTATAAACATCGAAGTACCGGTAGATCAATTCGTCGTACAACGGGCAATCCACCACTACGTCCACGCCCCCCAGCGCATCCACAACCCCCTCGAAGCCCGAGAAATCGATACGCACGTAGCGCTCGATAGGAATGCCAAAGTTGCGTTCGATGGTGCTCATCAGCAGCGGAAGCCCGCCGTCTGGCTGGCGCTCCTCGCCGAAGGCATAGGCCGTGTTGATGCGGCTATAGCCGACGCCGGGGATCGGCAAGTACATGTCGCGCGGCAGGCTGACCAGAGCCGCGCGGTTGTTGGCCTCGTCGATCGATAACACCATAATGGTGTCGGTGCGGCCCACATAGTCCAGGTCACGCTGATCAGTGCCGATCAGCAAAATGTTGCGCGTGCGCTGCAAGGGACGCAACGATGGATCCTCCACCACAACTGCCGTCGGGACAGGCGTGGCGCTGGCGACAGGCGACTCTTCTTGCTCAGGGTCAGTCCCCTGCAGTTCGTTTGGCGCGCCCGCCAACGTCAGCACCGTGGCTGTCATCGGGCCGCTGGCGTCAACAGACAAATCCGCTGCAGCGACCCTGCTGGCCGATGCAGCCTCCCTGTCCACGTCCAATGGCACGCGCGTTACCATCACCCGTGGCGCCGAGGCCAGCGGAACCGCGCAACTTGTCAGCAACGTCAGGACGACGCTGAGCAGCAGAACTTGTCGCAGGCTACTGATCTTGACCATTCGATCTCCTCGCATTGCTTGCATGGCCGGCCAGCCACTGGCGCAGGAAGTTCAGAGCGCCGTTGCCCACCCAGCGCCGCGCCAGCTCATCGACGCCGCCCACGTCCAGTCGGGTAAACACCACGCTGTTGTCTGTGGCCAGCGCCACATAGGTCTCCCCGCGATAGGCGCCATACGGGCCGGCGGCAGGATCCATCGCGCCGCAGATGGCCACGGCCAGGGAAACGCCCAGACTCTCGCGGGCCGCCGCCAATCGTGTCAGCGCGGCCCACTCGGCGCCGGCCTGGCTCACCGGCTCGTCGGGTGCGCTTGCGCCCATGTCTGACAGGGAGGTGATGACTGCGCTGGAAGGCACGACTTGCTCGCCCCCAGGCGCGCTGCGCAGACGGGCTGCGATTTCGCCGCCGGTGTTGGTTTCGACTACGGCCAAGGTATAGCCTGCCTGCTGCACCGCCTCGACCACCACTGCCTCCAGCGAGACATCCCCTTCGCCGTAGACGAAGTCGCCCAGCCGGGCGCGCAGGTCCGTGGCCACCTCATCCAACATCTGGTCAGCCCGTCCGGCGCTGACTGCACGAGCGGTAATGCGGACGTCTGTCTGCCCCAGGTGCGCCGCCAGCCCGACGGTAGGGTTGCTGCGCGCCATCAGGTCGGCGATGCGGCTGTCAATCATGCTCTCGCCGATACCGACGGTGCGCAGGGTGCGGCTGCGAATGTAGACCCGATCAGCGCCCAGCCGATCCGCCAGGAACGGCTCCACCGTCTCCTGCATCAGGTGCATCATCTCGCGCGGCACGCCCGGCAGGCAGATCAGCAATGCCTTCGGACGGTCTTTGCGTTCCACCTCGACGATAAAACCAGGGGCCGTACCCACGGGGTTCTTGATCGCGATGGCGCCGACCGGCAGCAGCGCCTGGCGGCGGTTGTTGTCGTGCAGTTTGCGCCCCCAACGGGCAAAGATCGCCTCGATGAAGGCCAGGCACTCCGGGTCCAGCGCCAGTTCCCGATCAGCGGCCAGGGCCGCTGCGTCACGAGTGACATCATCCACCGTAGGCCCCAGGCCGCCCGTCACCAACACCAGGTCAGAGCGCTCCAGCCCCTGGCGCAGCACAGCCGTGATGCGCTCCAGGTTATCGCCGACGGTGGTCTTGTAGTACAGATTGATGCCCAAGTCGCGCAGCCGGCGGGCCATCCAGGCTGCGTTGGTATCGACAATCTCGCCCAGCAAGATTTCAGTGCCGGTAGTGACGATCTCTGCGTTCATGTAAAACTGGCGTCCTCTGGAAACCGGGAGTTCGTACTGGCTGGACCAAGCATGAGACGTTCACGAAAACTCCCGGTTTCTACGTGTACTCGGTTAAGCTACCCATCTGCCGGGCTATCAGGGATTGCGGCGCCTCAGGCCAATCCGCGACCTGCAAGGCGCGTGGGGCGCTGCTGCGCACAGATTCGCGCGATCAGCGCATCAACTGAGCTTGCGAGCGGATTTGACGCAGGCGGACGGCCATATCAGGCGCGCCTTCAGCCTCCATCTGCTCAGCCAACTCGCTCAGCGCCTCGACGAAATCGGCGGTCACCAGGTCACGGCTTTCGGCCAGCAGCTTGCGCGTCCCGGCGGGGTACTCGGCCATCAGCAGTTGGTTGACCAGTTGCACCTCAGGCGGCGAGGCCTGATTGATCATGTTCACGGCCGCGTTCCAGACCTCCTGGAGGCGTCGCATTGCCGCAGTGGCGTTGCGTTTTTCAGCCTCTTGCAGGTTGGCGGAGACCACTGACAGGAAGTTTTGGTCGATGTAGGGGGCGCGCTCGGCCACCGCCTGCTCGATGTCGGTGGCCGACAGAATCTCGCCCAACAGTGCGCTGTATTGCTGCATGGCGGCCCGCTGAGCCTCGTCCAGACGCTCGCTGAACTGCAGGATGTGCTCGCGCAGGGCAGTCAGGCGGCCAGCCTGGTCCGTGTCGCCGCGCTGTTGGGCGGCATCGACGCGGCTCGTCAGTTCCTGGAAGAAGGCGTAGTTGACCAACGGCCGGCCGGCCAACACCAGGGCATCGACGACCCGTTCGTCTTCAGCCGCCGCCACCAGATCGACCAGGTCAACTTCCGTCGTGTCGGCGCGCAATTGGGCGACCGCGGCCCGCTGTTTCTGTACTCCCTGGCCCCAGGTGGTCAGCTCAATCAGGCGCTCGCGCAGTTCAACCAACTGGCGTGCGCCGTCCATGTCGCCAGCGTTGGCGCTGGAGTCGGTCAACATGCTGAGCAAGGAGAAGAACTCGTCGTCCATCTCAGCATCGCGCTCGCGCACCAACAGCTTCAGGCCCTCCAGGTCTTGCAAGGCGATCATGGTCTGCTCAATCAACTGGATCTGGCGGCGCTGCTTGTCCAGCATCTCGCGCGTCACTCCCTGATGCTCCAGCACCGCCTCCAGCAGGCTCTGGAAGCTCAGGAATTGCTTGGGGGTGAGCATGTAGCCGCGACGGGCTTCCTGCGGCAGGCCGTTCATCAGCCGCCTGCTCAGGTCGCCGATGATCTTCTGCTGCTCGTTGACCGGAATCTGTTGAGGCACAAAGACGCCCAGGAAATCGTGCTCCGGATCGTGATAGAGCATGGGGGTGGTCAGCGGTCCGCCCGCGCCGCAGCGGGGACAAACGGCGACGTTGAGCTGGCCGGAGAGCAAGACCGACTTCAGCACCGGGTCCTGGCCCACATCGATAACGCTAAACACCTGCGCGGGATAGGGTGTGCCGCAATTGGGGCAATTGACGCCTACGGTTTGAGGCGGGAAGGCCAACCGGATCTGCTGCTGTTGCTGTTGGGCAGCCTGCGCCTGCTCAGGGCTCGGCTGCGGCGCTTCAGCGGCTGGCGCTGGCTGGGCAGGGGGCTGCGGCTCCTCGCTGCGAGATTTACGAGCGGGAGAATATCCTTTGGGAGTAAGAATAGTCACTTTGTTTGCCTTTCGTGTTGAACTGCTCTGGAATCCTTAAACGCAAGCTCTGATTTTACCGCAGGTCAGGGCTGTTGTCGATTCCTGGCATTCAATTCTTCAGATTATACGCCCGTTTTCATCGAAATACACAAAATCTCTTCTTGACATCGGAGGCCGAGTAATGGTATATTACGTTGAGTCAACTGCTCATCAGGCGGTGTTCATGACGCCTGTTCCCAGCAGCAGTTTCAGCTATGAAGGTCCTAACCGGGTATCGCTGGGCGTTCTGAATAAGAGTCTTGAGGTTTGTATGATGTCTAACATGCGACGACTGATACTGGCGCTGGTTTTTGCGGTTCTGCTGATAGCTGCCGCCAGCCCCATTGCTCTGGCTCAGAGCGCCACCCACACGGTTAAAGCAGGCGAAACCCTGTCAGGCATTGCTCAGCGCTACGGAGTCAGCCAGCAGGCAATTATCGATGCCAACGGCATCGGCAACGCATCGCTGATCTACGTAGGGCAGCGCCTGGCGATTCCCGGCGCCGCCGAGGAGGGTGCTGCCAGTTCACCGGCCGCGCCGGTCAGCGCAGAGCATGTAGTCAGCGCGGGTGAGACCCTGGCCGCCATTGCGACCCGCTACGGCGTTTCCGTGCAGACCCTTGCCGAGGCCAACGCCATCACCGATCCCTCGCGCATCGTCGCCGGCCAGCGACTGACAATTCCCGCCGCAGGCGCCGCCCCTGCCGCTTCAGCGTCCACTGCGCCGTTGACCTCAGAGTATGTGGTCAAAAGCGGCGATAGCCTGGCCCAGATCGCCAGCGAGTACGGCGTCACCGTCATGGCTCTTGCCGCAGCCAACGGCATCGATAACCCCTCGCAGATACGCTCCGGTCAACGCTTGCTGATCCCCGCGAACGCTGCGGCGCCGGCCGCACAGACCGCGCCTCAGGGCAACCTCCAGATGACTGTCAGCATCGGCCAACAGCGCTGCAAGGTCTACCGCGACGAACAACTGCTGTACAACTGGCCCTGTTCTACCGGGCGCGCCGGATCAGGCACCAAGACCGGAACCTTCTACGTACAGAGCAAATACCGCGAGGCGTGGGGGTCACGCTGGGGTTTCTACATGCCCTACTGGCTGGGCATCTACTGGGCCGGAGGCAGCGAGAATGGCATCCACGGCCTCCCCTATGAGCCGGGCGGCTATCCTATCTGGGGCAACTCGCTGGGCACGCCAGTTACGTTCGGTTGTGTGTTGCTGGGCGCCAACGAGAGCGCGACCCTGTGGGAGATGGCCTACATCGGCATGCCGGTTGTTATCACGTACTGAACCGCTCATGCGCTCATGCGCCCGGGCGAGCCACACGTGACAAATCCGGAGAGCCTTGACGGCACATTGTAAGCAAAATCCTCTTGACTTTTGGTTTTTCTCTGTTATCATGAAAGCATGAGCAAGCTGGACGCAGATGCAGCGCCAGCGTTGCCAGACGCCTACCTGTTGGGGTTCGACATTGAACAACCACTATAGGCGCCGCTATCGGAACGGTTGCCCGGCGCACCTGTTCAGCTTGCGTGCGACTGGCCGATTCACAATTCAGAGGACTTGCTGATATGACCGCTCCCCTGCTCGAACCACTCTTGCGCGCGATTGCTGCGGATGACGACGAGGCGGCCGAGGCCGCTGTGGCCGGACTGAGCACGCTGAATGGCGCTGCGTTGCCGTATTTGATGACCCTCAGCCGTGCAGATGATGACAACCAACGTTGGTGGGGCGTGCGCGCCGTGGCAGAGTTGGCCGAGGAGCACCCCACAGAACGGGAGCAGGCCATCCCCACCCTCTTGAGCGCACTCAACGACTCAGAAGACTCGATCCGCTGCGTGGCTGCGCTGGGCCTGGGACAGATGCAGGCAGCCAGCGCCATCCCGGCCCTGGCCCTGCTGCTGGCCGACCCCAGCGGCTGGGTGCGCGGGGCTGCCGCCAATGCACTGGCGCTGATGGGCGAACCGGCCGTGCCAGCTTTGGGCGAGGCGCTGCAGGATCCGCGCGAAGGGGTGCGCGTGCGCGCCGCCTATGCTCTGAACAAGATCAAGAGCGTCAGGTCTGCACGCTGGCTCTTCCCCGCCCTCAACGATCCCAACCACATCGTCCACACCTATGCCTACGAGACGCTGGACGAGCTGGGCATGCTGAACACGGTGCTAGTCATGTAGGCCGAAACTGCGCGTGTCACTACGATCTCTCAGTCCGTAATCCCAGGCCCGCTCGCTGTCTCTGCCGGCACTTCATTGCGGAAGGCGGGGGCCAACATCTGGTCCACGGGGGCGTACCGATCGGTCAGGGTGACAGCCCGCCCCCCGGCCAGCAGCGCATCCAGGTCTTCACCGCTTAGTATCAGTTCGTCGAGATCCAGGGGACTGCCGGCCGTGCTGGCTGCCAGGCGTTGGCGGTCCAGGGGTGTAGCGCTGGCGATAACCACGAAAGTCGTGCGCGGCGTCTTACAGCCGCACCACGCGTTCCTCGCGTCGGGCCTGTTCGGCAGCGAAGACCACCAGGTGCGATTCCAGACTCTCCTGCGGACCAGAACGGATCAGGCTGCGATCGTTGCTGGCCACGGCGGTCACGAAGGCGTCCATCAGACCATAGGCGCCGCCTGCATGGCTACCCAGCCCTTGGGTTGTTGGCGTCGCCACGTCGATGACCTGGGTCGCGTCGAGGAGGAAGTCGTGCAGCCGGATGCTATGGCCGTCGCAGCTGAGTTCGCCGCGTGTGCCGAAGATCGTGGTGCGGCGCTCGCCCTTCTCGGTGAAGGCCATCATGCTGAACGTGGCCGTACGTCCGTCCTCAAACTGCATCTGCACCACCTGGTTGTCCAGCACATCGTTGTCGCTGGCATAGACGCAGCGGCCATAGGGCCCATCGCGCAGCGCAGCCTCGATAGTCTCTGCCGTCACTTCGGGGGCTAGCACATCCACCGGCCAACCGGTCTCTCCTCTGGCCACCCGTCCCAGGTAGATCTTGCGGGCCGAGTAGGGGCAATCCGGCTCGACCTGGCAGTCCAGGCAGCGCCCGGCTGCGCCGGCCGGCTGCTGCTCCCGCCGGAAATGGCGCAGGCTGCCGAAGGAGCTGATGGCCTGGCAACGAACGCCCATCACATAGCGAATCCAATCGAGGTCGTGACAACTTTTGGCCAGCAGCGCCGGCGACGACAGCGCCTCGCTGCGCCAGTTGCCGCGCACGAAGGAG
>JAAEKA010000024.1 GCA_014155705.1 Anaerolineae bacterium clx_CAG2 | reverse complement strand
GGCCGCATCGGTGGGGCCATCGCTGCCGTCGGTGGCCAGCGAGGCGAGGACGATGCGCTGCCCCTCAGGCACGCGCGCCAACAGTAGCGCGGCTGCCAGAGCCAACTCCTGATTGCGCCCCCCTCGGCCAGCGCCGTGCAGAGTGACGGTGGTCTCGCCGCCCAGAAGCAGGCAAGCTGGCGGAGCGATGGGGCGGCCATACGCCACCACCTCACGAGCCAACCCCACGACGACTTTGGCCACTTCACGCGCCTCTCCCTCGACGAAGGTGGTCAGCACTAGCGCATCAAAACCCTGCCCGCAAGCCTTGTCCCGCGCCCCATGCACAGCCAGGGCATTATCAGCCACGACAGTGGTCTGGCTGCGTTCAAAGACCGGATCGCCCGGCTTGGGGGTGTCGGGCAGATGTCCCGCCGCCCCATCCCGCAGACTAAGCCAGCCTGAAAGTATAGCGCTAAGCCAGTACAAAGTCAAAGCTGCGGCGGTTCCTGTCCGACTCATATGCGTGGCCAGTAGTCCATCGCTATAGTCCACTGAGTTTCAGTCACGATCACTTGCCGATGGATATGACTTGGGTGTGTTTAGACTCGGTTGGCCGGCCCAGAAGTTCGACTTCTCCGGGAAGTCGAACTTCTTCACTCCCAACCCATCTTGAACACACCCAGATGACTTTCCAGAGGCTAATCAGTATGGTATAATCTTCTTACCATCTTGAACTGGATTGAAACAGCATTGAAGTTTCAACTTGGCAATGCGTTAACCAGCAAGTCCCAATTTGGCACGGAGTCGAGGCTCACTTGCACCTGCGCTGCGGCGCAAGTGCAGGTGTCAGTCGGTTTTGTCGGTGCGAATCGGACGCGCTGACCCGCCTACAGGCACGACTCCGCGTTGGTAGAGTTCATAGCTGGAATTGCTGTGCGCTAATGCTTTCCATGCCCACCCTCACCGCCTCCACCTGGCAGGACTACACCCTCCTGGACAGCGGCCAAGGCCGCAAGCTGGAACGCTTCGGACCGGTAACGCTTGTCCGGCCGGAGG
>JAAEKA010000239.1 GCA_014155705.1 Anaerolineae bacterium clx_CAG2 | reverse complement strand
GCTACGTCCGCACGGTCCATGGTCAGTCAACGACCAACTTCGGCAGCACGACCTTCATCGATATCGCCGCTTCCTGGAGCTACCTCTCGACCTATCTGAACGACAACCTGGCTCCGGCCCCCGGCCCAACGCAACCGCCAGCGCATCCAGGGCTTGTTGGACAACCCCGGCACGGAGCTGGTGGAGGACATCGCCCAGGACCTCAAGACCACCATGACCAATAACTGCGGCATCTTCCGCGACGAAGCGCGTTTGCAGCAGGCCATGCGTGAGATCAAAGCGCTGCAAGCTCGCTTCAGGCAAGCTCGTGTGATGGACAAGAGCAGCCGCTTCAACACCGACGTGCTGGCGACACTAGAGGCCGATCACATGCTGACCTTCAGCGAGGTGATCGTGGCCGGCGCGCTGGCGCGCCAGGAGAGCCGCGGCGCGCACAGCCGCACCGATTTCCCCAAGCGAGACGACGAGAAGTGGCTGGTGCATACTGTCGCCCACAAGAACGGCGCCGACAGCCCGCGGCTGAGCTTCAAGCCGGTGACTATCGACTGGGAGAAGTACCCGCCGCAGGAGCGCAAGTACTAACGAGCAGCAGGAGACAACCTCATGGCCAACAACGGCACCTACCCCACAGTCACCGTGCGCATCCAGCGCTTCGACCCTGACACCGACAAGAAGCCGTACCTGGAGGACTTCGAGGTGGCGTTGAAGCCCGGCACCACGGTGCTGGACGCGCTGCACGAGATCAAGACTCATCAGGATGGCAGCGTTACCTACCGCCGCTCCTGCCGCCACGCCATCTGCGGCAGTTGCGCCATGCACGTCAACGGCAAGAACGAACTGGTCTGCAAGGCCCCGCTCAAGGATCGGCTGGACCGCAAGGGACGGATCGTCATCCGGCCGCTGCCCTATCTGCCCATCATCAAGGACCTGGTGGTGGATCGCAGCAGCTTTTGGGAGCAGTATCTGCGGGTCAAACCCTGGCTGGTGCCGCCGGAGGACGTCCCTGAAAAAGAGTTCCGCATGAGCCCGGAGGAGGTGGCGGCGCTGAATAACGCCGAGACCTGCATCATGTGCGGCGCCTGCTACTCTTCGTGCCAGGTGATCGCGTTGAACAAGCAGTATATCGGGCCGCACGCCCTGTTGAAAGCCTTCCTGCGGGTGATGGACCCGCGCGACACGATCCCGGGCGAGCGGCTGGCGGATCTGGACGGCGGAGACGGCGTCTTTCGCTGCCACACTATCTTCAACTGCATCGACGCCTGCCCCAAGAACCTCAACCCCACCCAGGCCATCGAGACGCTGCGCAAGCTGGCGCAGAAGCGGCAGGCCTTCGAGGAGGCACGGGTGGAGCGGCAAAAGCACTTGAACGAGCCGATCCCGGCGCGCTGAGCACCTGGCTAAAGGAGCGTTTTCATGTACACGAGCAGCGGCTTTATCAGCTTTGTGTTGCGGCGGATCACTGGTGTGGCGCTGGTGGTCTACCTGTTCATGCACATGTGGGTGATTGGCTCGGTCAACGCCGGGCCGGAGGTATTCGACGCCCGTCTGGCTTTCGTGCAGCAACCCCTCTTCAAGCTATTGGAAGTGGCGCTGCTGGCGGCCGTGGTCTACCATGCCATCGACGGCATTCGCCTGCTGGTGGTACACTATTTCAACGTGACCCAGTACCGCAAGAGCCTGTTTTATGCGGTGATGGTGGTGTCGGTGCTGTTGGTGATCGCTGGCGGCGTTCCCATCATCCTGTTCATGTTCGAGGGATAACGTATGCGCACCTTTCAAATGCAACGCATCAGCGCGATCATGCTGTTGGTATTCCTGACCATCCATATGATCGTGGTTCACTATCCTCCCTTCCACATCGACTTCAACCAGATCATCATTCGCATGGCGAATCCCGTATGGAAGGCTATCGACATCGCCTTTCTCTTCTTCGTGCTGATGCATGCGCTGGCTGGCTCTTACGCTGTGCTGACCGACGTGGAGCGTTTCAGCCGCGCGAAGCGCTACCTGGCCGGCGCTGCTATCGTCATTGGCCTCTTCGCCTTCTACTACGGCACGAAGACCATTCTCGCCTTCCAGCCGCCCGTCTAGACTGGTGTCCTCCAGGCGTTGCGACGAGCTTTGAGCCGGGCCCCCACTGTCAGTCCTGCGGCCAGCGCCAGCAGCAGCCCCGCCAGCGCCAGGGGCTGCGCTGGATTGCCCGCGGCGAGGTCATTCAGTCGCACGGCCGTGGGGATGGAGGCCGTTGCGTTGACCGGCCCGTGCAGGGTGACCTGCCCCGTCAGAGTGATATCCTCCAGCCAGTACCAATAGGTCTCGCCCGGCTGTACGGCTGCGTCCGCGTAGGAGTAGAGGAAGCCGCCGGAATTGCCCTGCGATTGGGAGGGAATGAAGGCCAGCAGCGTTTCCGGCGCCTGGTCGGTCTGGCTGCGGTACAGGTGGAAGCCCCGTGTGTTCAGCTCACTGACTGTTTCCCAGGTTACCAGGATCTGGCTGCCCTGCGGCTCGGCGCTAAAGGCTTCCAGGATGACGGCGAGGGGGCTGGTGGACAGCGCGCCGGGCAGTGAGATGCTGGAAGCGGGGCTTTGTCCTCCGGCCACATCTGTCGAGATAGCAATGTGATCGGTGGCATTGGCAGTGCTGCCAATTTGGATATTCCACGTTTGGTTGATGTTCAGACCAGGGGCCGGAGCCAGGTTGTCGTTCAGATAGGTCGAGAGGTAGCTCCAGGAAGCGGCGATATCGATGAAGGTCGTGCTGCCGAAGTTGGTCGTTGACTGACCATCGACCGTGCGGACGTAGC
>JAAEKA010000238.1 GCA_014155705.1 Anaerolineae bacterium clx_CAG2 | reverse complement strand
ACGGCTTTGAGTTCGAAGTCGAGATGATCGTCACCTGCGTGCAGCGCGGTTACGTCCTGGCCTGGGCGCCGATCCGCACTATCTACGGTGACCAGGGCAGCCACATCGATCCATGGACGCACATGCGCAATTGGGTGCGCATCGTGCGGCAGACGAGGCGAAGCATGAGGGAAGCAGACAAGGAGACGGGTAGACAAGGACGTTGGTAGATTGGTCAACTGGTAGGATGGACAAGTTCTACTCTTGTCTGCTTGTTTGCCTGCCCACTTGTCTACTTCATTCCAAAGGAGACTACAGATGCAAGAAAAGCTAGATGAGTTGAAGAGACGACTGCTGGAGGTCAACGACATCCAGTCGGCCGCAGCGGTGTTGTACTGGGACCAGGCGACCTATATGCCTCCGGGCGGAGCCGAGGCGCGCGGGCGTCAACTGGCCACGCTGAGCCAGTTAGCCCAGGAGAAGTTCACTGACCCAGCGGTGGGCCGGCTGCTGGAGGAGTTGCAGCCCTATCAGGAGAGCCTGCCCTACGACAACGACGAGGCCAGCCTGGTGCGAGTCACCCGTCGCG
>JAAEKA010000237.1 GCA_014155705.1 Anaerolineae bacterium clx_CAG2 | reverse complement strand
ACAACTGGCCTGTCCACTTCCATCCCGATGTGTTGGCGCCGCTCCAAGCGCAAGATTTGCCCTGGCCACCCAAGGTGCCAGCGAATTGGCCTAAAGAACCCTGTGCAAAAGCCACTCACGACAACCTGCCGATCCAGTTACTCTGTCTGCCAACCTATGCCTCTTGGCTCAATCCCATTGAGAAGCTCTGGCGTTGGCTCAAACAGGATATTCTCCACCTTCATCGGCTCAGCGACGATTGGCCAGTTCTGAACCAACAGGTAGCCCAATTTCTGAACAAATTCGGACAGGGCTCGCCTGAGCTTCTCCGATACACCGGCCTATTACCGCCTTAAATTCTTAAGGTTCATAAGCCGGCTGGATGGCTGCGTCACCGGCATCGTGGCCAACCAGCCCAACTACCTGGCTGGCGTGCTGGACATCGACAGCAGCGACAAGATCGCCCGTTTCGTGAGTGGCTTTTGCACAGGGTTCTTTAGGCCAATTCGCTGGCACCTTGGGTGGCCAGGGCAAATCTTGCGCTTGGAGCGGCGCCAACACATCGGGATGGAAGTGGACAGGCCAGTTGT
>JAAEKA010000236.1 GCA_014155705.1 Anaerolineae bacterium clx_CAG2 | reverse complement strand
GCGCCTCGTGGGAGACACACCGCCCTGTAGATGGAGTGAACCGATGCCCTCTGGAGGAGGGGGGTGGTTCACTTGGTGCTGTTATGCAATGTCGTTATAGGGGTTCCGAATTGCCTAGCCAGTTTTGAAAAACATCGGGGCATGTAACGGTAGGCGACACTGTGGGCCGCCACCTCCTTGTCTGGCAAGAATTGATCACCTTTTGAGTTGACCGCTCTGCATGTGCACATCAGCGCGCCGGACGCGCGGGAAGGTTGAGAGGAAAGCCACCCTGTGAGCAACACCTGCATCGGCTCTTAGTATCTTGCCCGCCCAGGCGCACCTGTGGCGGCAAGCTGGTCAGCCAGGAGATCGGGGGGTGCTTGACGTGCAGGAAGTTGGAGGTGGTGTTTGTGTATAGGATGGGGGAGGGTGAGAGGGTCATGCTTGTAGCAGGGTCGCCGGTTGGTTTTGACAACGCAGGGGTAAGGGCGCTTGCGTGCAAGTGAGCGGCATGCGGACCAACTGTCGGTATCCGCAGCTTGGAAGGATCAGCAGAGCGGATCGGCGGCAACACGATATCAGGC
>JAAEKA010000235.1 GCA_014155705.1 Anaerolineae bacterium clx_CAG2 | reverse complement strand
TCAAGCCTGTGAGGATCAGGCTTGCCAGCCGTAGGAGCTGCTTCTGAGACAGCTGTCGCATGGGAGGACTACCGCCTTCTGGATCAGTGAGACGGTCGGCCCGGTCGCCAAACCCCGTCAAGCTATTGAGTGCAAAGTCTATGTCAGGCCTGAAGCCAAGAGACTCAAAGAAACAAATCTCGAGGCCCATCAGTCGTATAGGCAGATGTCCTTTTACTCCTCTGAGTTGATGAAGAAGTATGCCGACATCTGCGGGGAAGACTGGGCCGAGTATGCGATGTTGGAGGGTCGAAAATCCGAAAAGGGGTTCATGGAGTTTCTGACTACCGTGAAGCAGAAATCCGCCGCAAAGGCTAGGGGTGAAATCGAACAAGCTATCCACTGGCGTATTCTTGATGACCCAGCGAACAAGCTCAATGACTTCACTAGTGACAAGGACCGCGCCAGACGGGGTTTGGCGACCGGGCCGACCGTCTCACTGATCCAGAAGGCGGTAGTCCTCCCATGCGACAGCTGTCTCAGAAGCAGCTCCTACGGCTGGCAAGCCTGATCCTCACAGGCTTGACG
>JAAEKA010000234.1 GCA_014155705.1 Anaerolineae bacterium clx_CAG2 | reverse complement strand
TCCTTAGGCGTGCAATTAGTTGATCGACCGTTCCGGCCAAATGATATACGGTGCGGTTGTTCATGGTCGCCATATTTCTCGGCGCCCGTCCGGCCAACGAAACATCCAAGAGTAGCGGCACCGTTAGCCTCCAGTAGTGAGCGTGTCCTCAATTACACAAGCAAGATGAACGCGCACCAGCGGTATCGATATCTGAAAGAGATCGTGATCTTCACGGAAGGAGACCTGCCTGACCAGTCCCTTGTCAGCCAAAGTCCGCATATCTTGTTTTAAGCGAGCATCTGCTTTGACAGGCCCACGAGTGAGACGAAGCAAGGCATTTCGCTCAGTCTGACTCAATCGCGGAAACGATTGACCATCGGAGGTTCGTTTCTCTACGACCAATTGCTTGACATACTCGTGCGTCTTGCTACCAATTGCGATGGTGTCAATCAAATCATCGATGAGTTGCTCACGCCTACGCGCCTCGTCAATGTACTGCGACACGAGCGAAATCACCAATGTGGGCTGGCCGCGCGTCCACGTCCAGATCCTTGCCGCCACATTTTTTGCTACGGAATCGGG
>JAAEKA010000233.1 GCA_014155705.1 Anaerolineae bacterium clx_CAG2 | reverse complement strand
TCCGTTTCAATACCCTGGCGGGTGTTCGGGGGTTCGGACCCCACTTGATGATGTCGATGCGTTCGCCGTTAACCGCGTTTCAATACCCTGGCGGGTGTTCGGGGGTTCGGACAGGGCTAGCCCAAGAGATGCGCACCTACGTCTGCGCCCAGTGCCACGTGGAGTACTACTTCCAGGGCGAGAACAAGCTGCTGACTTTCCCCTGGGAGAACGGCCTGCGCATCGACGACATCGAAGCGTACTATGACAGCTACGGTTTCAAGGATTGGACTCACGCTGAAACGGCCGCGCCGATGATCAAGATCCAGCACCCTGAGTTCGAGATGTGGAGCAGCGGACTGCATGCCCGCTCTGGTGTCGCCTGCGCCGACTGCCACATGCCCTACATGCGCGACGGCAGCGTCAAGGTCAGCGACCACTGGCTGCGCAGCCCGCTTGTCAACCTCATCAAACACTACTCCCTCCGCCTCGTCCTGTTCCTCGACGGCTCCATGCCTCTCAACTACGTCCAGTTCCTGGACTACTGCGTCGACCGCGTCCTCCTGCGGCGCGTCGGCGGCGGCTA
>JAAEKA010000232.1 GCA_014155705.1 Anaerolineae bacterium clx_CAG2 | reverse complement strand
CGATCTGTCAATTCTCCGCACTTCGTGCCTTGACGAACAGCCTGCCATCTGGTAGACTGCCTTGAACCTTGGGCCGGCCCGGAGCGTGTCATGGACGGCCAGTTCACAAGGAGGCATCTCTCGTGCGATTGATTCATTCTGTTCCTGTACTGCTGGCGTTGACTCTGACGGCGCTGCTGGCTATGGCTTGCAGCTTTCGGCCGCTGCTCAACGACGCCAGCATGCAGCCGGCTGTCATCAGCCCCAACGCGGATGGCAACGATGACGCCACCAATATTCGCTATACCCTGGGCCGCACGGCCGAGGTTTCCATCTATTTCGAGGATCAGGCAGGTGTCCGCCACTACTTCCGTCGCGACCAGTTGCGCTCGCCGGGCGAGTATGGCGTGGCCTGGGGTGGCGTGGTCAACGAGCCGGAGACGGTCGACAACGGCTTCGGCCCGCAGTTGGTGATGGGCCGCGTCCTGCCCGACGGCGAGTACACCTGGACTATCGAGGCGCGCGACGAACGCGGCCAGGTGGCCACGGAGTCGGGAACCATCACGCTGGTCGATGGCGATCT
>JAAEKA010000231.1 GCA_014155705.1 Anaerolineae bacterium clx_CAG2 | reverse complement strand
GCAAGCTGCGCAGCTCCTCGGAGCTGCGGAGACGCACGTTCTGGCGCTGATCGAAGACGCGGCCATTGTGGCCAAAGAAGACCCGGCCGGGTGGCTGGTAGAAAAGCGCGGCCTGCGCAAGTTTCAGGAAGCGCTGTGGGAGGCGCTGGCTGCTTCTCCTTAGCGGCCAGTGCAGGCAGATCGGCGAACAGTGACAGTTGGTGGGTCATGGAAAACCTGCGTCCCTTGCTTGCGCGCGGGACCTTCGAGAATCAAAAAAGGGCCGCACCCCCTCCGGCGTGGAGAAGATGCGGCCCAGGCGAAAGCTGCTCAGCTTGCCAGGCTGTCAGTGCGTGGTATTCAGTTGCGTGTTACCTCTAATGGCGGACGCGAAAAAGGGCGGTGCGCCTCGTGGGAGACACACCGCCCTGTAGATGGAGTGAACCGATGCCCTCTGGAGGAGGGGGGTGGTTCACTTGGTGCTGTTATGCAATGTCGTTATAGGGGTTCCGAATTGCCTAGCCAGTTTTGAAAAACATCGGGGCATGTAACGGTAGGCGACACTGTGGGCCGCCACCTCCTT
>JAAEKA010000230.1 GCA_014155705.1 Anaerolineae bacterium clx_CAG2 | reverse complement strand
GCACGCCAAAGCGCCGCGCCAGCGCGTCCGCCCCCTCGGCCAGCAGGTCGCCGATGCCCTGGCGATGGGCGATCTTCTCCACCAGTTCGATGGCCGGCTGCACGTTGCCCCAGGACAGGTCGTAGCCTTCCACGTCGGCAGCGCTGACGATGCCCTGGTTGTAGAGGTAATAGAGCAGGCCGATGGTGTGCGAGGTGGAGATGGTATCCAGGCCGTGCAGGTTACACAGGTGGCCGGCGTAGGCCGCGCCTTGCAGGTCGTCGGAGCCGAGCAGCGCGCTGAAGCCGATGGCGGTCTCGGACTCTGGGCCGTCCACCTTGGGCGTCTCGCTGCCGGTGACCGCGCTGCGCACGACCGCGTAGTTGTCCAGATGCACCTCGCGGCCGCAGGAGATGGGGCAGCGGTAGCAGGGCACCTGGCGGTCCAGCATGGTGTCCATCAACGTGGCGCTGTTGATCTGCGCCTCGATGCCGGGGTCCTCGCTGGCGGTGTAGTAGCGCACCGGGGTGTCGCCGTACATGAAGCCCACATCCGCGCCCAGGATGGTGCCGGTCATGCGC
>JAAEKA010000023.1 GCA_014155705.1 Anaerolineae bacterium clx_CAG2 | reverse complement strand
ATCTGACGCAAAGCGAGCTTGCTGTAGATGGCATCAATGTGGCTGGCAACTGTCTTGGCGCTAACGCCCAGCTCTCCCGCCGCTTGCTGCCGCGTCCTGCACCTGCCCACGGCCTCGAAGACTCGCCATTCTGGCTCGCTAAGGTCGGGGAGGCCGTCTAAAGCCGCCGCAATTGCTGCCTGCTCTTCGGCTGTTAAGGAGCCAAGCGCCAGATCGAAGGCGCTGTCGCGGGCCGTGCGGACCCCGGTGGCGATTTCCAGGGCCGATGCGCCGTCTACGACTTTATGGATGGCGTCAAGCAGTTCCTGCGGCCTGGAGCCTTTCAGTAGATAGGCGATGCGGTTGTGACCGTCCATGAACAACTGAATGACCTCGGGGCCGCGGTCCACGTAGGCGGAAAGGAAAACGACACCCATCTCAGGGAAATGCTGGCGGAGTTGGCGGGCCACCTCGATGCCCACGTGGCTGTCGAAGTCGGGCCGCTGGCCGGCCTTTTCCGGCATGACGATGTCGATGACCGCCACATCAGGTTGGTATTCGTGAACTACGCGCAAGGCCGTGTCTGCACAGTCGGCCTCGACGACCTCCATCTGACGCCGGCTCAGGAATTCTCGGACGGCGCTGCGCACCGCCCAGTCATCCTCTACCAAGAGCACTCGCAACGGTTGATGCATGATCTCCAGGCTCCTATATTCTATGTGACCCGTGGTACAATAGCAACGATGGTTTGACTGATAACTTGTGGGTAGTTTCACGGAAGGGCGGCGCGCTGCCTGTGCGGCAGCGCACAATCCTGATTATAGACCACGACCCTCAATCAGGCAATGCGTGCATTGACAATGAAAACGACTCGTGGTAAGTGAGATACACGACTGCTGTTTTGTACAGCGAGGATTGAGCCTGCGTAAAAGTACAATGACCAACCTGCATTTTCCCCCTGATTTCCTCTGGGGCACGGCCACCGCGCCTGTCCAGAACGAGGGCAGCTTCCGTGAGAGCTCCTGGTGGGCCTGGGAGCGGCGGCCGGGAG
>JAAEKA010000229.1 GCA_014155705.1 Anaerolineae bacterium clx_CAG2 | reverse complement strand
GGAGATGCCCAGGAGGTAGCCGATCAGGCTGATGGCGCGGGTCTTCAGGTCCTGCGGCTCATCCGCAGCGACAGGCTGCGACTCGGGCGATGAATTCGACATAACGGCGCAACTCCGATGAGATGAAGGTGGTTCGATGCGTGTTGCGCCCGATTGTCGCTCAGTTCGCGTCTGGCGTCAAGATTGGCCCTGTCCGGCGCTCATCACTTGCAACAGGCGATGGAATGGATGTCGTCACAGGTCTCGACGGCCGGGCTGATCGCGCCGCTGTTGAGGATCAGCCCGCGCCCGGTGCTGCTGTTGATGGTCCAGCCGTTGCAGTTGTAGGGATAGTCGCCGTTGGCGTTGCCGCCGTACCAGTCGCTGGCCACGATGGTGTCGCCGCCGTAGTCTGGATTGACCGTGCCGACGATGGCGTTGTCGACCCAGGACTGGCCGGTGAGGACGAAGTCCACGCCGGTGGTCTTCCAGGCGTTCTCGATCTCCTGGATGGTGCAGAAGTGCGAGGCAGGGTCCTCGGCGCGGCAGCCGGCGTGCATGTCGCTGCGGCCATAGCCGGCC
>JAAEKA010000228.1 GCA_014155705.1 Anaerolineae bacterium clx_CAG2 | reverse complement strand
GGTCAGTTTGGTGCATCAGTATTTGAAGACGGTGTAGACGAGTAGACAAGTAAGCTAGTAGACAAGTAGGCGGGCAAGCGGGTAGACAAGTTGAGGGCTGAAAAGCACCTTGCTTCCTTGTCTACTTGTATACTTGTCTACTTGTTTACCTCTCCCCCTTCCACCCATGAACAACTTCCTACGCAAAGTTCCCCTGTTCGCCGACCTGCCCGAGGAGGACCTGAACCGCCTGTGCGAGATGGTCGAGCGGGTACACTTGCCGGCCGGGCAGGTGCTGTTCGAGGAGGGCAGCCTCGGCGATAAGGCCTACGTCATCGAATCGGGCGAGATCGAGGTGATCAAGATCTCGGCCGGCCAACCCATCTTGCTGGACCTACGCCGGTCTGGCGACGTGATCGGTGAAATCGCCTTGCTGGAGGATACGCCGCGCACAGCGACGTTGCGCGCGCTCAGCGACAGCACCTTGCTGGCCATCAACCAGGAGCAGTTCGATCACCTGACCAACAGCAGCCCCACCGCGGCGCGTGCGCTGTACAATATTGTGCTGGCGCGTTACCGCAACATGACTGCCTCGATGCGCCAGCGGGACAAGATGGCGCAACTGGGCACGCTGACCGCCGGCGTGGCGCACGAGCTGAACAATCCGGCTGCAGCCGTCAAGCGGGGCGCTGGCCAGCTTCTGGAAGCGCTGGAGTCATTTGCAGCGGCGCAGACCGCCATCGCCAGGTTAAGCCTGGATGCCCACCAGCAGGCCAGGCTGGAGGAAACGGCCGCCGAGGCGCGCGCAGCCGCCGGCAAGCCGCTGGATTATCTTGATCCCCTGGCGCGCAGCGACCGCGAGTACGAATTGGAGAGCTGGCTGGAGGAGCGCGACGTGCCGGACGCCTGGGATCTGGCGCCGACCTTGGCCGAGCTGCGCTACGACGTCGAGGGTCTGGCCGCGTTTGCCGGGCAGTTGGCGGCCGATCAGGTGCCTGTGGCCATCCGCTGGCTGGGGGCAGTCTACACCGTCTATAACCTGTTGGCCGAGGTGGGGCAGGGCGCCAGCCGCATCTCGGAGATTGTCAAGTCACTCAAGTCCTATGCCTACCTGGATCAGGCGCCGGTGCAGGAGGTGGACATTCACGAGGGGTTGGACAGCACCTTGGTGATCCTGCGGCACAAGCTGGGGCGGATCAAGGTACGCCGCGAGTATGCGGCCGGCCTGCCCAAGATCCAGGGCTACGGCAGCGAGCTCAACCAGGTCTGGACCAATCTGATCGACAACGCGGCGGACGCGCTGGAGAACACGGCTGCGCCAGAGATCACATTGCGCACGGTGGTCGAAGATGCCTGGGTGATCGTCGAAATCCAGGACAACGGGCCGGGCATCCCGCCGGAGATTCAAGCGCGCGTGTTTGACGCTTTCTTCACCACCAAGCCGCCCGGCAAGGGCACCGGCATGGGGCTGGACATCAGCTACAAGATCGTGGCGCAGAAGCATCGCGGCCACGTG
>JAAEKA010000227.1 GCA_014155705.1 Anaerolineae bacterium clx_CAG2 | reverse complement strand
TGCCCACGCGACTGCGCAGCACGCGCAACTCCATTAGCGTCTGCGCCGAAATGCTGACGCTGGTGGCTGCCAGCACCAATCCGATGAAGAGCGCCGGCAGCGTTTCCATGGAAAAAACGCGGCCGATGCCAAAGCCCATGACGACCGGAACCACGACACCCAGGGTGCCGGCCAACGCGGCCACCCTGCCCGACTTGACCAGGTCCTTGATGTGCAGCTCCAGGCCAGCCAGGAACATCAACAGCAGCACCCCCATCTCGGCCATCAGGGCGATGGTTTCGTCCAGGTGCTGGCTGGTGAAGGGAGTGTGGTGCAACGTGTCCAGCAGGGAGGGCCCCAGGATCAGGCCGGCGATCAGCTCGCCCAACACCGATGGCTGCCCCAGCTTGAGGCTGATATATCCGCCCAGTTTGGCGGCAGAGATCAGGATGACCAGGGCCAGGGCCAGTTGCAAGAACTCAGTCATGCTTGTCGTCGTGGTTCTCGTTGATGGGCTGGGCCAGATGATCGCGTACTGTCTGGCGCAACTCGTCGATGGGGCGCAGCGTTCCGTCCGCAGCCTCGAAGTACCAGTGGTCCCAGCCGTTGCATGGGCTTCCGCCCATCAGGCGCCGGCCTGCCTGGTGGATCGAACCTTCGAAGCCATCTCTTTCCAGGCGCAGCACGCCATCGGGCTTGACGCGAGCGGCCTGGCTGCTCTGTTTTTGGAAGTAAACGGTCTGGCCCGGGATGAGCAGGCCATGCTCTAGCAGGCTGCCGAAGGCGATGCGCTGCCGCAAACGCTTCTGGTCGCGCACGTCGAAGACTGCTGGGTCCAGAGGAGCGGGTGTGATGGCATCGATGCGCTGCTGCGCTACCTGAATGTAAGCCAGCTCGCGCTCGATACCGATCCAACGACGGTGCAGCTTTTTGGCCACAGCGCCTGTGGTGCCGCTGCCGAAGAAGGGATCCAGCACCACGCCGCCTGGTTGGCTGCTGGCCAGAATCACCCGGTAGAGCAGCGCCTCCGGCTTCTGAGTCGAATGCGCCTTGTCGCCATCTCCCGTGCGGATGCGCTCGCTGCCAGAGCAGATGGGCAAATGCCAGTCGCTGCGCATCTGCAGGTCGTCGTTGAGCGCCTTCATGGCGTGGTGGTTAAAGGTATGGCGCGCGCCCTGCGCCTTGGCGGCCCAGAGCAGCGTCTCGTGCGCGTTGGTGAAGCGCACGCCGCGGAAGTTGGGCATTGGGTTGGTCTTGATCCAGGCCACATCGTTGAGAAACCAGAAGCCCAGGTCCTGCATGATCGCGCCGACGCGGTAAATGTTGTGGTAGGAGCCGATGACCCAGATTGTACCCGTGTCCTTTAGCACTCGCCGGCAGGCTGCCAGCCAGTCACGCGTGAAGGAGTCGTAGGCTGCAAAGCCGTCGAAGCGATCCCATTCGTCGTCCACCGCATCTACGCGTGTCATATTGGGCCGCCACAGCGCCTGACGCAGTTGCAGGTTGTAGGGTGGG
>JAAEKA010000226.1 GCA_014155705.1 Anaerolineae bacterium clx_CAG2 | reverse complement strand
ATCTGGTCCAACGCCCCGTGCGGGCCGCCATCGAGCGGGCCGAGACTCACGTGGAGACCTTGCAGGCGGCCGGTCGCAGCGAGGTCGAGGCCAGCCGGCAGCGCGTGGTGGGTACCTTGAGCGGCGCCATCGACGGCATCGTGGCTTATCTGGCCGACAACCCTCAGGTCGACGCGCTGATCGGCGCCCAGATCAACAAGCTGCTACCGCTGTTGGCCGAGCCCCCAGCCGTGGAGCGCCTGATCGAGCTGCAGGTCGACAAGATTCTGCCCAAGCTGGCCGAGAGCGCCGCCATCCACGAGCTGATCTTGGCGCAGGTCGACCGGCTGCTACCTGAACTGGCTGAGAGCCCTGCTATTCATGATCTGATCGCTGCGCAGGTGGCCCAAATCCTGCCGGAGCTGACAATCGACGAACAGATCGAGCTGCTCATCCGCGCCCAGGGCGACAAGTACATCGACTACCTCAACGAGCATCCTGAAAAGGTACGTAACCTGGTCTCGGGCCAGAGCGTCGGACTGGCCGGGCAGATGCTGGACGAGGTGCGGGAGCGCACGGTGACCGCCGACTCCGCCGCCGAGATGTTGGTGCGCAACCTGCTGCGCAAGAGGCCGCGCGCCGATGTCGAGTCGCCGCCGGAGAACGTTCAGGCGCGCGCCACTGCACGGGTGCTGCCCTCAGACTTTATCCATCAGAAGGGGAACGCCGATGGTCGCTAAGCCGAAGGGATTGCTAGGGCAGTACGCTGGATTCATCAGCCGGTCCGTCGGACTGGTGACTGACGTGCTGATCGTCATCGGCGTCATTGCCATTATCAATGGCTCCATTGCGCTGACCCTGGATTTGTTCCTGGGCGTCCAGGTGGCTGCCTGTCCGCCCATCGAACGGTCGGGTGATTGGGCAGCCTTGTTGTCGAGCTCAATTTTGTGCCATGCCGCCAACTGGCTGCGTGTCTTTTTGAGTCTGGTGATCAACCCGCTTTATTTTGCGGTCTTTTGGAACCTGGGTGGACAAACGCCGGGCCAGTACCTGATGGGCGTGCGCGTGGTGCGGGTGGACGGCAAGCGGCTGAACTTCGGCCGCGCGCTGGTGCGTTGGGTGGGCTTGATCGTTTCACTCTTTCCCTTGGGATTGGGCTATCTTTGGTGTCTATGGGACGACCGGCGCCAGATTTTCGCCGACAAGATGGCTCGCACCGTGGTCGTCTATGCCTGGGATGCCCGGCAGAACGAGTTTCTGCTCGACCGCATTTGGACACAGTTGCGTCGCAGAAGGCGCCAGCCTCAAACGGCGGGTGCTGCGCCGATCTTGAACAAGCCGGTGCGCCTGGAACTGGTGCAGGTGGCGCAGCCCACCGAGGCCGCAGTGCGCGGCGCCATCCGCGTTTTGCAGGATGCCGTGCGTGAGGGCGCCGTGACTATCGTCACTTCGACGTTGATGGTCAAGGACGAGACCGGCGCGTTGGGCTTTGTCGGCGCCAGCGACCTGGCAACC
>JAAEKA010000225.1 GCA_014155705.1 Anaerolineae bacterium clx_CAG2 | reverse complement strand
ACTTGACTACCTGCGCTTTCTGGCGACGCAGGAATACCATATCGACAAGAACGAGATTCGCGAACTGGCGGCCGAGATCGAAGAACGTAGACGCCGGGTCGAGGGCGTATACTGAAGGTTTGCTAGGATAGTCAAAGCGAGGTGGGCAGAGCTACAACGAATGGCTTCTATTTGCCATCACTATCTAGGCTCTGAGGTCTGGAAATACTGGAAAAACCACTGGCATCTACAGGGGTCAGCAGTACGCACTTTTCATCAAACTGATTTTCTCCCAAGAATCCCTGTCGCTCAGGTATGAAGACGGTCAAGGTGCTTGAATGTCGTCCAAACGACATGGACTTGACTGGTAGGTAATGCACCAGGGATTTCTGAAAGCTAGCACACACCTATGACACAAGACCGAAATGGATCGAGAAAGCGCTACAACCTGATTTTGCCGCAAGACCTGTTCGATGAAGTGCAGAGAATCGCTGATGACCGGCAAACATCGGTGGTAGATATGCTTCGAAGGTTTATCAAACTCGGCCTGCTAGCAATTCAAGTGGAAGAATCCCCTGGTGCAGCCCTACTCATACGGGAAGGGGATACCGAGAAGGAGATAATCCTTCTCTAGAGTATCCAAGACCCCCTTCCCTTGTCTGAGCCAACAAGGGGTTCTTCAGTATGAAATCACAACTCGATGAGCTAGCAGTCGGTCGATTGCCAGATCGGGTTCTCACTGAAATCGGAAAGATCGATGTCAAGATCGAAGAGCTAGATGACTGGGCACAGAACATACCAACACTGTACATTCGCGTTGTGGATGGTGTGCTCAATGTCCGTATCAATGTACAAGTGCCCACGAAAGTCGCTTTTGCTACTGTGGGTACGGTAATCACCATCATCGTCTTCGCGGCGAAGAACTGGCCCGCTATCGTAGCTCTACTCAAGTAACGATTGGGTCAAGCCAAGGTAGTGGCCCGGAACCCTCGGTGCTCACGCGCTCGAAAGGGCGCTGGAAGTTGCTGTGTCTGGTTCAGTTTGGCTTGCTCGCGTCGTCGACCACAGCCGGCAGTAGCGTTTACGTCGCTATGGCCTATCAGCTTTTGCACGGCGGCCAGATGAACGCAGGCGGCGGTGGTTTTGTGCTGTGATCCCCGCGATGTTTCCCGTGCCAAGAGGTCGCGACCGCCTGTAGTGTCTGCGCTGGCGTTTGCGACCTCTTTTTCGCGCCCCATCTCTCCCCCGTTTTGTCGTCTTCTTGGCTCTTGGCGCGTCACTGCTCTCCACCTATGATTGGGCGGGAAGAAATCGCTCTGCGGCCTTCCGCTTGCGGGCGTTGGCGGGGTCTACGGGCATGGCATTCCTGCCGTGTGTCAAACCCTTCGCGACTGTATCTCGATGCGCCCAGCCCCCGGCGCTTCCAAATAGATCGTCTCACCCTCGTTGTTCCAGATGGGCTTGTCGCCGCACTTCATACCGCGCGCCCGCGGCTGTGAGTCGCC
>JAAEKA010000224.1 GCA_014155705.1 Anaerolineae bacterium clx_CAG2 | reverse complement strand
TTGTGCGGGCATGGTTCATGTCTTCGCAACCACCTTTCATGGCGCCATGACTTTGGTCTGCGAGACAAAAACCCGGTTTCTAATGCCATGCCTGAGCAGTTACTGGCAGGCAAAACGGGGGACAAGAAGGAAAGAAGGGACAGAGGGAAAGGGCAGGCTAACCTGGAGGCGCAGGGCGGCGGCTTTGAACCTGCCACCCTGGCCGTTTCGGCCAGCTCAGGGCAAGCTCTGCCACTTGCCACCCCCCGTCACCCCGGATCTACCATTACGCTGCGCAAAGCCCGGCATCCGCTGCTGGACCCGGAGACCGTGGTGCCCATCGACGTTTATTTGGAGGACGACTACTTTGTCATTCTGGTGACCGGGCCGAACACCGGCGGCAAGACGGTCACGCTCAAGACACCAAAGCATCGACATCTCCAAGTGCAGAACCGGTTGCGATGAGTTGTTCATACTGTTTGTCTTGGCAACAGATTACTAGCCAGGGGTTCATGTGCTGGTCGAGATATTGGTTCAACTTCTCGACCACGCCCGTGCGTCGATCAGTGCGCACCTCGTCCAGGCCATCCAGTAGCAAAGCGAGTGTCTCATGGGCAATCCAGTACCGAGCCACGATTTCGGGCACATCATAGCCGCGACGAAACTCACCCACTAACCAGTCGTCGAGCGATTGCTCGGGATCCACGAACGACGATAGGCTAAAGACCACCGGAATAGGAAACGAAGTGTCAACCCCAGCCGTCTCTAGAAGCGAACGCGCCAGGTTGAGCATTGAGGTGGTCTTACCCGCCCCTTGCTCCCCCAGGATAAGTATCCTGTGCTCCGCCTCTTCGAAAATCTGGAGCATGGACTTGTTCGCAGGCACGGGCCGTTCCTGTTCCCTCGGCCGGCGTCTTCGCAGGCTGCCAGAGCGCGGGACGCCCGCCCGCCAATTCATCCCCAAGCTCATCGGCGCCGTTTTGTATCGTGATTGATCCAGATGGCCCTCGATCCAGATTTTCCACACCCGGTCGATCATCCCCTTGCGATTGTTCGCCTGCTCGCGGGGCGTTGGGTGGTATTCCCGACGCGGCGTATCCGGCGCTTTGCGTGACGCCAGCCATGCCACCGCACCGCCCGCCAGCGCGACGACGAACAGCAGCGCCTCATAGTCGGCCTGGTCAACGCACGCGAAGGCCGCCGACCAGTCACCGCTCCCCAGGTAGTCCAGCACGCCACACGCGATGGCAGGCCGCAACCCGCGCACGACCCAGAGGATCCCGAACACGACCGTCAAGCCTGTGAGGATCAGGCTTGCCAGCCGTAGGAACCGCTTCTGGGACAGCCGTCGCATGGGAGGACTACCGCCTTGTCGATCAGAGATGGTCGGCCCGGTCGCCAAACCCCGTCAATCCGCTCTACGATAACGAAAAGCATTATACCCGCAAACCGCATTGCGCCAAGCAGCGCAAGCGCCTGCGCCGGCCAGCCCGCCGCAAGCAAGCCACCCGCTGCCGGCTGGGGGGGGGG
>JAAEKA010000223.1 GCA_014155705.1 Anaerolineae bacterium clx_CAG2 | reverse complement strand
GTGCGTATCTACTATCGCCAATGTCAAGTATCCGCGGCAAATCGTTTCGATCGGCCTTTGATGTGACCTTGGTGATCGCTTTGCCGCTGGTTAGTGCGCTTCTGGCTGAAATTGCCTTTGGCCCTCGTTAAGGAACTAGGCAAAATAGATCCGTAACTTCGGGAGAAGGATCGCCGCAGTAGGGTAAGGTGACTTGCTTACCAAGCCCGAAGCGGCCGCAGTGAAGTGGCCCTACCGACTGTTTAACAAAATCACAGGTCTCTGCGAACTCGAAAGAGGACGTATAGGGGCTGACACCTGCCCAGTGCCGGAAGGTTAAAGGGAGGGGTTAGGCGCAAGCCGAAGCTCTGAACTGAAGCCCCGGTGAACGGCGGCCGTAACTATAACGGTCCTAAGGTAGCGAAATTCCTTGTCGGGTAAGTTCCGACCCGCACGAATGGTGTAACGAGTGGGGCACTGTCTCAACGAGGGACCCGGCGAAATTGAAATAGTGGTGAAGATGCCATTTACCCGCAGCAGGACAAAAAGACCCCGTGGAGCTTTACTGTAGCTTGGCATTGAGTTAGGGCTTGGCTTGTGTAGGATAGCTGGGAGACTGAGAAACTGGGGCGCCAGCCTCGGTGGAGTCGCCGTTGAAATACCAGCCTGGTTAAGTCTTGGCCCTAACCTGAGTCCGTAATCCGGCTTGGGAACAGTGCCAGGTGGGCAGTTTGACTGGGGCGGTCGCCTCCGAAAGAGTAACGGAGGCGCGCAAAGGTTCCCTCAGGCTGATTGGAAACCAGCCATAGAGTGCAAACGCATAAGGGAGCTTGACTGCAAGACCCACAAGTCGAGCAGAGACGAAAGTCGGCGTTAGTGATCCCACGGTTCAGAGTGGAATGGCCGTGGCTTAACGGATAAAAGCTACCCCGGGGATAACAGGCTAGTCACGCCCAAGAGTCCATATCGACGGCGTGGCTCGGCACCTCGATGTCGGCTCGTCGCATCCTGGGGCTGGAGTAGGTCCCAAGGGTTGGGCTGTTCGCCCATTAAAGCGGTACGCGAGCTGGGTTCAGACCGTCGTGAGACAGGTCGGTCTCTATCCGCTGTGGGCGTAGGGGATTTGAGAGGAGCTGCTCCTAGTACGAGAGGACCGGAGTGGACAGACCTCTGGTGTGCCAGTTGTCGTGCCAACGGCATTGCTGGGTAGCTAAGTCTGGCAGAGATAACCGCTGAAAGCATCTAAGCGGGAAGCTCGCCTCAAGATTAGATCCCCCACCTCCTTGTGAGGGTAAGCGCGCAGGAAGACTACCTGCTCGATAGGCGAGGCGTGTACGCACAGCAATGTGTTTAGCGGACTCGTACTAATGCGCGAGGGCTTTTCACGTGAGATGGTAGCAGTCGAGATACGCATTCTGTTCGGTTGTTAGGGTAGCAATCGCAATCTAACAAGTGAAAAACAAGCTTTGTTGGTGGCTCGAGCGGAGGAGGTACACCCAGTCCCATCCCGAACCTGGTAGTTAAGCCC
>JAAEKA010000222.1 GCA_014155705.1 Anaerolineae bacterium clx_CAG2 | reverse complement strand
GCAACATCAGCGCAATGCATCTTCAAACGACGGTTTGTGGGCCGAGCTTGCCTGGAGATGGCTTACATGCATGACGAACAAGGCAGACGAAGACAAACGCGTAGCTGCTTGCTGCGTTCGTTTTGGCATGATCCCCAACTGCTTTCCAACCGTGGCGCCTTGTGGTTGCTGGCCGAAACAGTCATTGGGCGCACTCCCGTCAACACCCTACGCCAGTTGGTTGGACGCCATAGAGGTTCCTTGTGAATAAACAGCGATTTCTTGTCGCATGCCTCGTCCTCTTGGTGTTGATGGCGCCATACCAGACGTTGTCAGCTTCCAACAACGCTCAGGCACAGCTATGGACGCCGCCTGTCAACCTCTTCGAGACCGAAGGCCGCGCTTCTGAGGCTGTCGTAGTCTCTGATCCCTTTGGCGTGATCCACGTCTTTTGGGGCTACGGAGCGCCTGGTTCCGAGGAGGATGGATCAGCTCAATCGATCTACTACACGCGGCAACAAGACGGCGCTTGGTCGGAACCGGTGGATGTGCTTGTCTCTCCTGGGGGCCGAGTGGCACGGATGCACAGTGTTGCAGTGGATAGCGACGGTTATTTGCACGCCGTTTGGTCTGGTGGCAATGCACTTTATTATAGCCGTGCCTACGCGCCGAAGGCTGGATCGGCTGACGGCTGGACATCACCCCAAGCATTGACCTCAGATGTCAGCGCTCTCGAGCCGACAATCGCCATCGGATCGGATGATACACTCTACGCCGCATGGACACAGGCGAGGGCTGGTCTGGTTCTTGCACGCTCGGAGGACGATGGCGAAAACTGGTCCATGCCCCAAACGGTCTTTCAGGCTGACCGAGATAACGAGTTGGCGCGTTGGGGAAGGTTGGCAGTCGACCAGCGCGGTCGGCTGCACCTGGTCTTGACTTATGGTGTGGAAGACCCAAGCGGCACGTATGGCCGCAACGATGCCAACCTGTTGTACTACCTGCGTTCCGACGACCGCGGCGTGACCTGGAGCGAACCCTTTCTGGTGACACCAGAGCCGGACTTCGGCCAAATCAATCTAGCGACATTTGGCGAAGACACCGTTCATATAGTCTGGAACGGACGCGCCGGCCGGCATGGGCGTTACCATCGCTGGTCGGAGGACGGGGGAGAGACCTGGAGCGACATCACGGAAATCATAGCTCCTTCTCCCGAGAATCCCATCGGTACGGGTGGATTGACGGGTTTTCCAGCTATGGGGACGGATAGCACAGGTACGTTACATGTAGTGTCAGCAACTGGCGCGGGACAACGCTATATGATGTGGAAATCGAGCACTGGTTGGACCGCACCTCTTCTCATTTCGACCGGCGTTATTGGCGGTGGAGTGACCAATGAGGTCCAATCAATTGAGTCACCCTCACTAGTTATTGGTGACGGCAACCAATTACATGTGGTATTCCACGATGGCGCTGAACGCATCTGGCACACCAGCCGCACCATCGACTCGCCCTATCA
>JAAEKA010000221.1 GCA_014155705.1 Anaerolineae bacterium clx_CAG2 | reverse complement strand
GATTCCATCCTTTTTCGTGCCTACGACCAAAATGCCAGACCCCTTTGTAAGTCTCATTTCCAAGAAGCCACGCTAGCGTGCCGGCTGCCCACTCGCCAGGGGACCGCTTCTTCTGACCACCAATTTCGCGAGATATGGCCCACGTGCTGCCGCCCCGATAGCCCCATTCCTGCAACCTGGCCGTCATGTCGGGGATAGCCACAAAGTCGTCATGGCTGTTGGTGATTTCGTAATGTTGAAGTAGCCAGTCTAGAACATCCGTTTCTGCTTCGTAGCGCCGGTTTAGTTCTGCTTGCTTGGCGGTCATGGCCTTGGATAGTTGCCAGGACTCGCCGCTGCGGTACATAGCTACAGCTTGCGCCCACAGTTGGTCGACATCTACAGCCGCAGCATAGCCGTGATCGATCTTGGTTAGCGTCACAGTGTAGAATCGCCGGTTGCCGGTTTCGTCCACCAGAAAGCCAGTGCTGCTAGCATTGACCGTGCCAATGAAGGACGCCATCGTTGGTTTGCGTATTGGATAGTGCCCGTAGGCTTTGCGCTCAGAAACCCAACCGGTGGTGATAAAGCCCTTCAGCGCGTCTACATCGGCCCGCCGTGTAGTGCTGGATAATTCCAACACCTCCCAAATCCAGCGATTTGTCAGCGCAATCCTGGCGTCCTTACTGTCTGGATGGATCGCCGACTCGATGAAGTAGTTGGGTACGGGGCTAGCCAGCCATCCGGCAAAGTAGCTCTTGCCGATGCCCTGCGGACCGTCTATAGCCAGCATTGCGTTCTGATTGTGGATTCCTGGGTCTAGCACCTTGGACACGGCACCAATTGTCCAGTGCTTCAGGTACGTAGCAAAGACAGGGCAAGGAACAATGAAACAGAACGAGAGTGTGATGGAAATGGACGAAGAGGAACGCCGGCGACGATTGGGGCGGGTGTATGCGATCCTGCTCGAAGCTGCGGCGCGGCGTCGGGTCAGGCTCGAAGAAGGAGCTGCTTCCGCACAAGGGCCGGTTCCTGACAAAGCGGGGCAGTGACGGTCATTGGTCGTCGTCGTCGCCAGCAAGGTCTTCCACCGCACCTGGCTTGAGCAACTGTTCAAGGTCTTGCTTCTTCAGGCGGCGACCGCCTTTTGGCAGCACGTAAAAGGGCAACTGGCCATCTCGCATCCAGCGATACACGGTCGGTCGTGAGACACGTAGATACTCAGCAGCCTCATCCACTGTAAACACGTCTTGATCCATGATGATCCAATTTGACACGCATAGATACATTGGTATAATGGTTGATGATGTAGCGAGTGTAACGCTACATAAACATTGTATCCGGTTGGTCAAATCGCACAAGTTCACCAGGAGGTTTCCATGAGTATCGAAGTCCATCGCCCAGCGCACTCTGATGATGGAAAGAATCCAGGCCATGATCGCCGAGGAACTGACCGATAAACAGCGCCAGGCCATGATGGCCGTGATGCAGGGCGGCATGCCGTTGCAGGAGGTGG
>JAAEKA010000220.1 GCA_014155705.1 Anaerolineae bacterium clx_CAG2 | reverse complement strand
CGACGTCTCAGTACTGATCCCGGCGCGCAACGAGGCCGGCAACATCCCCGCGCTGCTGAACAAAGTTGCCAAAGCCTTCGACGCCCCCGCGCTGGCCAATCGGGCCTGTGAGCTGGTGCTGATCGACGACGGTTCCACCGATGGCACGGGCGACCTGGCAGCCGGGCTGGCTTCCCAATACCCCTTTCTGCGCCTGATCCGCCACCGGCGCAATCGCGGCCTGACGGCGGCGCTGCGCACTGGCTTTCGCGCTGTGCGCGGCGAGGTGATCGTGTTCCTGCCGGCCGACCTGGAATCGGATCCCGAAGAGGACATCCCCAAGCTGCTGGCCAAGCTGGAGGAGGGCTACGACGTGGTGGCCGGCTGGCGTCAGGGACGCGATGACGGCAAAGTCTTCGCTTCGGGCATCTACAACCGAGTCTCGCAGCGACTGTTCCCCGTGGCCGTCCATGACATGAACTGGATCAAGGCCTTTCGTCGCGAGGTGATCGAGGCGCTGCCGCCGCTGCGCTCCGACTGGCACCGTTTTCTCTTGCAGATCGCGGCCCATCAGGGCTTCCGCATCGGCGAAACGCCGACCACGTGGTATCGTCGCCAGGCCGGCCGTTCCAAGTATGGTCTGGGCCGCATCCCCGTCTCCTTCCTGGACGTGCTGGTGGTGTGGTTTCTGCTGACTTTCAGTCAGGCGCCGATGCGCTTCTTTGGCGGCATGGGGCTGGCCCTGCTGGCCGTGGCCGGCGTCACCTATGCAGGACTGGCTGCGTACTACATCTTCGCCCAAACGCAGATCCGCCCCGTCTTCATCGCCTCCAGCGTGCTGGGGCTGGCTGGTCTGCTGCTGATCCTGGTCGGCTTCATTGCCGAGCTGATCGTCAGCCAGACCGAGCAGATCAGGGAGTTGGAGTTGGACGTGCGCAGCAGCCGTATGCAGCAGTCCGATCCGCCGCCCGCCATGGCCGCCCCCGACGCGAAAGCGACCGAGTCAATCGCCTGACCGCCGGCGCAGACAAAGTCCATGACAAGAGTACTCATCGTCACCACCAATTTTCCGCGTTGGGAGGGCGACCCGCACTCGCCGTGGCTCGTGGAATTGCTGGGCATGCTGCGCCAGCGCGGGCTGACCATCGAAATCCTTGCGCCAGCCTATGCCGGCCAGAGCAGCCACAGTGTCCACGGATTTCTGGTACATCGCTTTCGCTATGCACCGGCCCGTTGGGAGACACTGACTCACGACGAAGGCGCGCCTAACAAAATCCGCCGCAATCCCCGCTATCTGTTGCTCTTGCCCACGTATCTTCTGGCGGGTATACTGGCCGCCTGGCGTCTGAGCCGCACAGCCCCCTATGACATCATTCACGTCCACTGGCCGATGCCCCAGGGGTTGCTGGGGCTTGTGGCCCGCTGGGCCGGTCGCGGCCGTCTGGTGGCCACATTCTATGGGGCCGCCCTGGTGATGTCGCGGCGCTTCAAGTTTGTCCAGCCG
>JAAEKA010000022.1 GCA_014155705.1 Anaerolineae bacterium clx_CAG2 | reverse complement strand
ACCCCGCAAAACCAGCCAACCTGGAGATCAACCGTATTTCATGTCTGGCTCTTCCAAACCATTGAACATCTGCATGTTGAGCGTCCACACCTGCCCACTGGCCACGCTGGGCGGCAAGGAAACCGGCGGCATGAACGTCTACGTGCGCGACCTGTGCCGTGAGCTGGCGCGCCAGGGCCACACCGTGGACGTCTACACCCGCTCCCAGGACCCCTGCGTCCCGCGCGTCAGCCACAGCCTGGGCGCCAGCGCGCGCGTCATCCACGTGCCGGCCGGCCCTGAGTCGCAGGTCAGCAAAGAGACCATGGTCGAGAATGCGCCCGACTTCGCCGCCTGGGTGCAGGACTTCGCCGCCAGCCACCATCGCCATTACGACGTGATCCACAGCCATTACTGGATCTCCGGTCTGGTGGCAAAGGACTTGCAGGCCGCCTGGGGTGGCATCCCTATCGTGCAGATGTTCCACACCCTGGGCCACATGAAGAACCAGGTCGCCCAGGCGCCGCACGAATACGCCACCCAACAGCGCCTGGACGCCGAAAGCGCCATCCTGGGCTTCGCGGATCGCATTGTGGCCGGCAGCCCGCTGGACAAAGCGCAGACCGTCTGGATGTACGGCGCCGACTCCCAGAAGATCCAAGTCATCCCGCCGGGCGTCGATCTGACCCGCTTTCGCCCCATCGGCCCGTTAGAGGCCAAGTCCTTCATCGACGTGCCAGCCGGCAAGCGCATGGTGCTCTTCGTGGGCCGCATCGAGCCGCTCAAGGGGATCGACACCCTGCTGCGGGCCATGAAACAGGTGGCCGAGGAGTGCGGCGGCTGCGAGGGGCTGACCGTGGCCATCGTCGGCGGCGACCCGGCCGTGCCGCTGGAGCAGATGAGCGACGAGATGGCCCGGCTGCACCGCCTGCGGGCCGAGTTGGGCATCGAAGACCTGGTAACCTTCCTGGGCAAGCGCGATCAGGACCTGCTGCCCTACTACTACTCGGCCGCCGAGGTAGTCGTCATGCCCAGCCACTACGAGAGCTTCGGCATGGTGGCGCTGGAGGCCATGGCCTGCGGCACGCCGGTGATCGCCAGCCGCGTCGGCGGGCTGCGCTTCAGCGTCGTGCACGGCTACACCGGCCTGCACGTGCCTGTGGCCGATCCCGCTGCGCTGGCCGCGGCTATCACCAAGCTGTTTAAGAACGACGCGCTGCGTTGGGAACTCAGCGCCAACAGCCGCAAGATGGCCCAGGGCTTCGGCTGGCCCACCATCACCGGGCAAATCGTGGATCTGTTCCGCGATGCCATGGCCAGGGGGCAGGTTCAGGGTCAGTCTGACGCCGCGCCGGCCGGCGCGGCGTCAGACTGTGCAGTGGCATGAGAACGGCTTGGTGCTACGAATTATCAACCCATCGAATTGACAAGCAGTACTGTATGTAGTACTATAGCGAGGAGAGAATGAGCAAGCAAGACAAGTTGCTTCAGAAGATTCGCAGAAACCCGAGGGATGTAACCTTCAAGGAGTTGGATCAGCTTCTCCAGTCGTTCGACCACGAATTGGTGCGGACCAAGAGCAGCCACAGTGTCTATCGCAGGCCCGGCGCTCCGCCCATCACTGTTGCGCGTCGCCAACCGCAAATGCATAGTGATGCAGTCAAAGAGGTGCTGCGAGCGATCGACGATTTACTTGCTGAGGATTAACCAATGGCGCCAGGAGGCCCGTCATGAACAAGTCGGCGGCATACTACGCAAATTTACCCTACACGATTGAACTGCGCAACACGCCAGGCGAGGGCTGGTTTGCGCGTATCAAGGAATTGCCCGGCTGCATGAGCCAGGGGGAGTCGGCAGAGGACGCTGTGGACAACATCCAGGAGGCCATGCACCTGTGGCTGGAAGTGTCACTGGAGCAAGGTGACGCCATACCGGAGCCGCGTTCAGAAGAGGCATACAGCGGCAAATTCGTGGTCCGCGTGCCCCGCTCGCTGCACCGCAATCTGGCAGAGACGGCCGACCAGGAAGGGGTGAGTTTGAACCAGTACATCAACGCGGCGTTGGCGCAGTCTGTTGGG
>JAAEKA010000219.1 GCA_014155705.1 Anaerolineae bacterium clx_CAG2 | reverse complement strand
GCGCTGGCCATGATCCTCAGCGGCGCCTTCGCCGGTCTGGCCGGCGCGGTCGAGGTGACGGGCGTCCACCACCGCATGATCGAGGGGCTGTCGGGCGGCTATGGCTTCAGCGGCATCGTGGCCGCGCTGTTCGGCAAGCTGCATCCGCTGGGCGCGATCCCGGCCTCGATCATCTTTGGCGGCCTGCTGGTGGGCGCGGACAAGATGCAACGCACCGTACAGGTGCCCAGCTCGCTGGTGGTGGCCGTCAATGGACTGATCGTGCTCTTCGTGGTAGCCAGCGACTACTTCGTGCGACAGCGCGCCCGCCGTCGCGGCAGGGCGGTCGGCGAGAAGGAGCTCTCAGGTCCCCCGCAGCCCACCCTGGCTATGGAACAGGAGGCCTTCAATGATCAGTGATCTTCTCCAGGGCTCGGTGCTCATAGGCATCCTGTACAGCGGCATTCGTCTGGCCGCGCCCTATCTCTTCGCCGCTTTGGGGGAAACCGTGTCGCAGAAGTCCGGCGTGCTGGACCTGGGCGTCGACGGCATCATGCTGATGGGTTCCTTCATCGCATTTTACGTGGTCTTTAAGACGGGCAATCTGTGGTTGGGCGTCGGGGCATCGATTGCCGTCGGCATTCTGATGGGCCTGTTGATGGCGGTCGTCAGCGTCACCTTGCAGGCTGAACAAGGCATCAGCGGCATCGGCCTCTACCTCTTTGGTCTGGGGCTCAGCAGCCTGCTCTTCCGCACGATGATCGGCTCCGTGGAGGGCATCACCGGTTTTCAGGTGGTGCGCATTCCGCTGCTGAGCGACATCCCCGTGCTGGGCGAAATCTTCTTCAACCACAACATCCTGGTCTACCTGGCCTACCTGATGGTGCCGGCGATCTGGATTCTGCTCAACAAAACCACGCTGGGCCTGAAGGTGCGGGCTGTGGGGCAGAACCCGGAAGCAGCCGACTCGCTGGGCATCCACGTCAACCGGGTACGCTATTTCGGCGTAATCTTCGGCGCAGCCATGGCCGGGCTGGCCGGCGCCACGCTCAGCACCGGCCTGCTCTTCGTCTGGCAGGAGAACATCACCAACGGACTGGGCTTCATCGCTGTGGCCCTGGTCTACTTCGGCGGCTGGCGGCCGCTGGGTGTGCTCTTCGGCTCCTTGCTCTTCGCCACCGTCAACGCTTTCCAGCTTTGGGTCCAGGTCAAGGGCATCGATATTCCCTCCGACCTGGCGGTCATGCTGCCCTACGTGTTGACGATCATCGTCCTGGTCTTTGCTTCTGGTCGCGTTCGCCAGCCGGCTGCGCTGGCCAAACCCTTCGAGCGCAGCGGTTGATCAAGTTGTGATAAGGACTGACAGTCCTCAAGCCTTCCAATATTTACTCAAGGAGAGACTCTCATGCATCGCACAGTAACCCTTTTCGTTCTGCTGCTCATCGCCGTACTGGCGTTGACCGGATGCGGCGCCGCCACGCCGGCGCCTGCCGCGCCCGCCG
>JAAEKA010000218.1 GCA_014155705.1 Anaerolineae bacterium clx_CAG2 | reverse complement strand
GGAGGGCTTTTTTGACAAGGATAGCAATTTGGTTTTGTTTCCACCGCGATGCGGCCCTGTCGCTGCGCGCCCTGCTGCGCCTGCTGATCGTCGGTGTGCTGGCGACGCTGCTGCTGCAGGCCGCCTGGCGCCCGCCCGCCGATCCCCTGGACGTGGCGATTCTGGAAGCGACCCGCGGGCAACGCTTCGATCTGGTGGCCTGGGAGGTGGATGCCATCGCAGGCAAACTGGGCGACGGCGTGCGCAACCCCGCAGCCGGCCTGGCTGAGGTGCAAGCGGTGCAGATGGTGCGCGAGTACCTGCAACTGGCCCAGCGCGCCGGCCAACTGGAGCGCGAGATCGAGCGCATCTACGCCGATCCGGCTGTGGCCGACCCCGCCAGCGCCAGCGCCGTCCAGCGCGAGGAGTTGGCCGCCGGCCGGGCCCAGCTCAGCGCCGAGGCCCGCACAGTGGAAGCGATTCTGGAACGGCAACTCAGCGAGATTATCCAGAGCGAAGGGTTGATCACGGCCGGCCTCGTGTGGCCGCCGGCGCGCATGCGCTTCAGCGAGCCGCCGCAATTGCTGGTGGTGTCGCCGCGCGATCGCATCGAACGGCTGCGCGCGATCGATCTGTTGCCCGACCTGGACAGCGCCGGCCGCGCCGCCCTGGAAGAAGCCGTTTCCCAGGGGGAGAACCTGTCGGCCTACGCCACCGGCATCGGCGGCTACGGCGTCTATCCCACCATGGTGATCGACCGCTACGGCTTGCCCTGGACAGCTGAAACCATCGCCCACGAATGGATCCACAACTACCTGGCCTTCCGGCCGCTGGGCTGGTCCTTCCTGGACGGCGGCGAGAGCGTCATCATCAATGAGACGGTGGCCAGCATCGCCGGCGAAGAGTTGGGCCGGGCGCTGCTGGCGCGCTATTATCCTGACCTGCTGCCGCCGCCGGCCCCGCCTATCGAGACGCCTGAGGAGATCGACGAGCCGTTCGACGAGCCGCCGGACTTCGAGTTTGGGCCGCAGATGCGGGCCACGCGGCTGGTGGTGGATGAACTGCTGGCCGCAGGCTACGTGCAGGAGGCTGAAGCCTTCATGGAGGCGCGCCGCCAGACCTTCGCCGAGAACGGCTATCTGCTGCGAGTGCTGAACCAGGCCTACTTCGCCTTTCACGGCAGCTACGCCACAGGCGCGGCCGCCAGCGATCCCATCGGCCCCAAGCTGGAGCGGCTGCGCGAGCTCAGCCCCTCGCTGCAAGCCTTTATGCAGACGGTCACGCGGCTGACCAGCGCAAACGAGCTGGACGCTGCGCTGGCGCAGTTGGAGTCTGAAAACCCGCTGCCTCCGTCCGGCCCGTGACGCGTCCACAGCCAGACACGGTATCTCTAAACACTGCGATGCAATGGCCCATTCCCCTGCAACCAGCCCGCTTCATACGCCGGGAGAACCGCTTCCGCGCCCTGGTGGAATGCGACGGCCATCTGCTGGCTGCACACGTGGCCAACTCCGGCCGGCTGGGCGAGCTGTTCACGCCTGGCGCGGCCGTCTGGGTGGCGCCCTTCCAGGAGCCAGCCGGGCGCAAGACCGCCTGCCATCTGGCGCTGGTGGAGTACGCAGACACGCTAGTGTCGGTGGACGCACGCCTGCCCAACCGGCTGGTGGCCGAAGCGCTGAGCGCAGGCCGGCTGGCGCCGCTGGCCGGCTATGCCACCGTGCGGCCTGAAGTGCGCGTCGGATCCAGCCGGCTGGACTTTCTGTTGAGCGACGGTCAGGCCGGGCCGCGCTGCTGGCTGGAGGTCAAGTCTGTGACCCTGGTCGAGGACGGCCTGGCCCTCTTCCCCGATGCGCCGACGACGCGCGGCGTAAAACATCTGGAGGAACTGGCCGCGCTGCGGCGCAACGGAGAGCGGGTAGCCGTGGGCTTCGTGATCCAGCGCAGCGACGCCCTGCGTTTTGCGCCCCACCCCACGGCTGACCCGGCCTTTGCCGCAGCGCTGCGACGGGTGCAGGCAGAGGGCGTGGAAGTGTACGCCTGGCGCTGCGCGGTGGACCACAACGCGATTGAGCTTACAGACCCCGTACCGGTTAGCTGCTAAGCTGACGCTATAGTTGACAGATGGCTGATAGTATGTAATAATCGCTTACGTTCGGCCTGACGCCGACCCCTCCAACGCTATCCTTACAATAGGAGGTGATGCTAATGTGTAGTCATGACCCAAGCGCCGTAGCATCACCTCGGATTATCCGATAACTGCTACGGCGCGAAAACGAACGGGCTGCCCCCAGGGGCAGCCCGTTTGTATGACAGCCAGAAACGTCTGAGCAGAAACCGGGTTTTTCTGGTGTGAACAAGTGAGTTGCGCCCACGCCGCCCTGCCTTGACGCCATGATCGTTGCGTCTGGACCAGAAACCGGGTTTTTCTGGTGTGAACAAGTGAGTTGCGCCCACGCCACCTTGCCCTGACGCCATGATCGTTGCGTCTAAGCCAAAAACCCGGTTTCTCAGCGCGACGCTCAAAACAAATACTTGTTCCACACCTCGCGCTGGTTGTTTTCGCCCAGAAAGGCCAGGGCCACATAGCGCGGGCGACGGGGTGGACGCGCCAGCAGCATCTGCGCCTCTTTGGGGGTACGGTTGCCCTTCTTCTGGTTGCAGAAACGGCAGGCCACCACCACATTCTCCCACTCGGTCTTGCCGCCTCGGCTGCGCGGCAGCACGTGGTCGAGAGTCAGCTCAGCGCGCAGCGGGGTCGCGCCGCAGTATTGACAGGTGTACTGGTCGCGCGCCATGATCGTGCGCCGCGAGAGAGGCAGGGTCATCGAACGGGGGATGCGCACATAATAGACCATGCGGATCACCAGCGGCACCGGCATAGCCACGCCGCGCGCGCGCAGCGTGGTCTCGGCCGCCTCCAGCAGTTCGGCCTTCTCCTTAAGCAACAGGACGATGGCTCGCTTGATGGACACGACGCTCAGTGGTTCGTAAGTTGCGTTGAGCACCAGCACCGAGGTCACGGCTATCCTCGCCTCCAATTCACCAGTGAACGGACCGACGCCTCCGGGTGCAGAACAAAAAGCGCCCAGACAAGAAACGTCTGGGCGCTTTGAACCGCGAGATGGGGTGACCAGTGGGGCTTGAACCCACGACCTCCTGGGCCACAACCAGGTGCTCTGCCAATTGAGCTATGGTCACCATACAGCGTTCGTTCAACCTGCTCTGTTAACGGAGGTCATCGACCAAAGGTGCAAGCTCGGGGACATGGATTCGAACCATGATTAGAGGATTCAAAGTCCCCTGTCCTGCCATTAGACGATCCCCGAATACTGCCCCAGACGCAGTCCGGGGAAAGACCAGGTGCCGAGGCCCAGACTTGAACTGGGGACACCGCAATTTTCAGTCGCGTGCTCTACCAACTGAGCTACCTCGGCACAACCAGCGCGTCACAGGGGCCTTAATCAAACTAGCGTATGCCACTGAAGCTTCAATGCCATACGCCAGATGCCACCTGCTAGTCGCTCAAGAGCGGGCGATGAGATTCGAACTCACGACCTTCTCCTTGGCAAGGAGACGTTCTACCGCTGAACTACGCCCGCATCGACACTCTGCTGTGATGGTGATGAACCGCTCTGCTGCCGCCTGCGCCGCGGAGGTGGACCCGGTCGGATTCGAACCGACGATCTCCTCCGTGCAAAGGAGGCGCCTTCCCGCTAGGCCACGGGCCCGTACTGCCAGAACGCCCTTACCATCACTGGTTTGTAAAAGCTCAACTGCCTGACAGGTTCATATTTTATCCAGGTTGAGGAATTAGTCAAGAATCGCATCACCAACGTAGGGGCCTGAGTGGCGGCGGCGGCGATTGGACTGCATGTGCTGGACGTTGCACAGCTCGCTGAACTCGACGCCGCTGAGCGTCGTTCCCTCCGGCTTGGCCTCGACCACGCCGATGGCTTTGCGCTCGACGAACAGCAGGTAATCGGCCGGCCCCGTGCTGAGAGGGAACTCGCGCACGGCCACGCCCAGCCCCGCGCCCAGGTTAAGGTCGCGGCGATCCTGAACCCGCCAGCCGGCGGCTTCCAGCAGGCGGTCGATGGTCTGGCGAGCGCGCTGCTCAGGTGTAGTCATGGCGGATTTTGCAGGTCCTCACCACAGAGGGTGCACGTCACGCCCGATCAACAGCGGCGTTGGCCGAACGTGCGTCGATCTGCACGGAGAAGTAGTGAGGGTCAAAGATGAAGCGGGCAGGCGGATTACGGTTGATCTCCAGCGCTTTCTGCGCCCGCAACACCCCTTGGCCAAACCGATTGGTATATCCGAGAACGCGTATGGCCTCAGCGATCACGGGATTGCGGTAGCCTACTGCGTACGGGAAGTTCTCGGGCGACGCCTCGCCATACAGCCCGCCCGGATTGCTGATTTCGATATGATCGGCAAACCAATAGAGCCGCACAGGTGCGTTGGATTGGTAGCTGCGATGCATGACTGCATTTATGACAAGTTCTCGCACGGCGACTTTAGGGTAGTCGCCCACAATTTCTTCTCGCAATGCGCTGACAGGCACTGGATACTGACGCAGACTGACATCGATCAGAAGGTCAAGGGTTTGCAGGATCGTGTGCAAATCACCCATTGCTCGTTTCTCATCGATCACATCGCTGCCCATATCGAAGCCAGCATAGCGCACAAACTGGATATAAGCGCCGGGCAAGTAATAGGTGGGGTTATCCGCCAGCAGCAATATACCCCCGTTGGTAGGACAATCTTGTTTCAAATCGAACAGGCGCAGACTGGCCAGTTGCAGTTTGAACGGGCGTCGGTTTTCAGCGATTACGTCCTCGGCCACAGCCCGCCGCAGATAGGATAAGTAAAAGCGTTCCTCAGACAGGTCGGCCAGAGTGCTCTCCAGGCAAGGTAAGGCGTCAAACGATCGCGCGAAGGAAATGCGTCGCTCGCTGAGCAGCCGTTCCTCCTGTTCGCTGGCCGTAGCACGCCGCGGGCCAACCCGGATCCAGACTTTACCCTTATAGCGAACCGGAGGCAGGTCCGAAGGCAATACCTCGACCACAGCCAAATCACCCTCAACCAACGCGTGTTTGCTGACCGTGATTGCAGGCAAAGGCTGGATGTTGCCATCAGAGCGCAACGCAGCCAGGTTCTGCAGCAGTTCATCAGTGACGATCAGGCCGTTTGGCTGACCATCGTCGCTGGCGCCAATGATGAGATACCCCGGTTTCCGATAATTGGGAAAGTCATTGGCAAAGGCGCAAATCGCCTGGCCGAACTTATCAGTGTTGTTGACAGAGAGAGTACGCTCGACGCGATCCGACTCCAGATCGGCCAACAGGGATCGGAGTTGCTCCTCGTTCAACATACTGATTCTCTCGTTTCTGTGGTTGTGGTAGTTTGTCTGGAGTGCCGACGGGGAGATTTGAACTCCCACGACCGTTAGGTCACCAGATCCTAAGTCTGACGCGTCTGCCAGTTCCGCCACGTCGGCAATCAGTGGAAACACCTTGTCGCAGAAACCGGGAGTTTGCGAAGCTCAGCGCTGATGCGAAGCACAGCGGGAAAACTCCCGGTTTCTTGATAAGGAACAAGCTGGATGTACTCCCGATTCTGTCGAGGCCGTCATCTGTCTCTCAGGTCTTGCGACCCGAGGCCGGTCCTGGCTTGCCGGGTGTTACCCGGCCTCGCCGTCCCTGCTGCGACGAGACCGAACCGCTTTCGCAGCCCGGCCCACTCGCCTTGCTCCCGGTTGCACGCTCGCCCAGCCGACGACATCGCTGCCGCCGCTGGTGGGCTCTTACCCCACCGTTTCAGCCCTGACGGGGCCGCTGTTGCCAGCGACCTGCGCCGGGAGTGCTTTCTGTTGCGGTTGTAGTCGCCGCGGCCTTGCGGTCGCAGCGCCCTCACTTGCTGTTTCGTGAGGCAACCTTCTCGCGCTCCCCGCAGGGGGCGCGAGGGGGAGTCGGGAAGTTCCTCTGGCCGCCCGCAGAACGGACGACCAGCGACGGCGCTCCAGCTTGTTATATCCTGTTGTCAAGGTGCTTCGCTGCTGATGGTGGGATTATACCACAGGGAGCGCATAGAGCACAAAGCAGACTCAGACTTCGGAAGTCGCCAGCTTAGGCAAAATCTGGGCCACAGCGATGGACTTTGCTTCTGAAAGTGCGGCGACTTCCGAAGTCTGCACCTCAAGGTAGGGCGACGGACTGCGCCGGATTGGCCTCGCGCGGGCCTTCTACCCACCACTGGCCGTCGCGACCGACCTCTTTTTTCCAGATGGGCACGACGGCCTTGAGCCGCTCGATGGCGTAGCTGCATGCATCGAAGGTCCCTTTGCGGTGGGCCGCGGCCACGGCGATGACCACGCTGGGCTCGCCCACCTCGATGCGACCGATGCGATGCACAATGCTGACGACCTCGATCTGCGGCCAGCGTTCCTGCACCTCCGCGCCGATCTGGGCCAGGACCTCCTCGGCCATCTCGGCGTAAGCCTCGTACTCCAGGTAGTCGGTGCGCAGCCGGCCCTGCTCATCGCCGCTGACCGAAGGCGGCGCGGCCGCGTAGGGGTTGGCCAGGTCGGTCTCGCCCCGCACCAGGCCGGCGAACACGGTCACAGCGCCGCGGTTGGGTGCCGCCACGCGGCCGGCCACGTCGTCCAGCGACAGCGGCGCCGCTGTGATCTCGAACAGCGGCGACCCGGCCTGTCCGCCGCTGACCGGCGGAAAGAGCCCCACCTCGTCGCCCGGCTGGAGGACCGTCGCCTCGTTGGCGTAGACCCGGTTGACCGCGGCATAGATCGCGCCGGCCGCCGAGGGCAGCCCCGGATACTCAGCCGCCAGCATCTGCACCAGGTCAGCCACCGTCGCGCCCACAGGCAGGCTGCGAGTCAATGTCCCCGCGCCCACGGCCTGGCGCAACGAAGCAAATAAGCGCACTTGCACGTCAAGGGCAGGTTGGCTGGTTGGTTGGTTGATTGGTTGATTGGTTGATTGGTTGGTTGGTTGATTGGTCATCTCTGTATACACATCTGGATTTTCATATGTCACCATGTCACCATGTCACCATGTCACCCTGTCACCCAATCTCCGCTCTTCCCCCCGCGCTTCTCCACCAGCCGGATTTCCCCGATGGTCATGCCCTTTTCCAGCGCCTTAGCCATGTCGTAGACGGTCAACGCGGCGGCCGCGACCGCGGTTAGCGCCTCCATCTCGACGCCGGTCTGGCCGTGGCAGCGCACGGTTGCTGTTATGACAACCCGGCTGTGAGCCGCATCGGGCTGCAAGTCCACCGCCACCTGGCTGAGCAGCAGGGGATGGCAGAGGGGGATCAGGTCAGGGGTGCGCTTGGCGGCCATAATGCCGGCGATACGCGCTGTGCCCAGCACATCCCCCTTGGGCAGGTCGCCCGCCACGATGGCAGCCAGCGTCGCCGGGGCCATGCGCACCTCGCCCGCGGCCACGGCCACGCGCTCGGTCTCGGCCTTGTGGCCAACGTCGACCATGTGAGCAGCGCCGTGTTCGTCCAGGTGGGTTAGGGACCGCGTTTGGGATACCACGTTAATCTACCACGGCGGAAAGTAATCTCGACTGAAAGGAATAGCTCTCATGCCGACTCTATTCTCGGGCTTCGAAGCACGATCTCTTGAGGACCTTCTGCCGGCATAATCAAGACGGCTGTGTTGCCATAGCGTGCCCGCACCCGCTTATACAAAGCGATCTTGTCAAGGTCATGATCGACCAGTTGGGAATTGTGCACAGCCACATATTCACCCTGGTATTTTGCCCTTTCACTGAGTGGCAAACTCAACCACCATCCTTGCTCTCGCTCGATCTTCCGACGATCCGACAAGGTACGTTCTCGCGCAACTGCTCCATGCAGAAAACTCTCGATCGTTAATCCACGAATGGTGGCTTCTTCTCGAATAGTGTTAACCAAATCCTCAGATACTTGTAAGACCGCCATCATGTCACCTCATTTTTTGCTCAGAGGTCAAGTCAACTGTAGATATTCTATCATACTTTGCACGATTTGCCATCCCCGCTCAGCCACACATCATCCAACAGCAACACGGGCCGCTCGACGCCGGCTGGCAGCACGCCGGCCGCCTGTTCCAACGCCAGCAGCCCATTGGCGCCGCTGGCTGAGAGCAGACGGCTGGAGGCCTGGCTGCCGGTGGAGACGGCGACGAAGCGGCCGCCCTCGCGGCGCAGCGTCACGCGGTGAAACTCCGGCCGCTCCGGGTCAAGGCGGAATTCATGGCCCAACACAGCGTTGATCTGCGGCAGGCCGGCGGCCTGGTGGCCCAGCGAACGCCGGATGGCCGGTCGCACGAAAAGCTGGAAGGTCACCAACGACGAGACGGGGTTGCCGGGCAAGGCGAAGATGGGGCGGGCCGGCCGGGCCGGGTCGATTGCGCCGTCTGCCGACCGCACGGGCAAGGCGGCGAAGGTCATGGGTTTGCCTGGCTTCATCAGCACACGGCCGAAATGGACGACGCCCCAGCGCTCCAGCAGCGGCTTAAGCAGGTCCAGCTCGCCCATGCTGACGCCGCCCGATGTGACCAACAGATCGGCCACGGCCAGCCCGGCCGCCAGCTTCTGCTCCAGCTCGCCCGGCCGGTCGCGAATAATGCCCAGGTCCAGCGGCTGGCCGCCGGCCTGGGCCACGGCTGCCCACAGGGTGGGCCGGTTGCTGTCGTAGATCTGGCCGGGGCCTAGCGGCTGGTCCGGCTGCGCCAGCTCGTCGCCGGTGGAGAAGACGCCCACCACAGGCCGGGCGTGTACCGGCGCGGCTGCCAGACCCAGCGAAGCCAGCATGCCCAACTCCGCCGGTCCCAATACCTGGCCCGCCGCCAACACCCGTTCGCCGGCCTGCACGTCGGAGCCGAGGGGCCGGATGCCCAGCCCGGGGCGCAGTCCCTGATCTGGATGCGGCGCCACCCGCCCATCCACCTCGTCAGCCTGCTCGACCTTGACCACCGCATCGGCGCCGGACGGGATGGGCGCGCCGGTGGTGATGCGCACGGCCGTGCCCGGCGCGACCTCGATCCCGGCCATGTAGCCGGCCATCTGTTCGCCGATCAACCGGCGCGGCGCGTCTCCATCGGCCGAGCGCAAGGCAAAGCCATCCACCAACGCGGCGGGAAAGGGCGGCTGAGCGGCAGGAGCATGCACGTCCTCAGCCAGCACGCGGTTCAAGGCGTCGTGCAGCAACGTCAGTTCGGGCGGCAGCGGCGCGACCTGGCGCAGGATGACGGCCAGAGCGTCTTCAACCGTAACCAGGGGATAGGACGATTCACGCATGGTTGTGGATTATACGGATTGCGGAGTGAGAGGCAAGTCAGGGGGGGTACGTAGCGAACCGATGATCTGGGCGCGCTTGGCATCAGGTTGTGCTTGATGTACGATACCGGTCGCTTGAATAATGTTCGTAGTGGCAGGGACCGCTGATTGAGTTTCGAATTCTCAGCACAATCAGAGATATTGAAACGATTGCCGCAGGACGTGGCGTCTTTGTCCGTCGCCATCTGAACCGCACCTATGGCACGGGCCGGTGCGCAAGAAGTAGGGTGTTGCCACCGTGGAACTGGCCGACGGCACGATTTGCAAAGCAGAGATCCACTGGTATGAAGCTCAAGGTATAGGCCGTAAGGATTTCAAGATAAAACGGGTGATCGATGAATAAGTACGTGATCTGCATCAACAACGATACGAATCCAGCAAGCTTGATTTTGGGCAAGGTTTACCGCACTGTAGCGGATTCCAAAGCGGCATCACACAATATGCTGCGCGTCCTCGATGAAGATAAGTCGGAACCCGATGGCTATCTTTATCCGGCATCGATGTTCGTCGCCATTACACTGCCGGAAGAGGCGGAGCGCGTGTTGGTGCTGGCATAGCATGCTATGAACGAAGCCGACACCTGCCGCATCTACGTCGAGCCCAAGCTGCGGGCAGCGGGGTGGGAGATACCGCAGGCCGAGCTGGATGCTCTGCCACCAGCGGTGCTGGATCGGGCGTTTCGGGGGGAGTTGTGACCTGGAAGTGCTAGAGTTCCGTTAGAATTCACGTAGCTCTTCAAAAAAACGGCATTCCAGGCTTTGCGACATTGAGGTCATGTGGTAGAATAGCACATATGTTTCGATTTAACCTACAAAGCACGATCTCTGATTGATCGTGAAGAGGGCCAATGGAACAAAAAACCAATCAACAGTACCGAGACGATTACCGCGCACAGCTACTGGACTATGCCAAGCAATCCCAAACGAGCTACGACTCGACACTGATAACGCTTTCTGGCGGGGCGCTTGGCATCTCTTTTGCGTTTGTGAATCAGTTTATCGGGGATGCGCCAATGCGCGGATTGCCGCTCCTGATAATCGCCTGGATTTGCTGGGTAGCTTCTCTCGGGGCCGTGTTGTTGTCCTTCTACACCAGCAATCGTGCCTTACTCAAGGTCGTTGAAAAAATCGACGAGGGGCAGGAACTCACACAGAGGCCGGGAGGCCGTATTGACCAGTTGACTGGTTGGCTAAATATCGCTTCTCCGATACTGCTTCTTTCAGGCGTCGTTACGATCATTTGGTTTGCACTGCTCAACCTTTAGGAGGTGTGGAATGTCCGAAGACTCGAAAGCGTCATCTCAGACGACTCAATTGGTGGAAGGCGGAACCGAATTCAAGGGACTGAGGGTGCCATCGGCACCGGGTATCCTCTTTGAAGGAGGACAGAAGACACCGCCACCACCGCCGCAGGCGAGAATTCCTGATGGACAGAGCACCGGTGGCAACACCCCACCTGCAGCGCCATCTGTACCAGCGTCCACGGAAGGACAGCCCTCTGGGTCGTCTTCAATACAGGGGGCGAGTAGCGATTAGCCTGCACTTCGTTAGATATTGGCTGTCGGCGGTGCTGGATCGGGCGTTTCTCGGGGAGTTGCAGGTAGCTCGGAGGCCGTGGCAAGGAAGAAGCTACCGGCTATTCCAACGACGCAAGAGCGGAGATGGTTTGCTCTGCGAACTTGATGGTCAGATCGGCCATTGCTCGCGGCGTCTGCGTCAGCGCCAGGTCGTAGTCTGCCTGGTTGCGAGACTTGCGCATGCGATCCAGATCGGTGGCGATCTTTTTGCGTACCCGATCAGCGCTTGACGTGCGGAAATGCCGGCTAATGCCTTGATGGTCGTCGCCGCTGTAGGTCGGGATGTAGCCTTCTGCCTGTGCGCGCTGCGATGCCAGATGCAACACGGCGTAATACGCGCGGCTGGTGGCCGTGCGCAGCGCAGCTTCCTCCGGACCAGGCGAAGCTGGCGATGCAGATAGGTTTTTAGCCAGTTGCAGGTAATCCGCCCACTCAAAGGTCATAGAACTCAAGGTTGAAGTTTACCAGATCGCCGAACGAGTCGATCTGGTCCAGGTACCAGCCGTCGTCGAACTGATCAAGGCGCACCATGGCTTCGTCTACCGGCATGGAGGTGCGGATGTTGACAAAGAGAAAGTCGCTGGGAGCCGAGGCTTCCGGATCCTGCACCACCTCCAACACAAAACTAGGTTCAGCGCCAAAGATCCGCCGTAGTCGCCGGTGACTTTCCTTCAGGAAATCACCTAACTCAGGATACTGTTCGATGAATGTGTTCACTGCTTCAGCGTTGCGTAGATCGAAGCGATCTGCCAAAACCAGCGAATGCGTTTGACGAACAACGGTCTCAAGGTCAAGATACGTCTCAAAAGCCACCGGTTGTGGTTGAGTGAACAAGGAGCGGAATAGGTGCAACTTAGACCACTCGCGTTGATCCCCCCACGTCAAAGAATCCTGGCCCCGCAATCGATAGGCTCCAGTTTCGGCGTGCCTCTGCGTCAGCGTTGACCCGAGTGCATCCAACAAGTTTCGATCCCACAATGCAGTACCAACAATGTCGCGAGGATCTAAGCTGGATTGACCCTTCAACTTATGCAAGGGCAACAGCACAACACCGGCCGGAGTATCAGATGCATTGAAGAAAGTTGTATCTTGTCTTAACATGGTGCGTTCTGGTCCAACAAACGTGCAAGAGTCTCCTCGAAGTAACGATATTGGTCGAGGAAAGACGACCTCAGATGCGGTGACGATGGCAATTTCTGATTGGGGGTTGTGAAATGGGCATTCAAGTGGGCCTTGATCTGTCCGTCATTTATCGGCTCCAGGATCAAATCGTAAGACACGCGTTCCTTTTGAAACTTCAAACGCGGAACGACCATTTGGATCTGACCCTGTAACCGTTCTTCAATATCGGTTATTTGACCCACAAACAGGCGCTGCAAAATGTCAGTTGCTGACACGCCCTCAATTCCAACCATAGCGTCATAGTTAAAACCATATGCAACCACAAGGGGATGCGGCTTAGCGATCAGTTCTACGCACTTGACCATATGTTCCCACAAGGGCACGCGGCCGATCTCCGATGCGCCCTGCAACGTCATCCGGATACGCTTATCGCCAACCTGCACCAGCATCGGTTCAGGAGGAAAGATTGCGACGATCATGTCGGGCACATCCATCACAGCGGCTTGGCTCCCCGGTCCCCGGAGAGTCTTCAGTTTTCCTGAGTCAACTGACGCCAAGTCCAAGGAGTCGAAGACGACTGTGATGTTCTGACTGAGCAAGGCTTCAATCGCAATGGCCATGTTTGCACCAATCTTGGTCAAGAAAAACTGTCAGCACAAAAAGAAGGCGGCAGTGAGCAACGAAGAACGGGAGAAGTCAGTACGTTTCAGGCTAGGAAGAGGACAAGAGCCTGTCTGGATCGGCACAATCGAGTATAGCAGAAGCAAAACTAATCGTCAAAATCGAGACGATGAACTGTGGCAACATCCTGCGAAGATCAACACCTTGACCTGACTGGTACGTCGACGTCACTAAAGACAAATCAGCACCCATGCGCGAACACGCTTGGCAAGTTGGAGTTGGGTTGACTGGTGAGCTATAATGCCAAAATCCTGGAGCAAGCAAGAGATGAAACCGAAAAATCGAGGAGTGACAATGTGGGCATGGCACCAATCGATCGCAACATTCCTGTGAAGGCGAAAACGTACGCTTTTATGAAGCCACCCCGCATCGAATCAGTCGAGGTCGTCGGCCCGACTCAGTTGCGCATTGCCTGGAGCACCGGAGAGCGGTTGGAGGTCGATCTGGCCGAGCCGATCAACCGGCTGGAGGCGCTGGCGCCCTTGCGCAATCCGGCTGCTTTTGGCCGCGTCCAGGTCGGTGAATGGGGCCACAGCCTGGTCTGGGAGGGCGAGATCGACCTGGGCGCCGACCGGCTGTACGGGCGCTGCAAGGAACAAGCTGGCGAGTTCTCGCCGGGCCAGTTCGACGCCTGGATCAAGGCCAACCGCCTGTCGCTGACCACGGCGGCCGAAGCATTGGGCCTTTCGCGGCGCATGGTCGCACACTACCGCACCGGCAGCCGGCCGATTCCCAAGATTGTAGCTCTGGCCTGCAAGGGATGGGAGTTCCAACACAGCTCTACGGCGGCCGCAACCAGGCAGCCTGCCGATGCCATGCGGGGAACGGTTCTGTCACTTGCTGAAGACCGTGAGGCGTATGTTTACGAAGAAGAAACCGGCTGACCTGACAAATCGGCATCAACAGCGTCGCTTTCCGCAGCATCGTGGAGGCCATCCATGCGGCCGGCGATGTTGATTGGGCGTTTCGGGGGAGTCATAGAGGTTGGTGCAGCGACGGCGGCTGCGTTATAATGATTAGGGTGCATTCAAAAAAAGTTGGTCGAGTCATTGCGAGGAGGCCGCCGACGAAGCAATCTGACATGGCAAGACGGGATTGCTTCGCCGCAGACGGCTCGCAATAACGGGTATCAACCAGTTTTGAACACACCCTAATGACTATGGACTTGAGCGAGCAGAGATCGCAATGGACATGCAGAGGAGCAGCAACGTGCTGGCCGACATTGGTCCGACGGTTCTGGATCCCACCGGGAGCAGCGCCCGATTTCACGCTATGACAGGAGCCGAGCTGGCAACGGCCTTGGCGGCGCTGGACGTGCCGTTCATTGCGGGCGGGGCGCGGCAGTCCGTGGCAGCGCAGCCCCAACCGGCTGTGCTGCTGGCATCGCTGGCTGCCAGCGACGAGGCGCGCTTACGGCTGGCGTTGATCCCTCTCCTGTTGCGCCATCCCGAGTACGCTCGTCAGGCAACTGCGGCGCTGCGCCTGATGCCACCCCAAGCTCGAACGTGCTTCAAGTGCTACTACACGGCGGCGCTGCTGTTGCAGGAAATCCATCAGGAACATTTGAAGACGCTTTTGGGCCAGCTAGAAATGTTGCCCGATCTGTTCTCTGGTGAGTTGGAAGTGCCTGGACGAACCGATCCCAGCGACGCATTGCGTATTCTGGCAAGGCGCCAGTGCGACCTGACAGGCCGATCGATCAACTGGCTGGGTACCTATAAGCATGGCGCTGACCAGTTGTTGCAGGTCCTGGAGAGGCGGAAACAATGGAAGGTCTAGCCGAAGAAGCGATCCTCAACTTTCTTGAGGAAGTGGGAAGAAGATTTCCGCAACCCGCCGACCTCGTTCTTCTCGGCGGCAGTGCACTCTGTTTGCTTGGCAGCCCAAGACCAACTCTAGATATCGATTACGTTGGTGATGACCTGACTAAGAATGAGCTCCAGCAGTGCATCGACCAGGTGGCGCTAGACACGGGGATAGTGGTCGATGCCGTTCCCATTGCGAGTTTCGTTCCTCTGCCTGAAAATGCAGACCAGCGTAAGATGTCAGTGGGTCAGTTCGGCGCTGTTAAGGTTCACATCCTTGATCCTCACAGCATGGCGCTCAGCAAGATCGATCGCGGATTTGACACCGATATCGAGGACGTTGTGTTCTTGATCCGGCAGGGGTTCATTCGACCTGACGAACTGAGATCGATAGTTGAAAAAGCACTGGAACGTGCTGGGGAATTCAGCCTGAGTAAAGCTGAGCTTCAGGATCATTTGCGCGCGGTAGAGCAGCAATTGCTTTCGTAAAACCGCCAAACGAGCTCCTTACTTCATGACAAAGGCTATCCCCTTCCCCGGAACCCCCCAACACCAGGCGCTGCTGCGCGCGATTGTGGCCTTCTACGAGCACGACGCGCGCGTGTTGGCGCTGGTCGTCTTTGGCTCGCTGGGCCGCGGCGGGTGGGACGCGCTGTCGGACATCGATCTGGATGTGGTGGTCGCCGACGATGCCCGCATCCAGGTGGCCGACGAGCTGCGCCGCCTGTGCGCGTCTTTCGCGCCGCTGGGCGAGTACGCAGCGTTGATCGTGCCCGAAGACGACGAGGGCGACGTGGTGCTGGAGTCGCTGAGGCAGTTCTCGGTGCGCTATCACCCCCTGGCCGCGACCAAGCCTGCCATCGTCGACAGCATGCGGGTGCTGGCCGGCCGCCTGGACGCTGCGCCCATCGCTGCGGCGGCTGTTGCCAACCCGGCCGATCCGGAACCCCCCATCAACCACCTGCTGGAGGCCTGTGTGCGCTACGCCGCGGTCGTTCAGGTCTACCTGCAACGCGAGAGCCTGTGGCTGTCCATCGAGATCCTGCACCGCATGCGCGACCTGCTGATGCAACTCTTTGTCCGCACCCACGGCGGCGGCCGGTCGCTGCATCGCTTCCCGGCGACAGCCCCGGCCGGTTTGCAAGCGCGGCTGAGCGCCGCATTGCCCCAGGCGGCTGACTCCGCCTCAGTGCGTGCAGCGCTGGAAGTCCTGATCGACCTCCTGGAGAACGATCTGGTTGAGATCACAGACGGCGAGCTCGCATTGACCGCCGGGCAGCAGACCGTCTTGCGCCAGGTGCGCCTGCGGCTGGACCAGTCCTAGCCCGCCGGGACGCAGCGCTGCCGGGCTTTCTTCCTCCTCCCGCCGCCATCCATCAGCCCCTGCCTCTCTCCATCAAACCTCCACATCCTCTGCCCAGGCTGTCCATCTCTGGCTGCTAAACTGGTCCTGTCACTGAGTGTGAAGTACTGAGTTTGAGCGAAGGAGGCTCTGGAAGAGGATGGCCGAAGAAGCACGCAGCCTGAAGGACCGCCTGCTGTACAGCAGTTCAGCCCCCAACGACGACCGCCGCCGCATGCGCACGGTCGCCAACAACCTGATTCTGCACATCCACCCCACCAAGGCGCCGCTGCCCGCGCTGCGCCTCTCCTACACCTGGGGCTTGGGCGGCATCTCCACGCTGTTGGCCACGCTGCTGGTGATCACGGGCGTGATGCTGATGTTCCGCTACGACGCGAGCGTGGAGCGGGCCTACGTCAGCATCCAGACCCTGGAGACCCAGGTGGCCTTCGGATCTCTGCTGCGCGCGGTGCATCACTGGTCGGCCAACCTGCTGATCGTCACCGCCTTCCTGCACCTGGTGCGGGTCTTCCTGACCGGCGGTTTCAAGCGGGGTCGGGGCGGCAACTGGCTGCTGGGCCTGGTCTTGCTGCTGATGGTGGTGGCCTTCAACTTCACCGGCTATCTGCTGCCCTGGGACCAACTGGCCTTCTGGGCCATTACCGTGGGGACCAGCCTGCTGGACTACATCCCGCTGCTGGGCCCGGCCGTTACCAAGCTGCTGCTGGGCGGGCCGGAGGTGGGCCAGGCCGCGCTGCGCAACTTCTACGCCATCCATGTGGCCGTGCTGCCGGCGCTGCTGATACTGGCCATGTCCTTCCACTTCTGGAAGGTGCGCAAGGATGGCGGCATCTCCCAGCCGGAAGGCCCGCAGCGGGTGGAGAAGGTGACCACCATCCCGCACCTGGTGCAAATCGAGATGGCCGCGGCCGCGCTGCTGCTGGCCCTGCTCTTTGTCTGGTCGATGCTGGTCCCGGCCCCGCTGGAGGCGCTGGCCAACCCCAGCCATCCGCCCAACCCGGCCAAGGCGGCCTGGTATTTCATGGGGATCCAGGAGCTTTTGTTACACATGCACCCGCTGGCTGCGCTGCTGCTGCCCGGCGTCCTTTTCGTGGGCATCGCCTTGATCTACCGGCTGGACGACAACGACGGCAACATCGGCGTCTACTTCCGCTCGCAGATCGGCCGCCGGACCGCGGTCGCCGGCGCGCTGCTGAGCGCCGTGCTGGTCCCGCTGCTGGTCCTCGCGGACGAATGGGGGCGCGACCTGCCCGCGCTGCTGCCCAG
>JAAEKA010000217.1 GCA_014155705.1 Anaerolineae bacterium clx_CAG2 | reverse complement strand
CTGAGCAGCGCTTCCCCGGCAAGCCGCGCTTCCTCTACGGCCACAGCCTGGGCGGCAACGAGGTAATCAACTACGCCCTGCGCCGTCGCAAGCCTAACCTGGCCGGCGTCGTGTCCACCAGCCCCGGCCTGCGTCCTGGTTTCCGGCCGGCGCCGCTGCGGCTATGGCTGGCCCGTCTGATGAACCGGCTGTGGCCGTCGTACACGGAAGCCAACGGGCTGGAGTTGGCTGCACTGTCGCGCGATCCGGCCGTGATCGCGGCCTATCGGGCCGATCCGCTGGTGCACGACCGGCTGTCAGCCCGCCTGGGCGTCGGCCTGCTGGAGGCCGGTGAATGGGCCATTGCCCACGCCGCCGAGTTCCCCGTGCCCTTGCTGCTGATGCACGGCACAGCCGATCGTCTCACGTCGCACCAAGCCAGCCAGGAGTTCGCCGCCAAGGCCCCCAACTGCACGCTGAAGCTGTGGGAAGGGCTGTATCACGAGACGCACAATGAACCGGAGAAGGGTGAGGTGATTGGCCGTATTATCAAGTGGTTGTCCGGTTTCGCTGCTGGCTCCTAGATCGTGCAACGCTTGACGCCATCGCAGCAGGTCCAGTGAGACCAGTCCTGGTGGCTGCAATCCAGCGGGTAGCGGCACGACGACGCGGGGAAGAATGGGAACGACCCCTATGCAGTTGTGAAGATGACGACAAGACGCCCGGTGATGAGCCGGGCGTCTCTTCTTACTATAGGCGCTGGGCTGTCACCGGACTCGTGCAAGAGGAAACCACTTTCTATGTGGCAGATAGTTCACTTCGACGGCGCCAATGTCGCAATGCGGCCCGACTGGACGCATTGTCCTGCGCTGGTCATGGCCGCTTACCGGATCGGTCTGGCAGATGATGTCGTTTCCTGCGTTGATTGCCGGACTTGCCAGATCAGGTTCCATCGTGAGCGTAGGCCCACCGTTGTCCTGCAGAGGACCGAGCATCGGATCAGCGTTGCTACCGGGGCAACTGGCGTCGGGAT
>JAAEKA010000216.1 GCA_014155705.1 Anaerolineae bacterium clx_CAG2 | reverse complement strand
CTGGTGATTATTGCCACCCCTATCGACCTGAGCCGGGTGGTGGAAATTGCCAAGCCGGCCCAACGCGTGCGCTACGAGCTGCAAGAGATCGGCCAGCCGGACCTGTCCGTTGTCCTGCGGGATTGGCTGGCGCGCTGAACCTGTCCGCCGCTGAAGGCGTGAAAACCTGTTGAGGCCGCAAAAGATGCTGCGGCCTCAACAGGTTTTTTTGTCGCCGAATCGTAGAACAATCCGCCGGATTGTTCAGAGGCAATCCAGCGGATTGCGTTACGACACATCCTACGACAAATCCCAAGCGCCCGCAAAATAGCCCAGACGCCCGCGCTGTGCTACAATGCTGCCCCGCGAAGCCCTGGCGAACGCATTTCAGCGCCGATTATCCTTTGCCTTCAGGAGGCATTTCCCATGTTCCGAACACGACATTTCTGGCCCATCCTGACGCTGCTGCTGCTGGCTGTCTTGCTGGCCGCCTGCGGCCCGGCAGCGACGCCCGAGCCTGA
>JAAEKA010000215.1 GCA_014155705.1 Anaerolineae bacterium clx_CAG2 | reverse complement strand
CCTTTTTTCGCGTCTGCCACCGGAGGTAACACGCACCACACACACTGACAGTCTGGCAAGCTGATCGTCTTTCGCCTGGGCCGCATCTTCTCCACGCCGGAGAGGGTGCGGCCCTTTTTGATTCTCGAAGATCCCGCGCGAAAGCAAGGGACGGAGGTTTTCCATGACCCAACAACTGTCACTGTTCCCCGACTTGCCTGCACTGGCCGCCAAGGGGAAGCAGCCAGCAGCCCAGCCCAAGCCGCTGATGCTGCGCCAGGCTATGGCCGACTACCTGCCCACCGTGAGCGACCTGCCGCCTGCTGAACGGCCCCGTGCCCGCCTGGAGGCCTATGGCGCTGGCGCGCTGGGCACGGCTGAGTTGCTGGCCATCCTCATCGGCACCCAGCACCAGGTGCATGACGCTGAGAAGCTGCTCTCCACCTTCGACGGCCTGCCAGGCATCGCCCAGGCCACGTGGACAGAGTTGTGCGATCAGGACGGCATCGGCCCCGGCATCGTCGCCCGCATCAAGGCGTCGTTGGAGCTTGGCCGCAGGCTGCTGGTGGCTGCACCACACGAACGGCCCATGGTGCGCACCCCTGCCGACGCCGCCAACCTGCTGATGCCCGAGATGGGCCTGCTCGACCAGGAGGAACTGCGCATCGTGCTGCTGGACACCCGCAACCGCATCGTCGCCATTGAGACCTTGTACCGGGGCAGCCTCAACTCAGCCTCGGTGCGGGTAAGCGAAGTGTTCAAGGGCGCGATCCGCCGCAACGTGGCCGCCATCATTGTCTGCCACAACCACCCCTCGAACGACCCCACGCCAAGCCCGGAAGATGTGCAGGTGACGCGCGAGATCGTGGAGGCAGGCAAGCTCTTAGGCATCGATGTGCTCGACCACCTGGTCATCTGTCGCCAGCGCTTTGTCTCCCTCAAAGAGCGCGGCCTTGGATTCCGCTAGCAACGAAAGGAGTACACCATGTTCGACTACGACGAGAGCTTCATCGTGGACAAGCTCAACGACCGA
>JAAEKA010000214.1 GCA_014155705.1 Anaerolineae bacterium clx_CAG2 | reverse complement strand
AGGCGGAGGCCGGTGGGACAAAGACCTTGAGAAAAGGCCACAGATGCAGCATCGCGAGTCACAGGCAGTGCAGAAAAGGATCGGACCCTGCCATCCGGTGGGGCGTCAGCCCTGTGCCGGGGCAAGCGGTCCGAACCCCCGAACACCCGCCTTTGGCGCACACCAGAAGCACTTATTGAATGGTCTTAGCATGCGCAACAACTCAATCCTGGCTCACGGCGCATCGCCTATCGGCCTTGATGGTTACCAGCAGTTTGCCAAGATTCTAACGGATCTACTCAACGACGCTACCCAACGTCTCAACATTGCCGTTGACGCTCCTCAATTTCCGCACCTTTCATAGTACTGTCTTCTGCGAGCTTTCTACCCATGCCCACCCTCCTCCACCTCATCGGCGAACAGCCCATGCCGGCGCTGTTGCCGGATCGCCTGCTCCAGCCGGAGCGGACGCTGCTGGTCTGCACGACGAAAACGCGGGCCGTGGCAGAACGCCTGAGGCGCCTGCTGCCCCACGCGGTCATCGAGGAGGCCGTCCCCTACGACCTACCCGCAATCCTGGCCCGGCTAGCGGAGTTAGCGCCGGCCAGCGAGCACGTAGTCGTCAATCTGACCGGCGGCACCAAGATGATGATGCTGGCGGCCTTCGCTCTCGCCCTGCAGCGCAGTTGGGATTTTGTCTATCTGGAGAGCGAGCGATCCCCCGCCACCCTGCACCGCTACAGCACCGACGCAGGCGGCCTGAAGCGCCAGGCGCAGCACAAGCTGCCCAGCCTGATCACCACGTCCGACTACCTCGGCGCGCACCTGCCGGGCTTCCGCAGCGAAGGCTTCAGCCGCGATGACTATGGCCGCGTGACCGACGGCGGCGTCTTCGAGCAGGCAGTGTACCAGGCGCTGCAGCCGCATGTGGACGAGGTGTTGGCCGGCGTGCGGCCCGAAGGCGTCGCCAATCAGATCGAGATAGACTTGGTGATCCGCGTCGGCAACCAGG
>JAAEKA010000213.1 GCA_014155705.1 Anaerolineae bacterium clx_CAG2 | reverse complement strand
CGTGCGCAGCGCTATCCTGATCCTGCTGGTCGCCGTTGTCTACGTGGGCGGCAAAATGATCTCTGAGCGCGTGCTGCCTGAAATGAAGGCGCGGCAAACTCAGCAAGATCACGAACGCAGGCTGGTCCTGGTCAACGAACTCATCGCTTCACAACGCTATGATGAAGCGGAGGAAACGTTGCGCAAGCTGCTGGGCGACGCGCCAGACAACGCAGCCGCAGCCGCCCTGTTGCCTATGATCGAAGAAGGCCGCACGTGCCAGGGATTATACGAGCAAGTGGTTGAGTTCCAGAAGCAGGGCGATCTGCTGGCTGCTCAACATATCTATCAAAAGTTGCAGACGGTCTGTCCCCGTTACGAAGCTCGCGATGTACAGACCCGCCTGCAACAGGTCAACGACCAGCAGGAATTGATCATGCTCTTTGCCGAAGGGGAAGCCAGCGTCACGGCCGGCCGCTATCAGGAGGCCATTGCCAAGCTGAGTGAGGTGCGCAGCAAAAGCGCCAGCTATCAGAAAGCTGCCATTGAGCAGTATCTGGCCGATTGCCATCTGGCGTTGGGCAAGGAAATCATCGCCCGCAATCCACCTGATCTGGCCCAACTGCCAACGGCGCAGGACCATTTCGAGCAGACCCTTTCCTTTCGCACGCGCGACGCCGAGGCTGCTACGCAGCGCGACCTGGCAAGCCGCTTCGTGCAGGGCAAAGAGCGCTTCGACGAGGGGGAAATGGATCGCGCCATCGCCTTGCTGCGCCCGGTTTACGACATGGCCCCAGACTATTTGGGTGGTATGGTGGCGACCCTGCTTTATGACGCCTATGTGGCCAGCGGCGATAGTTTTCGAGGCGCAGGCGATCTGCCCAGCGCCTATGAACAATACCGAAAAGCTTGCCAGGACCTGGCAGTAGCCGACCCTACCCTGGCTTGCGCACGTTTTTCAGAGGCCGTAGCCAATGTCACCCCGACCAACACGGCCACAGTCACCCCCACCTT
>JAAEKA010000212.1:16527-17026 GCA_014155705.1 Anaerolineae bacterium clx_CAG2 | reverse complement strand
GTCTGCCAGCACTGGGGCTGACCCTGCTGGCCTTCTGGTTTGCCAATCGCCGCCAGGACGCCGCTGCGGCCGTGCTGCTGGGCATGGCTATGGTGCTGCGCTTCGACGCGGCCGCCGCCGCAGCAGCCTGGGGTGTGCTGCTGCTGTTGCGCCGCCGCTGGCAGGCATTGCCTGCGCTGGCGTTGAGCGGCGGAGTGGCGCTGGCGCTTTATGGATCGATGCATTTTCTGCTGGGTGTGCCCTTGCCATCGACTCTGGGCAGCAAGCAGGCGCAGGTAGCGCTGGGCATCACGGGTTTCTTCCCCAACGCCTCCTATCTGGACGGCGCAGGCTGGATCGTCACGGGCTACTGGCGGCAGTCGCCCTGGGCCATAGGGCTGCTGGCGGTTTTGGCGTCGAGCGGCCTGGCGCGTATGGCGGCCACCTGGCGCAGGGACGTCTCGGCCCGGCGCGCCGGCCCGCAGCAGCCCACACTGGGCATTCCTCGCTACATCGCCCT
>JAAEKA010000212.1:0-16517 GCA_014155705.1 Anaerolineae bacterium clx_CAG2 | reverse complement strand
CCTGGCGCTGTATGTGGTGTTGGGGGTCACGCCTTATCTGTGGTACTACCTGCCCTTTGTCGCCGTGTTCAGCGCGCTGGCCGCAGTTGGCCTGACCGCCCTGGCCTGTTTGGCGCCAGACCAACGGCGCTGGCTGCGACCCCTGGTCTTTGGCCTGCTGTTGGCAGTGGCGGCCAGCGGATTGGCGCGCGCGCATCTGTTGATGCAGCAGCAACTACGCGACTACGCCGATCTGCCCATCACGGATGCGCGTTCGGCTGTGTTGCCAGGCGTTCAGATTCCATCCTACCGCCAGGCGGGCCAGTGGCTGGCAGCCAACACGCCGCCGCAGGCTACGGTGGGTGTGGCCGATGTGGGACTGATCGGATACTACAGCCAACGGCCCATGATCGACTTCTGGGGCCTGCTGGACCGCAATGTGGCCGACGCCCTGGCCCGCCGTGACGTGGTGTGGGCGCTGGTCGCTAACCAGCCCGACTACCTGGCCCTGTATGGCGAAGCGCCCCTGTTCGGCTACGACATCTTCAAGGACCGCTGGTTCCAGAGCGCCTACGAGCCGATTCACCGTGTGCCCGCAGGCAAGGTAGTGATTTACCAGCGCAAACTGCCGCGCGTTGCGCCTGAGGCGCTTGATGCGCCGCCGCCTGACGCCGTACCGACGGTTTTTCGTTTCGGCGACGTGGTGGAGTTGGTGGCCTACAGCGCGCCGCCTGCGCCGTGGAGTCCTGACACGCCGCTCAACGTGGTCTTCTACTGGCGCGTGCTGCGACAGCCTGAGCGCGATTACGTCGTCTTCACGCATCTGCGAGATAGCCGGGGGGCGATTGTGGCCACGCGTGACGCGCCGCCCTTGCTGGGCACGCGGCCCATGTCGCAGTGGCAGCCAGGCGAGTTGATCGCCGACTATCACCCCCTGGGTTTCGATCCCCTGCCTTTGGCCCCCACTGATGTCAGCTTCGAGATCGGACTGTACGACGCCGAAGGACAACGTCTGCCCGTGGTCGACGGCGCGGGCGCGGCCCAGCCCTGGGATGAGGCAGATTTCGGCAGCTACCCTCTGCTGCCTGCCAGCGCTCCGGCCATGCTGGCCGCCGAGCCGCCGCATGAAGGTCGTTTGGCTGTGGCCAGCTACAGTCTGGGCGCGGATACCCTTGCTCGCGGACGGACTACCCCGCTGAGCATCGATGTGGCCGAGTGCAACTGTCCTGTGCAACTGACGGCCGAGCTGTGGGACGTGGTCGACCAGCGGCTGCTGTGGCAGCAGACGCTGGCTGTGGAAGAGCCGGGCAGGGTCGGGTTTGATGTGGCAGCGCCAGAGGGCGAGATGGCCGTCTGGCCGCAGCTTCGCTTGCGCGCCAGCCAGGGAAACGTCCCCCTGCGCTTCACCGACCGCGCCGGCAATCCGGTCGATGATTTCTTGCCCTTGACCCTGGTGCTGCTCGTCGATCCTTAGAAGCTGTTTGAAAGTCAAAATCCAGACTTCGGAAGTGGCCGAGCGGTCAGAAGCAGTGGGTATTGGCCGTAATAAGGCCCTGTGCAAACGTGGATCGGCCACTTCCGAAGTCTCTGCGCCGGATCGAAACCACCGTCCGCCCCGTCGCTGAGATTGTCGTTAGAAGGTGCGCAACGGCTGGGGAATGAAAGTCAGCACAAAGATCACCAGCACGCCCACGGCAATCAGCCAGCGATCGCGATCGAGGGGGGTCACATCGTTGAGCGGGGTCGCATGGCGCAGGCCGGTGATGAAGATCAGGCCGGCCCACAGGTACCAACCTGACCAGAACAACACGCCCATCACGAAAAGCAGCAGCACCGTGGCTACGGCCAACGGGCGGGCTGAGCGCCCGAACAGCGCGTAGGCGATGTGGCCGCCGTCGAGTTGGCCGGCCGGCAGCAGGTTGATGCCGGTCAGCAGGATGCCGAAATAGGCGGCCAGCGCGATGGGATTGCGACTGAGGATGGTTGCCGTCTCCTGGGGACGCAGCAGATGGGTCAGCAGGCTGGTCAGCAGCGAGTCCCCCAGCGGCGGGCCGAAAGTGCGGAAGGCCCGCAGTGCATCCGACAGAACCAGCCCGAAGATTAGCAGGGCCAGCGCCGCCACGAAGCCGGCAATTGGCCCGGCGAAACCGACATCGAATAGCTCGCGGCGATTGCGGATAGGGCTGCGCATCTGGATGAACGCGCCGAAGGTGCCCAGGCTGAAGGGCACGGGAATGAAATAGGGCAGGCTGACCTGCACGCGGTGCCACTTGCCCATGAAGTAGTGTCCCAGTTCGTGCGCTGTCAGGATAGTCATCAGCGTCAAAGAGAAGGGCACGCCGATCAGGATGCCGGCCGGGTTGCGCGCCAGGTTGACGCCTGCCAGCGTCGCCCCGGCCAGGGTGGTGGTGCCGATGGTGGCCAGCACCAGCAGCAGGTGCAGCCACAGGCGGGTGCGGCCCGCGCTCGTCACCCCTGGCACGGCGATCAGCAGCTCATCCTCACCGCTGCGTTGTAACATGGGGGTGAAGCCGCGTGCGGCAAAGCGCGGTTCCAGCAGACTCAGCGCCGTGTCTGCGTCGGTCAGCAGTCGGCCGTAGAACAGAAGAGCAGGCTGCTTGCCGTTCTGGGTCGTCAATCGGTTGACAGTGAACACATCACGCACGTCGCTCAATAGCTCGAAACGAGCGTTGGTTGCAGCGTCGTTGGGGGCAAGAATCAGTGCTTGGTCCATGATATCCCCATGCTACTCGTCATTCGTATCGTATTCCGCAAGCCTACGTACAGTTTCAGTGGCTCAGAAACAGGACTGCCAGTCCTTCCGAGGACTGGCAGTCCTACCGACTATGGCGCGCTGGTGACGTCCATGTCCAGCGGTGCGATCTGGATCCATACGTTGCCCGGCTTTAATTCCAGAGGCTGCATGGCTTCGTCCACGAACAACAGCGGGTCCTCCCGCTGCGGGCGAAGCCATTTCCCCTCCTGCACCGTACCGTCGCGGAAAAGCTGCATACGCCCCTCGCCCCACAGTTGGATCTGCACCGATGTGGATCCCAATAAATCTTCCACGATCAGCGTGGGCACGTGGTTGACGTACAGCACAGCGACGTTGTCGGCGGCCAGTTGCTCGCCGGTCAGGTCGTCCACATGTGGTTCACCCAACGTGCTGCGCAGGTATCCGCCTGAAGCAGAGTCGTATTGGTAGGTTACGTCGGAGTATTCGGCGCTGTATGGAATGCTGATGCTGCGCGCCCGTTGAGCCAGGCGGGGGGGCTGTTCGCTCCACTGCCAGCCGCGGTAGCGCGGGGGCGTGGTCCAGCCTTTGTCCGCTGCAACCTCTTGTAGCAGATCGCTGTCGGTAAAGAGGGTGTGTTCGTAGGCGCGTCCCGCGATCTCCAGGCGATAGAAACCAGGATCGTTGCGATCGTCGGAGAGGGTGCGATCGCCGAAGTCGGAGTCCTCGATCTGACGGTTGACCTCGCCGTGGGCGCCGGAGTAGACCAGGAAAGCGTCGAAAAGCACGGGGATCTCCAGATCGATGAGCCGTGCGCTGCGCACTGAGCCAATGCGCTCGGCGTCCTGGCTGTGAAAGATAGCCGTGAAGCGAGTGATGCCTCCCTCAGCCAGGTGCTCGAGCACCACATCGGCCTTGCTCAGGCCGGACTGGGGGCGGGCGATGGGCGAGTTGGAGATTTTGACGGCTGCGGGCATGCGTTCCAGCAGCTCCGGATTGTCCACCGACAGGCCGGTGAAGGGCGAGACGCCAGCCGCCAGGGCCGCATCCCCTGTCAGCGCTGCCAAATCCACGGTAGGCGATGGCTCGGTCGTTGGCGTCGGCGGGGGTGTTGCTGTGAAGGCCGGCTGTACCACCAGGTCTGGCGCAGGGGAGGCTGGCGAGGTGGCAGCCGATGCGGCGGTCGATGGCGTGGTCTCGGGCTGGTCTGAGCGGCAAGCGTCAGCAAGCAGACCAATCAGCAACAGCATGGCCAGCATAGCCGGCCAGCGAAATGAGCGCAGGGTAAGCATTGAGTACAGAGCTCCAGCCAGGTGTGGGCACAGATTCAAACAGATGTTGTAACTGCTCAGCCGGTTGGTCAGAAACCGGGTTTCTCTACCCCTGTATGAGCAGTCACCCGATGTATAGGAAGGCCGCGGGATTATAACATAGATGAGCTTACTGAGAAAACCTGATCTGCGAGGCGCCCTGGCGATTCCATTTTCAGCAGCACAACCAACCGCAAGGGCAAAGAAAAGAGGAGAGCCGGCTGAGCCAGCTCTCCTCTGATGGGCGATGAAAGGAAAGAGCTGTCATTGCTGCGCGGCAATGACAGCTCTTGGTGAAGCCAGGTTGTATCAGCTTGTGCGTTGGAAGATGATCTCGAACGAGTTGTGGAACAGCGTATTGCCGCCGCCGCCGTCCGAGCAGTTCTCTTCGTCGACAAAGTTGGAGTGGATCGGCTGGGCGAAGTCGGTGCTGGCCGGGGAGCCATCGGGGTTAGCGATGAACACCATGTACTCTGCGATCTTCCACATGATGAACTCGGCCTGACCTGCCCCCTTGGTGCCGCTGACCATGCGATCCAGGATGTCGCCGGGGTTGCCATTGTTAGCCTGCACCACCATCACACCATCCACCGGGTTGCCGGCAGCATCCAACACTTTGACGAAGATGTTGTGCTTGCCGCGGTTCTCGCAGGCGCTCAGCCGGCGGGCCGTGACCAGGCGCCACTCCACGGACGGCGCCGGGGCGGCCGCGGCCTTGGCAGCCGGTTGTTCTACCGGGGCGGCTGCTGGCGCCTGCGCCACTGCCCGCTGCACTACCGGTACAGGGGTGTTGGTCGGCACAGGCGTCCAGGTTGGCGTTGGCTCAGGCGTCGGCGTGTCGGTGGGCACGGGAGTGTCCGTCGGCGTTGGCGTCACCGTGGGAGTCGGGCTGGGGATGGGCGTCAGGGTCGGCCATGGGGTGTAGGTGGGCGTCGGCTCGATGCCTGATACCACCTGGGCCAGGGCCACACCGCGGCTGGCAGCCAGCGGCTCGGGCGTTGGCGCCTCTACGCCGCCGCGCACCGGCATTGCAGCAACCATCACCAACTGGCTCGCCTCGGCCTCGGCGGCTGCCACCGGTTTGATCAACAGGTTGTAGGGCAAGACCACACCACAGAGATAGATCAGCAGCGCTGCGACGATAATCAGCAGCACCTTGGTCCCTGTGCCAGCAGTCTCGAACCACTGAACGGCATTGCCCAGCGCGCCGCGCAGACCGCCGGGCGCAGCCGTTGCAGCCGCAGCAGACGCTGGCGCCATGGACGGCTGTGCGGGGACCTTAGCTGACTTGGCCGGCTTAGCCGCCGGCATGGCTGTTGCCGCAGCCATAGCCGCTGCCTCGGCGCGATAGGCCGCTGGCGCCTGCTGCGCCTGGGACGTTGTGGCCCGCAGCCGTCCCTCCAGCACCCGGCTCAGGTTGAGCGCCAGGGCAGGGTACTGCAGCATCAGGTCTTCGAAGTCCTCGCGGCGCAACATCCAGGCATCCAGGTCGGTCAGCGCGCGCGCGTTGGAGCTGCGCTGGCCTTCCAGCAACAGAGCGCCTTCGCCGAAGACGTCGCCGTCGCTCATGGTCGCCACCGGCGCGAAGCCTCTGGCGCTGGCCGTTTCGATCTGCACCTGGCCGCGTTCGATCAGGTAGAGACCATCCGGGTCATCGCCCTGCTGGAAAACCAACTCACCCGCTCGGAAGCGGGCCGCCATCAGGCGCTTGCGCACTGCATCCAACTGGGGTCGGGACAGGCCCGACAGCAGGGTGATCTGGCGCAGATGTTTGTCGAAGAAGGTCTCGTCGGCCGAGGCCAGTTTCTGGGCTACCGTCTCGTTGATAGCAGCCTGCACGGCCGGATAGCGGGCCAGAACCCGCTCGAAGTCGTTGCGGAACAGCACCCACAGGTTGGCGTCGCTGGTCGCGACGGCGTCCGAAGAGCGGGGCCGGCCGGTGACCAGCGCCATCTCGCCGAATTCGTTGCCGGCCGTCAGCCGGGCCAGCACCTCGTCATCGCCGCGCAGTTCCACCTGGCCTTTTTCCAGCAGGAACATGCCTTCGCCGGGATCCCCTTTGCGGTAGACCCAATCGCGCGCGGGCACATGCTGCAAGAGCATGGCGGCAGCCACGTCGCTCAGGGCATCGTCGGGCCAGCGGCTGAAGGTAGGCAGTTGGCGCAGCCGTTGGCCGGCCAGCTTCTGGTCGGCCAGGCTAAGTTGCGCCCGCACCTCACGGCTAAGCGCGCTGCTCAACTCGGGGTAGCGTTGGGTTACGTCGCCGAAGGCGGCTGCGCTGAGCGTCCAGGCCGTGGTATCGCCCACCGCCTCGGCGCCGCGGGTGTACGCCTTGCCCGTCAGCAGCTCCAGGTCGCCAAAGACTGCGCCCGCGCCCAGCGTGATGTCACCTTCAGAGCCGGTAGGGTCGGCCAGACGTACCTGGCCGCGTTCGACGATGTATAGCGCGGCCGGTGGGTCGCCAGCGTTATAAAAGCGCTGGCCTGCCGGAACGTCGCTGACAGCGAGCTGCTCAGCGGCGGCCAGCAAGGCCGCGCGGCTGGCTCTGCGCCAGCCCGGCACCGCCTGCAGGCGGCTAAGCACATAGTTGTTGAGGGCAGCGACCGGGGCGCGTGTGGCCCGGCTGAGCGCGATGCCCAGGTTGGGATCACGCTGCACCAGCCGCTCCAGGTCGCTGGCCGCCAGCGCCTGTGCGCTGACCGGGCCAACGGCCTCGGCGCCGGTGGCGTGTGGGCTGCCAGATAGTAAGTCCTGGTCGCCCAGGGTGCTGCCAGGGCCGAGGGTGGCCAGGACCTGACCGCGCTCGGTGACGAGCCGCACCCGGCCGCTCTCCAGCAGGAACATGCGGGCCGCCGGCTGGCCTGCCTTGAACAGCGCCTCACCCGGCGCGAATTGCACCGGCTGCAGGCGCTCTTCCAGCAGCGCTTGTTGCGATGGCCCGAGGCCCTCGAAGAGCGGCGCTCGGTTGTTAGCTTGAGATGTCACAGGCATCTCCTTTGTGGTTTGTTTTGCATGATGACCTGTACAGCGTCGTTACTGGCGCTGAAAAGTCACTTCGTAGACGTAGTGGCCGACAGCAAAGAAGTACATCTTGCTTTCAAGATCTGCCCGACAGCTTTCGATGTCAGGATGCGGCTTGCAGTTGCAATAACCAGCCGCATACATGAGGTCGATCGCGGGCCAGTCAGCGCTCATGCCCGGCGTTTGGGCGCTGATGGGGTTATTGTTTTCATCCACGATCTGGACCACACCGCCTCCGCCGCGGTAAATGTCCCACTCGGCGCGGCCTGCTCCTTTGCCCTGGGCGCCAGTGACTTTGATATCGCCCGTAAAAATCTCCTGAACACGCACGCCGTCAATCGGGTTGCCGCCAGCGTCTATCACTGTGACGAAGATGTTATGGTCCCCGCCATCGCAACGCTGAGAGTCTGTACCAACGGGTCGTAAACGAAAATTCACCAGAGCATAGCCGCCCGACTGCGCAGGCGCTTGTGTTGGCTGTGCGGCCGGCGCTGTTGTGGCCTGCGGCGCGGCCGTAGGGCGCGGGGCCTGCGTCGGCGCGGGCGGGATATTGGCAGCCACGGCGACGGCATCCAGCGGGCCAGTCACATCCACCACGGATGCAGCCACCCAGCCCTCGTTGCCATTGCCCAACAGCACTTGCCACCAGGTTTTATCGGCGTTGCTGCCCAGAATGTCTACCGGCAGGCCGGGCTGCAACTGGCCGACCACGGGATAGACCGTGCCCGGCCCGCCGCGCACGGTGATGGGCGAATCGGCCGAGGCCGGCGGCTGCGGGATCGGAGTCTCGGTTGGCGTGGCCGTCGGCTGGGGTGTGCCGGTCGGCGTGGTCGTCGGCTCCAGCGTTGGGGTTTCGGTGGGCGGCGGAGGTGTGTCGGTGGGAGCCGGCAAGGGCGTCGCCGTTGGCGCCATGGCCACCGCCGCGGGCACGCCGGAACTGGCGCCCTCGAGCGTCAGGAAATCCTCAGCCATGCGGCTGACCGGGCCCAGCGCCTTGGCCAGCGCGATCAGCCCGACCGTGGTGCGGGTGTCCTGGCCCTCGGCGATGTAGGCTTCAGCCAGGGTCAAGACCGACTGTCCCGGGTTGGGCAGGCTGAGGGGCGTCAGCGCTACCTGCGCGGCTTCGAGGTCTTGGGTTGCGCCGAACTGCTGCGCGATGGCCACGATGGCGGCGTTGCGCTGTTCGGCGGTTTGCGGTTGTGTGCTGGGGTTTGACCTGGACCCACAGCCGCTGAGCAGGGCTGTAACCGCCAGGAGGACAAACACGGCAACGCGGGCTATCTTGAAGGATGACGGTGCGCTGCGCTGTATAGGGGGTTTTACCATAGAGTTTTGTAACCGTTCGGTCGCCAAGCTCCAACGCCAGCGGGCGTTCTTGCGGAGGGCCAGCGCCTTTGGTTGTAACATAGAGAAGGGAATCGAACCGCCGGGCGGCCAATTCCCTTTTCGCGTCCTTCAAACTTAGCTAAATCGCCGACTGGACGTATAATGCCAGCGTTTGCGGCTGACAAGCCGTCCTATCGAGTGCCGAAGGTGGGAATCGAACCCACATGAGCGTAATGCTCAACGGTTTTTGAGACCGTCGCGTCTGCCTGTTCCGCCACTTCGGCAGTGACCCATGCGGGCAGTATAGCCGAACATGACAGTTTCGCCAAATTCGCGTTTTGCGCCCTTCTATGGATGAACAAGCCCTGATCGACGCCGCCTGCCAGGGCGACCTCGCGTCGTTCAATCGCCTGGTGCTCACTTACCAGGGCATGACATATAACCTGGCCTACCGCATTCTGGGCAACGCCGAGGGCGCGGAGGATGCTGCGCAGGAAGCCTTCATCAAGGCCTATCGCAACCTGAACCAGTATCGGGGCGGCTCGTTCAAGGCCTGGCTGCTGCGCATCGTCACCAACGTCTGCTACGACCAACTGCGCCATGTGCAGCGCCGGCCGGCCAGCTCGCTGGAGGATCTGGCGATAGACCCGGAGCACGCAGGCAAGCTGGTGGACCACGCCGAGGAGCCGGGAGACTATGCCCTGCGCCAGGAGCTGAGCCATGTCATCCAGCGCGGCATCGAGCAGTTGCCGGCCGAGCAGCGCATGGTGCTGACCCTGTCGGACGTGGAGGGGCTGAGCTACGAGGAGATCGCCGCGGTGATGGACACCTCGCTGGGCACGGTCAAGTCACGTCTCAGCCGGGCGCGGGCCAAGTTGCGCGACTTCCTGCTGGCGCAGCAGGAACTTTTGCCTAAACGCTACCGTCTAGAGACCGAAGACTCGCTATGAGCGGCGCCAGATTTCGGAAGTTGCCGCTCGTGCCGGACTGACGCCCTTTCCTATTAGAACCACCACTCTGCTGAAACCGGCAACTTCCGAAATCGCTACAATCACACACCATTCCATGATCATTCACCCACCCAACGACGCCATCGACGACGAATTGCTGTCTAGCTACCTGGACGGTCAACTGCCGCCCCAGGAGCAACGCCGGATCGAGGCTGCCCTGGCTGGCGACGCTGCGTTGGCTTCCTCGCTGGCTACGCTGCGCTATACTAAAACGCTGCTGGCAGCCGCGCCGCGCGTGCCTGCTCCGCGGCCTTTCACGCTGACTGAGGCCATGCTGGGCCAGACACGACAGCGGCGCGGCTGGCTGAGTTGGCTGCAGCCGGCCACTCTGCGCGGGGCAGCCGCCATGGCTGCGGTCATGCTGCTGGTGCTGCTGGTCGGCGATGTGGGAGTGCGCACGGAGATCATCCCCGCCGCGCAGACTGCGCAGGTTCAGCCGGAACTGGGCGGCCTGACGCCGGACCAGGGCGATCCGACAGCCATCATCGCCAAGGTGCCAACCGAGGCGGCAACGGCAGCGCCAGGCTTCCTGGGCTTGCCGCCAGGTGTGCTGCTGGCGCTGCAAATCGGCCTGGCCGTGCTGGTCGTGTTGCTGCTGGCGGGGGCCTGGCAGCTCAGCCGGGCGCCGTAGCCGGGTGTGGCGCGGTCAGGAGACCGGCCACAGCAGATAACGATGAGAACGACCGCCTCTCGTGCGAAGGGCGGTCGTTTTTTTGCGCCGCCAGATGTGCTGTTTTGGCGGGGTTGCGGTAGAATATCAGCCATGCCTGAGCTACCCGAAGTCGAAAACACCGTCCGAGACCTGAAGCCGCTGCTGGTGGGCCGGCGCGTGCTGGATGTACGGATCCTATGGCCGCGTCTGGTGCACGGCAAGTCGCCGGAAGCGTTTGCCGTGGAGCTGACCGGCCGGCAGATCGTCAACACCGACCGCCGAGGCAAGTATTTGCTCTTTCCCCTGGACAATGGATGCACGTGGGTCGTTCATCTGCGCATGACTGGCCAGTTGCACGTCGTCCCTGCCCAGGCCGAGGTGGAGCGGTACGTTCATGCCGTGTTGGACCTGGACAACGGCCAGCAGTTGCGCTATCGGGATGCCCGCAAGTTTGGCCGTTTTTACCTGGTGGACGAGCCGGAGAGCGTGATTGGCAAGCTGGGGCCTGAGCCGTTGAGCGAGAGCTTCACCCCTCTGGAACTGTTCAACCGGCTGCAAGGGCGCCGTACGGCGATCAAGACCCTGCTGCTGGATCAGCGAGTCGTGGCGGGGCTGGGCAATATCTACGCCGACGAGGCGCTGTTTCGCGCGGGCATTGACCCACGGCGGCCGGCCGGCACGCTCACCCAGGCCGACTGCAACCGGCTGCACACGGCCATCCGCCAGACGCTGGCCACGGCGATTCGCGAAGGGGGTAGTTCATTAGGCGGCAGCGCGTTGACCAACTACCGGCGTCCTACCGGGGTACAGGGCAGCTTCCAGCGCCGCCATCAGGTCTATCACCTGGCCGGCCATCCCTGCCCGGTCTGCGGCGCGCCCATCGAGCGCATCAAGCTAGGCCAGCGCAGCACGCATTTCTGCCCGCGCTGCCAGCTCTACGAGCCGCTGGGCGCCGAATCGTCCTGAGCCTGCCCGCCGGCCTTGAACTTGGTCTCGACGCGTTTTTCCGAAGGGTAGTAGTCGAGGTCAAGCTCAAAGGGCTGATTGAGCTTGGCCTTCTTGAACTTGGTCTCCAGCTCAGCCCGGCGCGCAGCCTCGGCCTCGTAGCCAGCCTGCTTGACCTGCTCCCAGTAGGAAAGCGCATCGCTCTTGAGTTGCTCGCCGCTCTTGGGCGCCAGCAGCGCGGCTCCTAAAGCGCCAGCCGTGGCGCCGATCATGACGCCGCCAACGAAACGGAACAAACTGCCCAGCATAGCCTGTACTCCTTTACAACCGAGAATCCTTGGATGACTGATCAGACTGGATTATACCCGGTTGGCCTGAGGCTGGCAACATTGGTTGCAGGAACGTGCTACCTAAGAATGCGTAACGAGTAACACGTAACCGGATTGGTGCGAGACGCTTCCGGGTTACGTGTTACTCGTTACTCGTTACTCGTTACTCGTTGTTAGGCATCCTCCAGCGGCACCACCAACGCGGCAGCCACGTAGAGCGCAATGCCCAGGACGCCCCCGGTGATGACAGTGAGCAGCACCCAGGCCATGCGCACGACCAGCGAGTCGATATCCAGGTGGGCGGCGATGCCGCCGCACACGCCGGCGAGCTGGCGGTCGAAGCGGGATCGGCGCAGCGGCAGATCGGCTCCTTTGCGCCGCAGGTCGCCGCCAGCTCTGGCCACACGGCGCAGGTCAGGCGCCCGGCCCAGGAAGACCAGCACCAGGTAGAGGCCCAGGCCGATCAGCAGCGCTGGCGCCAGCAGGCTCATAAAGCCTCGCCACAGGGCGTCGATGCGCCAGGGCAGCAGGCCGAAGTTGCCCGCCAGCAGCAGGGCGCCGATCAACAGCAGCAGGGCGCCCCACAGCACGATCGGGTTGCTTTTGAGCCGCGGCCACAGGTCGCCGCGCGGTGTGATCTTGATGGCGGCGTACTCCGGCGGCTCCTTGGGCATGATCCACGCCAGCAAGGCATAGACCAGCAGCGCGATGCCCAGGGTCAGGAGGCTGGCCAGCAGCCACGCCACCCGCACGATGCCCGGATCGATGCCGAAGAACTCGCCCAGCCCGCCGGCTACGCCTGCCACGGCGCGGTCGGTGGTCGAGCGGTAGAGGCGCTTCCTGGTCGGTATTTCTCTGGCGGTTCCGTCGATAATGGGTCCGTTTTGTTCGGTCATGGTTTGGTCTCTTGTGTCAAAAGGACTGACAATCCTACACCTGGAACAGAGTAGCTTGCCAGCTCGAAAGCGTCTTCAGCGGCAGACCAGGATTGTCAGTCCTGTGTCGTGTCAACCCACTCTACGCAACCCGAAGGGAAAAGTTGCGAGCATCGTCTATGAGCACACCAGAAACCCACGCTGCCCTGCGCGCTCTGCTGCGCGACAAGGTGCATGTCCAGCCCGGCACGTTGGCGCGGCTGCCAACTCAGGATGCCGCGCGGCTGCGCAGCCCGCTGGACTTGGGGCGACTGCTGCTGGCGCCGCTGGCGCGCGTTCCGGTGGAACTGCTGCGCTTCTGGTCCGGTCATGCGCGCGGCCATGCGGTAGTGACGTCGCTACGTCACAATTACACGCCCGGCGTGCAGCCGGTGGGCCGGCGCGACTATGACGGCGTGGCATGGGTGGCTGCGCGATCACTGCTGGCTGAACCTGGACTGGCCAGCCCACTGGCCGCTTTGCTGGATCATCTGCTGGGCAGCGACGGCGAGCCAGACGGCCCCAGCCTGAGCGACGGCGCGGGCCGCAGCGTGGTCTGGGCTGAGGTGGGCCGCCGGTTGCAGCGCCAATGGCGCCTGGGCTACGCGCCGCCAGAGGTTGCGGCGACGCCCCAGAGCTATTTCGCCTGGGGCCTGCGTACGTTCCTGGCCGATGCGTCCAGACTAAGTGTGGTCGATCCAGGTCTGGAGCGGCTGCTGCGCGCCAGCGTGTTTGACAGCCAGTTCTGGCAGCGCGGTTGAGCCGTCACAAGCGCCTGCGCCGCCTCTCGTTTCGCGTTTCACAAGGAATCCACTTTACCCTCTTTCTTGCCTTTTCCCCCTCGAAGTCGTATAATCTACGCTTGGCAACCGGCGTGTGTCCGGTCCATTGCTATTTAGCTGCCAGAGCATCTGGCAGTCTTCTCCATCCAGTCGTGGTAGCGAATTCGTCCGCCGGCCAAGTCCGGCGGATTTGGCGAAAACGATCTGACAAAACCCAAAGGAGCAATTCCAAGATGAGTCACAAATGGGTCTACCTGTTCACCGAGGTGGACGAAGCCGAAGCATACGTTGGCGGCAGTTGGGACGGCGTGCGTGCGCTGCTGGGCGGCAAAGGCGCGGGCCTGGCCGACATGATCCGCGGCAAGCTGCCCGTACCCCCCGGATTCACCGTCACCACCGAAGCCTGCAACGCCTACCTGGCCGCGGGCGAGCAGTTCCCCGAGGGCCTGTGGGAGCAGGAGCTGGCCGCGATGAAGGCCACTGAGGCCGCGACCGGCAAGGTTTTCGGCGATCCCAGCAACCCGCTGCTGGTTTCCTGCCGCTCCGGCGCCAAGTTCTCCATGCCCGGCATGATGGACACGGTGCTCAACATCGGCCTCAACGACGACACGGTGGCCGGCATGGTCAAGCTGACCGGCAACGAGAAGTTCGTCTATGACTCGTACAGGCGTCTGGTGCAGATGTTCGGCTCTGTGGTGATGAACGTCGACAAGGAAGCCTTTGAGAAGGTGCTGGAAGCCTACCGGCACAAGGCCGGCGTCGCCAGCGACTCCGACCTGAGCGTGGCGGAGCTCAAAGAGATCACCGCCAGGTTCCGGCAGATCGTCAAGGAGCACACGGGCCAGGACTTCCCCAGCGACCCCTACCAACAGCTCAAGCTGGCCACCGAAGCCGTCTTCAAGTCGTGGAACGGCAAGCGCGCCTTCGACTATCGCAACGCCTCCAAGATCGCCCACGACCTGGGCACCGCGGTCAACATCGTGACCATGGTCTTCGGCAACATGGGCCAGGACAGCGGCACGGGCGTGTTGACCACACGCGACGTCTCCAATGGCAACCCCAGCATCGAGGGCGACTTCCTGATCAACGCCCAGGGCGAGGATGTGGTCTCTGGTACGCGCCAGACCATGCAGATGAGCGACATGAAGGACATCATGCCGGTCATGTACGAGGAGCTCGAAGCCATCTGCCACCAGCTCGAGAACTACTACCGCGAGACCCAAGACATTGAGTTCACCGTCGAGCGCGGCACGCTGTGGATCTTGCAGACGCGCAACGCCAAGCGCACCGCCCAGGCCGCGATCCGTATCGCGGTCGACATGGCCGACGAGGGGCTGATCAGCAAGACCGAGGCCGTCAAGCGGGTCCAGCCGTGGGACGTGGACTTTTACCTGCACCCGCAGTTCGACATGGACTCCAAGAAGGCAGCCACCGGCCGCGGCGAGCTGGTGGCCATCGGACTGAACGTCTCCCCCGGCGCGGCCGTGGGCCAGATCACCTTCGACGCGGACACGGCCGAGCGCTGGTCCAAGGAAGATGGCAAGGCCGTGATCATGGTGCGCCCTGAGACGACTCCCAACGATGTGCATGGCATGTTGGCCGCCAAGGGCATCCTCACCAGCCGCGGCGGCCGCACCAGCCATGCGGCTCTGGTCGCCCGCCAGTTCGGCATCCCTGCCGTGGTCGGCGTGGCCGCGATGGAGGTCAACGTCGAGGAGCGCAAGGCGACGGTCAATGGCGTGGTTTATCAGGAAGGCGACTGGTTCTCGCTGGACGGCACCACGGGCGAGATTTTCACCGGCAAGATCGACACCAAGGCTCCCGATATCGAGGACCCCTACCTGATCAAACTGCTGAGCTGGGCCGATGAGCTGCGCACGCTGGGTGTGTGGGCCAACGCTGACTACCCGGTCGACGCCCAGCGCGCTCGCAAGTTCGGCGCCGAGGGCATCGGCCTGACCCGCACCGAGCACATGTTCTTCGAGACTCATCGCCTGCCTACCGTGCAGAAAATGATTCTGGCCAAGAGCGAGGCCGAGCGCGACGCGGCCCTGGCTATCTTGCTGCCTTTCCAGCGCGAGGACTTCGACGGCCTGTTCCGGGCCATGGACACCTTGCCCGTCACCATCCGCCTGATCGATCCGCCCATGCACGAGTTTCTGCCCTCGCAGGAAGGCTTGCTGGTCGAGGTGACCGAACTGCGGCTGACCAAGCCTGGCTCGCCGGAGTTGGCTGAGAAGGACGCGCTGCTGTCGGCTGTCCAGAGCATGCACGAGTCCAACCCCATGTTGGGCCTGCGCGGCGTGCGCCTGGGCATCCACTTCCCCAGCCTGACCCGCATGCAGGTGCGCGCGATTTTCGAGGCGGCCTGTGACTGCGCCAAGGATGGCGTGGACGTCCATCCCAAGATCATGATCCCGCTGACCTCGCACATCAACGAGCTCAAGGTGCAGCAGTCGGCGCTGGAGGCCGAGGCCAAGGCCGTGATGGCCGAGAAGGGTATCGAGATTGACTACCAGTTCGGCACCATGATCGAGATCCCGCGCGCGGCCCTGACCGCGGGCCAGATCGCCGAGATGGCGCAGTTCTTCTCCTTCGGCACCAACGACCTGACGCAGATGACCTTCGGCATCTCGCGCGATGATGCGGAAAAGGGCTTCCTGCTGGAGTACATCGAGAAGAAGATCCTGCCGGAGAACCCCTTCGCCAGCATCGACGAGGACGGCGTAGGCGCGCTGATGGACATGGCCGTCAAGGCCGGCCGCGCCACCCGCCCCGACCTGGATGTGGGCATCTGCGGTGAGCACGGCGGCGACCCCCAGTCTATCGACCTGTGCCATCGCCTGGGGCTGAACTACGTCTCCTGCTCCCCCTTCCGCGTGCCGATTGCCCGCCTGGCGGCGGCGCACGCTGCGCTGAAGCACGGCAAGTAAGTCACACCGGTTGACAAAAAAGACCCTTCGGGCTGCAAAGGCTCGAAGGGTCTTTTTTGTAAAATGGATGTGGCGGCGCTAAGTAACTGTCCGCAAACAACGTGGCAAATTGGCTTGGTCAGGAGACCGGCCAAAGCGCGAGCTTATTTTCAGATACTTAGCCTGCGTGCTGTGGCGGATTAATTGCTGGGCGCGACGCGGCCGGGGAGACGCAGGACGGCGGGGATGCTGAGCAGGGCCAGCAGGGCGGCGACGGTGTAGGCGGCGGTCAGACCCAGGGTGTCGGCCATGGCGCCGACGCTCCAGATAGCGACCGCCTGCAACAGGAAGGCGATACCCAGGTAGACGCCGTTAGCGAAGGCCCGGTTGTGGGGAAATTGGTCCTGCACCAGGGCCAGAACCACCGGGCCAGGGCTCAGCGCGGCCACGCCCAATGCCAGCAGCAACGGCACGGCCAGCCAGAGCGGGCCATAGATAAAGGCCAGCAGCAGCAGAGGCGCGGCCACGGACAGAATCAGGAGGATACGCCGCCGCCCCACGCGGTCGCTGAGGGTGCCGGCCAGCAGCGCGCCGGCCACGCCC
>JAAEKA010000211.1 GCA_014155705.1 Anaerolineae bacterium clx_CAG2 | reverse complement strand
CGTTGGGAAGATGGACCCGCCGGCCGCTATACGATGGAGATCAACACGGGCCAGGGTCTCGAAGCGGGCAACTGGCGGCTAGAGCTGGCCATCCAGGGACAGCTCGCCGCCAGGGCAGCCTTCACGGTGGCCGGCGGACAGGGCAGCGCGGCTCTCTTCCAGCCCTTCGTCTTCGCCTCCGAGGTCAACCAGCAGACCGGCAAGCCCATCAAGGTAGCAACCAGTTTCCCGACAGGCATCCTGGCGCTTTACGTCTTCTCGGATTACCGCGACGCGCAAGACGGAACGCCAATGGTCAGCCGCGTCTACCTCAACGAGCAACTGGTGATCGAAACGCCCTTCAAGTGGTTGGGCGCCGACTACGACGGTCCGTCGGGAACCTGGTGGAACGCCATCCACGCCAACGGCGATCCGCTGCCTGACGGCGAGTACACGCAGGAACTGGAGGTAGCAGGGCAGGTGGTGCAACGAGGATCCGCCGTGGTGGGCAGCGGCGTGCGGCCCACTCCCACGCCCGAACCTGCCCCATCGGCGGACGGTGTGCAGGTACAGGGCGTCATCGTGGATGCTGATACGGGTCAGCCTCTTCCCGGCGCTTTCTTCATCGTGTTGATGCCTGGCATCGTTGTTGACGCCTTCCAATGGACCGATGACGAAGTGTATATCTTGGCCGAAGCTGATCGGCGTGGCGCCTACGTCCTGCCCGCGCCATTGGCCGAAGGCCAGTGCTATTCCATTATCGTCGGGGCTGAAGGCTATTGGCCCTACACGGAAGATGATGTCTGCATCGGACCCAACACGCCGAACCCGGCGGAACTAACCCTTCAACTGCAAAGGAGATAGCGTGCAGCGCCGCGGGTTGCCAACTTCTCGCAAGAGTTGGCAACTCGCGGCCACCAACCTACCAACCTACCGATCTACCAATCTACCGATCTACCAATCCACCAACCTACCGATCTACCAATCCACCAACCAACCCATGCCCATGCCTCGCAAACCATCTGGCG
>JAAEKA010000210.1 GCA_014155705.1 Anaerolineae bacterium clx_CAG2 | reverse complement strand
CGCCGGGCCGCTGGCTGCGCCGCCTGTTGGGCAAGCCCGTGCCGGGGCCGTGGAGCTATCACTTCCGCTTCAACCCCAGCCGTTTCAGCATCGCCAAAGCGCAGCGCCTGCTGGGCTACGCGCCGACCGTCGATCTGGACGAGGGCATGCGGCGCACGCAGCAGTGGCTGCGCAAGCAGGGGCATATCGCGTGAGAAATGGGTGGGTCTTGCACCGGCCTTGATACCAGCGTTTGCTTTCAGACAACATCGCCTGGGATATCCACGAGGTCAAGCGCGATCCATCACTGGTCAACATCGGAGCGTTGATGGTGGATGTGGCCGCAATGGCGCTGCCATTCGTGCCGGCGGGTGTGGGGCTGATGGTGCGCGGTCGCAAGACTGCTGGAAAGCTGGCGGCGCATGGGGACGAAGCGGCAAACGCTATTAGACTAGCAGGGGATTTGGGTGTTGGCACTCACGCAGTTCTGACAGCCAGTGGCTTACGGCTGGCCGCACCATGGCAGTCAACCGCGGCGGGGAGTGGAC
>JAAEKA010000021.1 GCA_014155705.1 Anaerolineae bacterium clx_CAG2 | reverse complement strand
CATCGTGGCCTTCAACCCGATGGTGCTCTTCATCAACGCCTCGGTCAACAACGACAACCTGCTGATGCTCCTGAGCGCCACAGCGCTGTGGCTGATGGTGCGCGACGTCCAATCGGAGCAAGCCGGCCTGCGCGGCCGGCAGACGCTGCTGCTGGGCGTCGTGCTGGGTCTGGCCAGCCTGACCAAGGTGTCGGGCGCGCTGCTGCTGCCCATTGCGGCCCTGGCCGTCACCTTCGGAGCCTGGCGCGCCCGCTCGTGGCGCACCTGGCTGCTGCGCGGCTCGCTCCTGGTCGCGGTCGTGGCCGCCATCGCGGGCTGGTGGTACCTGCGCAACCTGCGCCTGTACGGCGAGCTGGCCGGCATCGCCCGCATGGCGGAGATCGCCGGCGCACGGCCGGCCGGCTTCGGCCTGGCCGATCTGCGCGGCGAGTGGCGCAGCTTCTGGTACTCCTTCTGGGGCCTGTTCGGCGCCTTCAACGTGCTGGCCCCGAGCTGGTTCTATCTGTTGACGGGCGGCCTGACGCTGCTGGCTGGCGCGGGCCTGGCGCTGCGCCTCCTCCGCCAGGCGCGTGCCCGGCGCCTGCCCGCCAACTGGCAGAGCCACACGCTGCTGGCGCTCTTCATCGTCCTGACGGCCGCCGGCGTGGCGCGCTGGACCCTGCTAACGCCGGCCTCGCAGGGCCGGCTGATGTTCGGCGCAGTGGCAGCCGTCGCCCTCTACCTGGCCCTGGGCTGGCTGACCTGGTTCCCGGCGCGCTGGCAGCGCTGGGCCTGGAGCGGCGCGGCGGCCGCGAAGTACAAAGCGTTGAGCGAGGACGAGATCAAGACTCTGGTGGTGGACGACAAGTGGCTGGCCGCGCTGGCCGCAGACGTGCAGACCGAGCTGGAGCGCATCTCGCAGGGCTTGAGCGGGCGGGTCAAGGAGCTGGCCGAGCGCTACGACGCCCCGCTGCCGCAGTTGGACGATCGCGTCGCCGAACTGGAGACCAGGGTGAAAGGTCACCTGACGCGTATGGGCCACAGTGTCTGCATCACGGATTAGACGGATTACTGGATGACACGGATGGGATGTGCGCGGCGGTGCGCTCTCCGGCTCCGTGAAATCCAATAATCCGTGGCAATCCGTGATTCAGACAGAGTATCTGAATCACGGATTAGACGGATTACTGGATGACACGGATGGGAATGTGCGCGGCGGTGCGCCCGACGCGCTCTCCGGCTCCGTGAAATCCAATAATCCGTGGCAATCCGTGATTCAGACAGAGTATCTGAATCACGGATTAGACGGATTACTGGATGACACAGATGGGAATGTGCGCGGCGGTGCGCTCTCCCGCTCCGTGAAATCCGTTCATCCGTGGCAATCCGTGATTCAGACCGACACACACCAAGACAAGGACAACGATCATGGTAGAGAAGATGAAATACGCGGATATCACCGGCAGGGTGCTGGGCTGCGGCTTTGAGGTGCACAAATACCTGGGCAACGGCTTCCAGGAAGTGATCTATCAACGCGCGATGGCGTATGAGATGACACGGGCAGAGCTGGCTTTCGCTCGTGAGATCGAGCAGGAGATATACTACAAAGACATGCGCGATCCCATCGGAACGCGCCGGGCAGACTTCGTGGTGGAAGGCAAGGTCTTGGTCGAGCTAAAAGCTATCATCCAACTCGAAGACGTACATATAGCGCAGGTGCTGAATTACCTGAGGGCTTACCGTCTCGAGGTCGGCTTGCTGCTCAACTTCGGCAGCAAAAGTCTGACCTTCAAACGGCTGGTGCTGTCAGAGGTCTGAATCACGGATTAGACGGATTACAGGATGACACTGATGGGAATGTGCACGGCGGTGTGTTCTCGGGCTCCGTGAAATCCAATAATCCGTGGCAACCCGTGATGCAGACAAAGGATCTGAATCACGGATTAGACGGATTGCAGGATGACACAGATGGGAACGTGCGCCCGACGCGCTCTCCCGCTCCGTGAAATCCAATAATCCGTGGCAATCCGTGATTCAGACAAAGGATCTGAATCACGGATTAGACGGATTACAGGA
>JAAEKA010000209.1 GCA_014155705.1 Anaerolineae bacterium clx_CAG2 | reverse complement strand
GTCGTCTAGCCGGCAACTGCTGGTTCAGGTTCACGTGCCCTTTGTCGCGGGAGCGAGGTTCACCGTACCGCGGCCCGAAGCCTTAGCTGATGCGACTGCCGCCTTCATCGACGAGTCGCTCGAGCAGAAAGCCATTAAGCTGGACTCCGCGCGCGTACACTTTCAGTGGGTGGATAACGGCACGTTCTATGTACCGTCGGTCGCGGGTATAGGCGTTGACTGCAGTCTCGATGCATTGCCGCGAACTGCTGCCATGTACTGCGACGCTGTCTCCTACTTGCAAGAGAAGAAGGCTAGTTCCAATTCTCCTTGGTTGCTTATCTGGAGTACCTTGTTTTGCTACGACAAGCATTGGCTAGAAGACGACGTGCTGCGTCATATGAGGGCGGAGTTTCAAGAATCGCCTTTTGACCGTGTGTTCTTTGTGGAATCCGTGGATGGCCCCGGGTGTTTTGAGGCAAACCTCTCGATTCACTCGATTAAGGCATAACACTTCGCTGCAGGCGACGCGCTGGAGCACGCGGCTGAGCGGTACGTTGGTCGCCTCCGTCGTCCGCCATCGCCCACTTTAGCGCCTCGCCCTCCCGACCTCCCCACCCAAAACACCCACACATCCTCCAGCCTCCGACACGCCATGCAACCCTCTATCTCCTGGCCAACCAACCAGCCGCCTCCATCGCGCACCTGGACTTACAATCACAACCCCAAGCCCTCGCCTGCAAGCGGGCTGGCAGCAGGTGCGGATTTCCGAGCGGATAGTTGGTGGCTTATGATGCGAACCCCATCAGCGCGCTGCGATATCAATGGCAGGCAGTTGCTGTGGTTCGGAAGGATCTGTTAATGAATGCCAAGCAATATGAAGAACTCTGTAGGCGGTACATAGCTCAACAGCTTGGTCTGGATATCGAGATTATTCGTTCCGTACTGGTCCCAAATCCTCAGAGGCTTGAACTGCCGACTTATTCGCACCAAATTGACCTTTGTTGGGAGGCAGAGGATCAGATCGCCAAGTACATGTGCATCGCCAACGCGAAATGGAGAGGAAACTCGAAGGTAGACCAGCCAGAAGTCCTTCTGCTTCAGCAGGTAAGACAGAAGGTAGCGGCACACAAGGCGTTGATGATTACCAATTCAGG
>JAAEKA010000208.1 GCA_014155705.1 Anaerolineae bacterium clx_CAG2 | reverse complement strand
CGGCCTCAGCATGACAGGCCGGGCCATTACCCATTACCCATTACCCATTCACCATTAACCATTGACAAGGTGACAAGGTGACTGGGTGACCGGGTGGCTGGGTGACTGGGAACTGTCGCGGAGGGATTGGGGGCGGGCGCGGCGGCCGCGGCCAGTTGGGCCCAGGCGGCCATGCTGAGCTGGTCGGCGTGGATGACGTCGAAGCGGGTCTCTTGCGTCAGGCGGCGCAGCAGCGCGGCCATCTCGTCCGAATCGTCGCGGGCAATGACGATGGGCAGGCCGCTGGCGAGGCCGCGCAGGCCGGCCCGCACGTTGGCCGCGGTCGAGCGGCGCAAGGGCACGGTGTGGACGGCCTCGACCAGCGCCGCCAGATGCTGCACGTACTCCGGCCGGTCGTCGCTGCGCACGAAGGAGACCAGGGTGACCCGATGCTGCCCGGCCAGGCGGCGCAGCATGTAGTAGGCGCGCACCTTGGGGCCGGCGTCCAGCGGATAGGGGAGCACGTGGGTGAGGAGGAGGATGTTAATGGTCAATTGTCAATGGTCAATTGTCAATGGTTAATGGTGAATGGGTAATGGCCCGGCCTGTCATGCTGAGGCCGGCGAAGCATCCCTGGCGGCAGTCAATTGTCAATGGTCAATGGTCAATTGTCAATTGTCAATGGTTAATGGTGAATGGGTAATGGGTAATGGGTAATGGCCCGGCCTGTCATGCTGAGGCCGGCGAAGCATCCCTGGCGGCGCGGCGGGGGGGCCAGCGCACGGCGAAGAGAAGCGGGTAGCGGGCCCTATCAGAGTCGCTGCCCGAC
>JAAEKA010000207.1 GCA_014155705.1 Anaerolineae bacterium clx_CAG2 | reverse complement strand
CAAGAGCCGGATCCAGAAGTCGGTATCCTCAGCGCGATCCATGTCCGCATCAAACCAGTGATCCAGCGCCTCCAGCCACTGCCGACGGAACAACACAGCACAAGTTACCAGCGGACAGGCGACTGGGGCCGGAGCCGTGGAATGTAGCCTATGCCGAGCCCAGCTTCCGCGCCGACGATGGCCGCTACGGCGAGAACCCCAACCGCATGCAGATGCACACCCAGTACCAGGTCATTCTCAAGCCGGATCCCGGCAACCCGCAGGAGCTCTACCTGGGCAGCCTGGACGCCATCGGCATCGACCGCCGCAAGCACGACATCCGTTTCGTGGAGGACAACTGGGCCAGTCCCGCGCTGGGCGCCTGGGGATTGGGCTGGGAGGTCTGGCTGGACGGCCTGGAGATCACCCAGTTCACCTACTTTCAGCAAGCCGGCGGCATGACGCTGGAGCCGGTCAGCGTCGAGTTGACCTACGGCCTGGAGCGCATCGCCATGTACCTGCAAGGCGTGCGCGAGGTCTGGCAGATCACCTGGGACGGTAAGCGCAGCTACGGCGACATCTACCTGCAGCAGGAGATCGAGTACTGCAAATACAACTTTGAGCTGGCCGATGTGGACAGGCTCAAGCAGATGTACAATCTGTATGAGGCCGAGGGCAAGAGCGCTATTGCCTCTGGCTTAGTCATCCCGGCTCACGACTATATCCTGCGCTGCTCGCAGACCTTTAACCTGCTGGATGCGCGCGGCGCGGTGGGTGTCACCGAGCGCGCCAATTACTTCGGCCGCATGCGTGACCTGGCGCGGTTGGTCAGCGACCTGTACGCCGAGCAGCGGATGCGGATGGAGTATCCATTTTTAGAAAATGGGGAGAAGGTAGGCGGGGAAAGCAGAGAAATCGGGAGTGAGGGACCCGATCAGGCAGCGCTGACTGTCGTCGAGGCAGATTTGCTGTTGGAGATCGGCTGCGAGGAGTTGCCGGTGGACGACGTGGTGGCGGGGATCGAGCAACTGCGTGCAGCAATCGCTCGACGACTGGTTAGTGGGTGAGTTTCGTCGCGGCTATGATGTGCCCGAAATCGTGGCTCGGTACTGGATTGCCCATGAGACACTCGCTTTGCTACTGGATGGCCTGGACGA
>JAAEKA010000206.1 GCA_014155705.1 Anaerolineae bacterium clx_CAG2 | reverse complement strand
TTGCGCCAAGGCGACATAAACGGCATCGCAGCCCCGAATGCGATGCTCAGCCGCGCCTCTGCTCTTCGATTAACTCTACTCCGCTCTTAGGCGACTTCCATGCAGCCGCGATGTCCTGCGCCAGGACTTTCATCTCTTCGATTTCATCGTCGATGCTGGCCATACGATACAAGTCGACATCTTCCGCTTTCCAGGGACGGAGTACAGCAACTGGCTCACCTCGCATGGTGACCACATACTCAACGGCCTCTTCGCGCACGGCTTGCACGATACGTGAGGTGTCGTTTTTCAGGTCTCGAATACCTATGGTCTTAGTCATTACTGCGCCTCCTGAATGTGACTACATTGTAGCTACATTCTATCGCACCTATGCCAGGTTAACAAATGTGATCGGTGCAGGTATCACTGCTTCCCAGTGGCATACATCTCCATCCGCCCCGCCAGCTCTGCCGGCAGCATGCCCTTGATGCGCACGCCGTTCTCCAGGTGCTCCCCCTCTTCGATCAGCCCATGCACGTGCCACTGGTTGACCAGCTCGCCCGCGCTGTATGGGATCAGCGCCTCAGCCGGCGTCATGCTGCGATTGAGCACGGTCTCGACGCGCTCCAGCAGCTCTGGCACCCCCCACCCCGTTTCGGCCGAGGTCGGCAGGGAGTCCTCGAACTCGCGCCGCAGGACATCGACCGTTTCCTCGGGGTCGGGCAGCAGATCGACCTTGTTCAGGGCCGTCACCATGGGCTTGTCCACCACGCCCAGCTCGCGCAGCACGCTGGCCACGGCGTCGGCCTGTTCCATGGCGTTTTCGTGTGTTATGTCAATAACGTGCAGCAGCAGATCGGAATCGGAGATCTCCTCCAGCGTCGCGCGGAAGGCGGCCACCAGCGCGGTCGGCAGCTTCTGGATGAAGCCCACGGTGTCGGTGAACAGCGCCTCGCGGCCGCCGGGCAGGCGCACGCGCCGCGTGGTGGGGTCCAGCGTGGCGAACAGCATGTCGGCCGCCAGCACGTCGGCGCCCCCGCTCTCGGGCGCGGCCAGCCGGGTCAGCGCGTTGAGCAGAGTGCTCTTGCCCGCGTTGGTGTAGCCCACCAGCGAGATGGTGCTCAGCGCCGCGCCGCGTCGCTTCTGGCGGTAGCGC
>JAAEKA010000205.1 GCA_014155705.1 Anaerolineae bacterium clx_CAG2 | reverse complement strand
TCGCGCTGAGCCCGATCGACCGCCTGGTGGATCGCGCCGTAGGAGCTACCCCAGCCGATCACCAGCAGGTCGCCGGTGGGATTGCCAAACACCTCCAGCAGAGGGATGAACTCCGCCAGCCGGGCCACCTTCTCCGCGCGATCGCTGATCATGCGCTCGTTGTCCTCGGGCGCGTAGGAGATATTGCCGGTGCCAGGCTGCTTGGCCAGGCCGCCGATGCGGTGCTCCAGGCCGAACTCGCCCGGCAGGGCCCAGGGGCGGGCCATGGTCTCAGGATTGCGGCCATAGGGCAGGAACTCGGCGCCGTTCTGGAAGTCCTCCAGCGTCGGGTGTCGAACGTCAATCAAGGGCAATCCATCCGGATTGGGCAGCGCCCACGGCTCAGCGCTGTTGGCCAGGTAGCCATCGGACAGCACAAAGACCGGCGTCATGGCCCGCACAGCCAGGCGGAAGGCTTCGATGGTGACGTCGAAGCAATCGGCCGGCGACTGGGGCGCCAAAACAGGAATCGGACTCTCGCCGTTGCGGCCAAACATGGCCTGCAAGAGGTCAGCCTGTTCCGGTTTGGTGGGCATGCCGGTGCTGGGGCCGCCGCGTTGCACGTCCACGATCACCATGGGCAATTCCAGCACAATGGCCAGGTTGATGGCTTCACTCTTGAGGGCCAGGCCAGGCCCGCTGGTGCCGGTAGCAGCCAGGGCGCCGCCGAAGGCGGCGCCAATGGTTGCGCCCATTGCGGCGATTTCATCCTCAGCCTGGAAGGTACGTACATCGAAGTTCTTAAGGCCCGCAAGGAAATGCAGGATGTCGCTGGCTGGCGTGATCGGATAGGTGCAATAGACCAGCGGCTTGCCGGCCAGCGTAGCAGCCGTCACCATGCCCAGCGCGATGGCCTCATTGCCGGTCACCTTGCGATAATCGCCGGCCGGCAGGGCTGCGGGCTTGACCTTGTAGCGGGTGGAGAAGGACTCAGTGGTGTCGCCGAAGTGATAGCCGGCCATCAACGCCCGGCGGTTGGCTTCCTGGGTGGCCGGGTTCTTCTTGAACTTGTCTTCGATCCACGCCAGCGTGCCGTCCAACGGCCGATCGTAGATCCAGAAAGTCAGTCCCAGCGCAAAGAAGTTAC
>JAAEKA010000204.1 GCA_014155705.1 Anaerolineae bacterium clx_CAG2 | reverse complement strand
GGCCGGCCAGCCAGCGGTCGATGGCTGCATCGTCCTGCATCTCCGGGTGGTTTTCATCCGTCCATCATGGGATTTCCTCCTGAACGTTGATGTGGAGCGTTGTATCCACAGGGCGTTGGCCCGGAAGACCTGGTTAAGGAAAGGGCACAAGTACGGGTTCGTGCGCGCCGGCTGGCCGCCCAGCCGGCAGCCAGCAACGCCAGCAGCGCAGCAAGCAGCCACGGCTGCCAGCTCGTAGAGCTGGCAGCCTCCAGACCGCTCAGTGTCACCGCCGTCGGCGTCTGCACCGTCGCGCTCACCGGCCCGTGCAGCGTTGTCGCGCCGCTCAGGTCCACGTCCTCCAGCCAGTACCAGTAGGTCTGACCGGGCTGGACGTCTGCGTCCTCGAAGCTGTACGACGCACCCTGGGTGCTGCCAGGGGCCTGAGACGCAACGTAGGCCAACAAGGCATCCGCTGCCAGGGCCGCGGCTCGGCCGCCAACTCGCTGACAGCCTTTCTGTTGGGCATCACCCCCATCGATCCGCTGGCCCATGACCTGGTCTTCGAGCGCTTCCTCTCGACCGAACGCGCCGCCACCCCCGACATCGACATCGACTTCCAGGCCGACCGCCGCGAGGAGGTGATCCAATACATCTACAGCCGCTACGGCCGTGAGCACGCGGCCATGGCCTGCACCTTCGTCACCTACCGCCAGCGCAGCGCGGTGCGCGACGTAGCCAAGACGCTGGATTTCCCTCCTGACCTGATCGATGCGCTGGCCAATGCCGCCGACCGGCGCGGGCTGGAGGAGACCTGGCGTGAGCTGTGGAGCGCGCCGCGTGACGCCGCATCCCCCGTCGACCGTCGCACCTGGCAACTGCTGCTGGAGATATGCGATGAGATCCAGCGCCTGCCGCGCCACCTGGGCATCCACAACGGCGGCTTCGTGCTCAGCCGCCAGCCGCTGGCCGAGATCATGCCCCTGGAGCCCGCCGCGATGGCCGGGCGCACGGTGACACAATGGGACAATGAGGCGCTGGAGGATGTGGGCATGGTCAAGATCGACGTGTTGGGGCTGCGCATGCTGGCGGTGCTGGAGGAGGCAGTGGGATGGGTGGTGGAAGGTAGATTGGTAGATTGGGAAATTGGTAGACCAGCAGGCAAGGAGATAGCTGGTCAGGGAAAACAGGGAAGGGGTGGACTGGATCGGCTTGGCTTCGATGATCCTGCGGTGTATGCGATGCTGGCGGCGGGGGACACAGTGGGGGTGTTTCAGGTCGAGTCGCGCGCCCAGGCCCAGTTGCTGCCCCGGCTGCGGCCGGCCAGCTTCGCCGATCTGGTGGTGCAGATCAGCCTGATTCGCCCCGGTCCGGTGCAGGCCGGTATGGTGCATCCCTATCTGCGCCGCCGGTCAGGGCAGGAGCCGGTTCGCTACCTGCACCCGTCGCTGGAGCCGTCCCTGCGCGATACACTGGGGTGATCGTCTTTCAGGAGCAGGTGTTGAAGGTGGCGCAGGCGCTGGCCGGCTGGAGCGGCGGGCAGGGGGAGTTGCTGCGCCGCGCGTTAGGGCGCAAGGACAACCAGGAGGCCCTGGCGCAGTTGCGGCAGACCTTCATCGTCGATGCGACTGATCTTGGCCGGCGCGCTGGACAGGATCGATCCAGGCCAACGGGAAGCCAGGGATGGACGTCGCGGCTTGCTCTGGCAGCTTGGCCTACTGCGCTACGAGGAAGAGACGCTGCTGGCCGGGGCCGAGCCTGAACCCGCGCCGGACGAGTTACCGCTCCTGTCGCCGCTGGAGGCAATGGCTGGCGAGTTACGGGTGATGGGCGTGTCAGCGGGCGAACACATCATGACGCATCACAGGCAACGCGCGCGCGAAGCTGGCGTATTGAGCAGTCGCGATCTGGCTGCTTCGCAATGCCACGAGGGCATGGTTGTCTGGGTGGCCGGCCAGGTCACCGTGCTCCAATCGCCGCCGACGGCCAAAGGCTTCATGTTCGTCACCCTGGAGGACGAATTCGGCATGATCAATGTGATCGTCGCTCCCGATGTGGTCGCCAGGTACCGGCGCGTCTGGCGACACTCGCCCCTGTTAGCTGTGCAGGGACGTGTCCAGCGGCAGGGGCCGGTGGTCAACCTGCTGGCTGTGCGGCCTTGGCGCTGGACGGGCGCGTAACCATATCCACGGCTACAATAAGGCTGTTCGAGACTGCCGGAAAACAGATCGTGAGCGTGTTGATCGGCTGGTTCTCTTGAGCAGCGGCCACTGCTCAGAAACCTGCCGCGATCGTGGCGCTGTGCTCCCCGCGTGCCACTGTTCCCAACAAAAAAGGGAGGCTGGACAGGTGTCCAGCCTCCCTTCATAGTTGTGCGGTCAGAATCCTGCGCTGCTATGGCAGCAGCACCCAGTTGATCCCGTGGATCACACCGTTGCTGGCGAAGACGTTGGGGGCAATGATCTGCGCATCAGGGCTGCCCAGGCCCAGGCTATCTACGTCACGCAGGTAAGCGTTGTCCATATCCACGTAAGGGTAGACGAAGCTCTTGTTTAGGGTGCGAACCTGGGTCGAACCCAGAACGCTGGCGGCGTCGCGATTGCCAGGGGCTACGTGGTAGGCCAGGATCTCAGCCAGGAGAGCGGGGTTGTTGGCGACCAGGTAGTTGACCAGGTCAGGGCCGGTAGCCATCGGGTCGCCGAGCACGGCCTGCGCAGCAGCGTCGAAGGCGTCGTTGGTGGGGGCGAAGACGGTGAACTGGCGCTTGCCCGACAGAGCGGCCACATAGTTGGTGCCGGCATAGGTGTCACTGGCGACCAACGCTGCAACCAGGTAGCTGAAATCAGGGTTGCCTGCGGCGATGTCGACAATGGTCTGGCCCGAGGGCGGAGCGGCTTCGGCGCTCTTGGTCGAGAAGACGCCGGTGGCGGCGACGGCCACCACGAGGACAAGGCTCAACAGGAACGGTAGTTTCTTCAACATGATCTTTCTCCTTCTGATTCAGTATTGTGCCGATCGAACGATCAACTGTTGAAATGATGATATCACAGTGAACATGATCTGTCAATATCTTGTTTAGATAATGTTCATAAAATGGAAGCTCTTCTACACAAGACCTGCACCAGTGCAAGTACTACCCCCAGCGTATTGGCCACAAAGTCGACTGAATCATACACGTTTGTCATCGCACCGAATCCATCCGCAGCCTCGAAAAGCCCTACGACCAGAAGGGCAATGCCGGCGGCAACTAACCTTCCATACCGCCAGTCTGAGGTCAAAATCCTAACCACAAAGTACACAGCGAACGAGGCCGCGATGTTACCGCCGTAGCTGTGGACAATCTCCACAAAGGGCCCAGAGTAATGCCTCTTGAGTACAAGCGCCGCAACGCCCAGGAGGACGAAGAAGTCGTTGCGTGCCTTGGGTGTCGTCTTGGCCATCAACGAATCTCCATCGGTTGGTCAAACACGACTCATGTGGCGTAAGGGCTGCCTAACAGTGGAGTTCAGCCGCCTCGCGGAACGGGATAACGCCGTCTGCAATCCGGCGTCAGCCTGCGTCGACGATGAAGGCGTCCGCTTCGATCTCCACAAGCATGGCTGGGTCTATCAACGCACGAACTTCGACCATGGCGGTGACAGGCCTCACCTCTCCGAAGACTTCTCCATGCGCTCTGCCGACTTTCTCCCAGTCGGCCGCGATGTTCACGACATACATTCGTGTTCGCACGACGTCTTTCAGGCTGGCGCCGGCCTTGCTCAACGCTGACTGCACGTTCTTCAGCGCCTGGACCGTCTGAGCATAGGCATCGCCAGCGCCGACCAACTCGCCGGCTTCATTCGTGGCCGTTGTGCCGGATACCCAGACTTGGTTGCCGGCGCGGACGGCACGCGAATATCCGACGATGGATTCCCAAGGCGTTGCACTGGAAAAATTCACACGCTTCATGCGGTCCTCCGAGTTGTTTAGGAGCCGCTGGCCTGGTTGTTGTAGCCTCCGCTCACGGTGGCATACTGGCCAAAGGCGAGGTTGCTCGCGCCCCCACCGACGGTCGCGTACGCCTCGCTGTTCGGATTCCCATCATCGCTTCCGGCCCTGTTATCTGCTTGATCTCCAACACCTGGTTATCGCTGGTCCCCAGGTAGTACGTACTCGGGGGGGGCCTGCGTTACCCGTGAGCGACCAGTAGTCACTGCTCCAATAGCCAGACTGGTTCCAATGCCCCGCCGTTAACTGGATGTCGGCCACGTTGATGGCCCCGTTGTGGTCCACGTCGCAGGCCGGGTCGTAGGCTGTCCCCGGCGCACAGGGCGCTGCCTGCGGCGCTGCGGTGGTAGGCAGTGAGATCAGAGCCAGTAGAACTGGCACGAGGATGAGAAGTCTTGCCCCTTTCTCAGAGCCTGTCAGCACCACCTTCAAGATCGATCTCACTGCGCCGGACTCCCATGTGGTTGGCGGGCAGGGACCAGGCGCCTGGATTGCCCGGGTCATCACCAACACCGTGGGCAACCAGGAGCTGGTGCTGGCCGGCGCCATCGCCGACGACCTCTCCGGCCGCAGCGGTATGGACCTGAACTACAACGGCACGGACTGGACGTCGGCCCATCACATCGGGGCGTGGCACCCTCTCCCCGGGCAACCTGAGATCGAATTCAACTGGGTCTACACCGCCACCAACCAGTTTGGCGCAGGCTACCACATCTTCACCGGCCAGTCTCAGGATCAGGCAGGCAACCTGGAGCAGCCTTACGAGATCGCCCGCGTGCTCAAGCTCCCGCTGGGCTCACCTGAGCTGGCCGGCAGCAGTGTAACGGCTTTACCCACCAGTGTGCGGCCCGGCGACACGGTCAACTTCGTCCTGGTGGCGCGCAACGCAGGCTGGCAAGATGCGCTGGTAGCCATCAGCGACACCCTTCCCGCAGGGCTGACCCCTGTGTTGGATACGTTGGATCCCGGCGTCAGCTACGATCCTGCCAGCCGCACCCTCACCTGGCCGGCCACGCTGCTGTGGCCCGGGCAGGTGGAGCGGCACAGCTTCGACGCGCAGGTTGACGCAGGCGTACCAGCGACCACCCTGAGCAACCTTGCCACGTTCCACGCCTTCTGGCCCAACACGGACCTGCTGGATCCTGACCTGCGCCAGGAGTTCACCGATCGCGAGCAGACGGTGACTGCCGAAACCACTGTCGTGGTGGATCCCAACCAGCCTGCTGGCGCCGACTTCACGTCGCCCTGGGTCAAGGTGGCTCTCGGAGAGAAGCAAGCAGTCGCCGACCCGCAAGTCCGCCTGGGCATCGCGGCCGCGCCAGACGCCCAGCGGATGTACGTGCGGGAGTGGACGCCTGATCCCGCCAGCGGCGCCTGGACGGTGGCGCAGAACAGTGGCTGGATCGACTTTACCAGCGCCTACACGTGGACCCTTTCGGCAGGCCAGGGGGTCAAGTACCTGGGGCTGTGGGTCGCGGACAGCGCGGGCAACGTCTCCACGCTGGACGAGCATGCCCTGGTGTTCGTCAACCGCCTGGACGGTCCCCAGTCCCTGGCCGACGGGGAACGGGTACAATATCGGGGCTACATCGAGCGGGGCAGTTGGGTCCTGGCCATCCTGAAAACCATCTCTGGAGATCCGGATCTATACGTCTGGCAGCCCCGCAACGGATACCGGCCTGACAGCTTCAGCAACGATACAGTCGCGCCGGGTCAGGTGGAAGACATAGGCACCCGTTTTGTGCAGCAAAGTGGGCGCTACCTGGTGGAGATTCAGGCCGCCGGCGCCAGTGACTACGAGCTGCAGGCGACTGGCGGGACGAGCGGCGGTACGGCGATGACGCACGCCCCGGCAACGAAGGAGCTGCCTGCGCATCCGCTGACCATCTCGGACCCGCTGAGCGCCAACCAACTGGGCGCCGCCCCCAGCCTCGTGTCGAAGACCTATCTGCCGTTGATGCTCAGGTGAGCTTGCCCGCGTGTCGTGGACGCACCAAAAGGATCAACCCTAATGATCCTGGAGGTGTGTCCACGACCGGCCAGCCGCTGGTCATGCAGCCGGCGGGCGACAACGCCGGTATCGGCACCAGCTCAACCTGGCGAGTACGTCACCATCGTCTACTGCGGCCCGATGCAGCTCAAGGCCGCCGTTCCTGTCGCAGCAGGCGAGAAGCTAACGGTTGACGACAACGGGGACGTCCGTGGCCTGCGCAAAACCGAGGTCAACGGCATTCCTGTGGCCGAGGACGCACCCGTGTTGGGAATAGCTCTGAGAAAGGGGCAAGACTTCTCATCCTCGTGCCAGTTCTACTGGCTCTGATCTC
>JAAEKA010000203.1 GCA_014155705.1 Anaerolineae bacterium clx_CAG2 | reverse complement strand
TATGAGTTGCGCGGCAGTATGTTTACCGCCAGTATTAAGGTCCAATTCTCGCCCTTCTCTTTTTCAAATACGTCAGCGACAAGTATGTCGGCGTGCGCTACACCGCCATCACCGTCTCCGAAAGCGCCAGTTTCTAGGATATGGTCGCGCTTAAGCTGTGCGACTCACTGAGAGCGACGACCTATCATTCGGATTTTTGTCAAAACTCATTCATGCTGGGTATTGCTTTTCAGTTGCGCTTCATGTTATAATATCAGAAATCTTGTTCTATTTCCAGAGTAGAATTCCCAATAACAGCTATGATCAACGTAACGAAGCCAGATTTGTCAATTGAATCACCAAGGGATTTGCTGGATGCTGTCTATGAAGAGCTCGGTTATGCGGACGGCGAACTTTTAGACGCCTCACATTTGCCCCGAGGGGAAGCACAGGTAACAAATGCCTGGGTTGAAAAAGGCGATTGGCTCACAATTGCGGCATCAGTTGGCGCTGAGAAAATATTCTTCGTCAATAATGATCCGGTTATTGTTTTTTGTGAAGCCCTCGACAATGATGAGCAGACTTTACTCAATATTTTCCGACAAGTGTGGTGTATGGGGAGGCCTCAATGCCTCTTTATTGCCTCGCCGGGTGCATTAACTTCCTTCAGTCTAAACCAACCGCCCGCTCAAAATGTTGACGATTGGCACAAGGTAAAGACCTTAGATGTTATCCATAAGACAGCCGAGGTGAGCGAAAAGCTGCAGGCTTATCGCCGAGAGCAAGTTGAGGCGGGGCGACTGTTTATCGAAAAGGATTTTGGCGAATTAGAACAACGTGCTGACAAACAGCTTATACTTGATCTAAAGGTTGTCCGCCAGTCGTTGCTGAATTTAAAGCCAAAAGCTAGCCAAAAATATATCCACGCGTTGCTAGGGCGTTCCATTTTCGTTCGATATTTGGAGGATCGCGGTATACTGACACCCGAATATTTCCAACAGATAGCAGAAGATACTAGCCATCCAAAATGGGCACCTGAATGGTTAACAGTTGTAAATGAACTAGATGGGTTGGACATAGCTTCCCAATCCGAATATCGACGCTACTCTCGTGTGCTTCGTAACAAAGACTTAACTTATGCCTTGTTTAATCAACTCGCCGAG
>JAAEKA010000202.1 GCA_014155705.1 Anaerolineae bacterium clx_CAG2 | reverse complement strand
GGCGGAAGTCAAGAAGGTTTCAATACCCTGGCGGGTGTTCGGGGGTTCGGACCGCTTGCCCCGGCACAGGGCTGACGCCCCACCGGATGGCAGGGTCCGATCCTTTTCTGCACTGCCTGTGGCCGTCTCAGCAGGCGCTGCGCTGCTTGTCTCAACAGGCGCTACAGCGTCAATGCTGGTGTCAGCCGGCGCCGGCTGGGCGACAGGGGCGCATCCGCTCAGGCCCAGGGCCAACAGGAGCATCAGCAGCACGATAACTGATGACGCACGGAAAGTCGATGAAAGTTGGTGAAACATGTTTTCTCCTTGTTCGGTTTAAGACTTCGGAAGTCTGATCTAAATCAAGCCAACGATTTGCCACCAGGTCACCTCGACGACGATGATGACAAACAAGACCACCAGAGTCAATGGCACGCCATAGCGCAGGACGTGGCGGGTGCCATAGCCGCCGATCTCACCCTGGCCCAGCAGGATCGTGACGTGCTGGAAAGGGAACAGGTAATGAATGGCGACCGCTGTGTAGACGATCAGCTGTCGTTTCCTGTGAGTTGCTTAAGGAAGATGAAGCTGGCCACGATACGGGCTTGGTAGGGTTTAAGTATCTGCAACGCACGGTCGTGATCAAAGCGATCCCACGCGTCAAAACCGCGC
>JAAEKA010000201.1 GCA_014155705.1 Anaerolineae bacterium clx_CAG2 | reverse complement strand
CCCTTTTGAGTGTAGCCGCAAGATGATGTAAACTAAAGGCAAACCGTTTCAAGGGAGACGACGATATGGAACAGTTTGCCAAGCCAGGTGATTTCTGTCCAAACGAAGCCTGTCCAGACTATGGCAAGCTTCAGGCTGGTCAGACCCGACCAAATATCAAGAAGTCAGGTAAGACGAAATCCGGTGTCCAGCGCTATCAGTGCAAGACGTGTAATCGTACATTCACCGAGACGACTGGAACGATCTTCTATCGTAAGCGGACGCCTGAACATGAGATTCTCGAGACGCTAGCCCTACTGGCCGAAGGCAGCCGGATCAGCAGCCTGTCCAGGGTCAAAGGGTTCAAAGAGGACACAATCCTGGCCTGGCTGAGAGAAGCTGCTCAACATGCCGAAGCGTTGGAAGATGTTCTCATGCGCGAGTTCAAGCTCGATCGCGGCCAGTTGGATGCTCTCTGGGCATTCGTTCTCAACAAAGGAGAAAAAAAGTCATCCTGAGACAGACGAGAGCGGTCAGTTCATGCGATCAACCATGCTCGATATGGACAGCCGTTTGCGAGTGGCCCGAGCGATCGCCAAGGATGAGACTCAAGCCACCATCGGCGTGTTTCGGATGCTCAAACGGCGTGGCCATCCCGATGGACCACCCCCAACCATTTCTGACGGCTGGGGTGGGATCGACGATGCCATGGTCGAAGTTTACGGCCAAGTCCCGGAGTACTGCGGCCATGGACGGCCACCGAGCCGCAAAAAGGCGGGGTCGGATTGGCTGTATCTGCAAATGGTCAAGCAGCGCGATGAACACGGTCGCTTCCAGGGCACGAAGCTGCGGGCAATGTTCGGTACACTGGATGAAGTGACCGCTCTGTTGGGCACAAGCACTGCCTACATCGAGCGCAGCCAACTGACCAGTAGGCTGTTCAATAGTCGGCAGGTTCGCAAGACGCTGGCGTTCTCCAAGAGCATCACTGCCTACCGAGCTGCTGCCACTTGGGAAGACGCCTACTACAACCTGGTGAAGCCGCACAAGAGCCTGCGTCTGCCCGTTCAAGATGCCTTGCCTCAAAAGTGGTCGCCGAGAACACCGGCCCTGGCTGCCAAGCTGACCGACCATATTTGGACTGTTAAGGAACTCTTGAC
>JAAEKA010000200.1 GCA_014155705.1 Anaerolineae bacterium clx_CAG2 | reverse complement strand
GTTCGGGTTAGTTAGTGGGTTATTTGCGGGGTTGTCGTTTGCACTGGCTTTCGGGGCTAAGGACATGGACATACCTACTCCAATTGAGAGTGACAGTACTAGGGACTGGCCTCCCGTGCTCACGGCCTATGCGCGCTGCAAGCGCATCGTGCGTAAGTTACCGGAACAGTATCCGCTGGACGTGACGGCTGATCCTGAGCCGGCCACGCAGGCGCTGCTGGCCGCGTACCAGGCCGTGGCCTCGTCGGTGCGGACTGCAGGCGACGTGGCCGCGCTGGACGCGGCCCTGCGCGTGCTGGTCGGGCCGATCAACGCGTTCTTCGACCAGGTGCTGGTCATGGCCGAGGACGAAGCCCTGCGTCAGGCGCGGCTGGGCCTGGTGCAGCACATCGCCGCGCTGCCGGAGGGGATCGCGGATCTGGCGTTGTTGCAGGGGTTTTAGGGGGGTGGGGAAGCGCCAGAGTTGCCAACTTTTCCGAAAAGTTGGCAACTCTGGCGAAATTACCTCCCAGGAATGACATAGATCATGGTTTGCGGGGCGGGAATGTGGTATGCTAGGGGCAAGTCCAATCCAGGACTGACGGTCCTGATCTCGCGTCACAGGGACGCTGTCATATTGAGTCAGGACCGTCAGTCCTGGGATCGCCTGGAGGCTGCGATGAAGCGTTTGTTATCTGGCAACGAAGCGGTGGCGCGCGGCGCCTGGGAAGGGGGCGTGGTGCTGGCCGCCGGCTATCCTGGCACGCCCAGCACCGAGATTCTGGAGGAGTTCGCCCGCTTTCCCGGCGTCTACGCCGAGTGGTCGCCCAACGAGAAGGTGGCGCTGGACGTGGCTATCGGCGCGGCTTACGCGGGCCGGCGCGCGCTGGCTTCGATGAAGCACGTCGGCCTGAACGTGGCGGCCGACTCGCTCTTCTACGCAGCTATGACCGGCATGGAGGCGGGGCTGGTGATCATCTCAGCCGACGGCCCGGCCCGGCTATGCACAGCTCGCAGAATGAGCAGGATAACCGCACCCCTTGGAGAAAGCAGCCCTGTACGAAGCACCATTCGAACGTGTAAAAGCGCGTGTGAAGCCGATTCGTGACCAGGTTCGTCGCAAAGGTCACCGCGAAAAATGGTGGCTGTTTGGAGAGA
>JAAEKA010000020.1 GCA_014155705.1 Anaerolineae bacterium clx_CAG2 | reverse complement strand
TGTCAAACTACCGCTTATTGTCAAGTTGCATGAACCAGAGCAACTCTCTGGTCACTGAGTTCTGCCTGCTTCTCACAGGCAGTTAGCGGAAACTAGAGGTTATAGGGAATCCCTGATTCGTAAGTGTTTTCACCTGTTGCGATGCGATTGACATCCATCTGAAGAAGCTCTGTCAAATCAATCGGTTTCTCGGCAAAATTGATCTCCGTGGTCCTGAACTTCGATTGGATGAAATAGATCGTCTTAAGACCCTCATCGAGATAATACCCATCAATACCACCGTCTTGTGGATCGTCTGTTATGTACTTCTCGCGCTCCGTGAATTCCAGAATGCCAAACTTGACCTTCAAGAACAAGTGAATGAATGCACGTGATCGGGCATTGTTGATCTCCTCCGGGTTGCTCTGGGGAGGGCGGTATCTTCTGTTCGCTTCGGGAGCTTCAGTTCGGATCTGATCCAGAATGTTTAGTAATGTTGCGTATTTGCTCATGGTGAATCCTGAGTGTACAGAAACGATCTGGCGCCGCATTTGGCGGGATCTGGAGTGAATTGTCACTAATGTACGTGCTGATTGCCAATGTTTGGTTGGCGTAGAGAAATCTCAAGGGGTTACCCGGGGATTGGATTGGGCAGGATCAGAGCGCGATCTAGATACGACTTTCTGATCCTGTCCAGTCCAATCAATTAGGCTCCATAGCGCGAATGCAGATGTCCTGACCCTAATCACCTGACCGCGCGGCCAGTTGCCGGTCGATCATGAACAGCGCAGCCGGCGAGTCGCCCACCATCTGGAGTTGAGCCATGATGGCGCTGGCGTTCTTTTCCTCCTCCACCTGCTCGTCGATGAACCACTGCAGCATGACCTGGGTGGGGTAGTCGGCTTCCTTGACGGCCAGCGCGTACAGGTCGTGGATCGACTGGGTGACTTTCTGCTCGTGAGCGTAGGCAGCCTCGAAGACGGCCAGGGGTGAGCTGAACGTGGCCGGCGGCGCCGCGATGGCCTGCAGCGTCACGCGGCCGCCGCGATCCTGGATGAAGTCGAAGATCTTCATCGCGTGTTCTTGCTCCTCCGCGGCCTGGTTGCGCATCCAGTGGGCTGCGCCGGGCAAATTCTCGGCCTCGAAGTAGGCCGCCATGGAGAGGTAGATGTAGGCGGAGTGCAGTTCTTTCTGCACCTGGTCGTTCAGCGCCTGTTGGACTGTCGGATTTAACATCGTTGTTTGCCTCCTGAGGTTGGTGATCGGTAGAATGGTGGTTGGTAGATTGGTCGGCCATGCGCCGCAGCAGAGTGCGGTGTTTCGCTGTTGAGGCCGCGTAAGTTATTATAGCACAGGTGCGGATAGTCCGCGAACCTGATGCTATGTAGGACAGAAAGGTCCTGGCTACAATGCGAGTAATCGAACCCTTGCGCTTGGTCGTCTTCGACATCGACGGCGTGCTGACCGACGGCGAAGCCCGGCCGTGGGACTTGCAGTTGATGGCCGAGTTGGCTGCACTGAACCGCACCGCGCGGCAGGATAACAGCCGGCCGGCCGTGACGCTGTGCAGTGGCCGGCCCGCACCTTACGTCGATGCCATGATGCAGGCCATCGATGGCCACCTGCCGGCGATCTTCGAGAGCGGCGCGGGACTGTATGACCCGGCCAGCTATCGCTTCTTGCCGAACCCGTCTCTTGGCTCTGGCAGCCGGATGCGGCAGGCCAGGCAGCGTTTGAACCGGGCGCTGGTGCGCCCCGGTTACGCCAGCACCCAGCCGGGCAAGGAGTACTCGCTCAGCCTGTTTCCTGGGGAGTACACGGCGCTGGAGACGCTAGAGCCACTGGCCAGGGAGGCGCTGGGGCCATTGGCCGAGCGCGTCGACCTGGTCTATTCGGCCAGTTGCCTGAACGTCATGCCGGCCGGCATCGATAAGGCGGGCGGGCTGTATTTCTTGTCCCGGGTGACGGCCATTCCGCTGGCTGCCATGCTGGCCGTGGGTGACTCGCCGGTGGACGGCCCGATGCTGACCGTGGCCGGCTACAGCGCAGCGCCCGCCAACGCCTCGCCCGCCATCCAGCGCCTGGCTCAGTTCGTCGCGCCCTCGCCGGCCGCGCAGGGGGTAC
>JAAEKA010000002.1 GCA_014155705.1 Anaerolineae bacterium clx_CAG2 | reverse complement strand
TACAACTCCACCGGTTCCCAGTCCACCCGGCAGCGTTCGGCGGTCATGATGGCCAGCACTTGCTGGACGGCCTCCTCCAGTTGACTGTCGCGGTTGACCACCACGTAGTCGAACTCGGCCATGCGCGAGACCCAGGAGGCGATCCGCCGCGTGCTGACCGGCGCGCAGGCCGTGGACCTCAGTCCGCAGCCATCCTCCGTGCGCCGCCAACAACATCAGGCCGCCCGCACCGCCAACCTGATCAGCCACAGCCAGGGTCGCGACCCCTACCGGCATGTGCGGATCTTGAGAGAGTAGACAAGACGACAAGGTGACAGGGTGACGCAGGATTTAACCCTGTCACCTTGTCACCTTGTCACCTTGTCACCCTGTCACCCTGTCACCTTGTCACCCATGTTCATCACCTTCGAAGGCCCTGAGGGCAGCGGCAAGAGCACCCAGTTAGTTCTGCTGGCGGAGTGGTTGCGCGGGCTGGGACAGGACGTGTTGACAACGCGCGAGCCGGGCGGCACGGCCATCGGCGACCGGGTGCGCGCGATTCTGCTGGACCCGGCCTGCGGCGAGATGCAGGCCGAGGCTGAGGTGCTGCTTTTTTCCGCGGCTCGCGCCCAACACGTGGGTCAGGTGATCCGGCCGCACCTGACGCGCGGCGGCGTGGTGCTGTGCGACCGCTACGCCGACTCGACGCTGGCCTACCAGGGCTACGGCAGAGGTCTGGACTTGGATACGTTGGGAGTGATCACAGCCTTTGCCACCGGCGGGCTGCGGCCGGACTTGGTGGTCTACCTGGACATCGATGCTGAGGCTGGACTGCGCCGCAAGCAGTTGCACGCCAACGACGATGCCAGCCAGTGGAATCGCATGGAACAAGAGGCGCTGGCCTACCATCAGCGGGTACGGGGGGGGCTACGTACAGTTGGCCGCAGCCGAACCGGGTCGCTGGCTGCTGGTGGACGCCAGCCAGACGGTGGACGTAGTGCAGGCTGCGCTTCGGACGCGGGTAGGGACGCTGTTGCAGATCCCCCACACGATTGGGCCAGTCTCCTGACCGAGCCCGTTGCCTACAGCGCGTCCATACCGCCCAGCCCCCCGGTAAGATCAGGCATCGATTCCTCGATGGACTCAGGGCTTTCGCCGGCCTCCAGCCTGTCCACCATCTCGGTCATCTCATCCCCCAAGTCCTCGCCCATCTCGGCGCTCATACGACGCATCCAGCGACCGATCGAGCGGGGGTCGTTCTCGTCCAGATCGCCGAACGCGGTGGGATCGTCTAATCCATCCAGCCTGCTCTCCCCCGAACGCAGCACGGCCACGCGCGACATCAGCCGGCTCAGCTCGGTCCCCCCGCAACGCGGGCAGACCGGCTGCCCCACCGCCGCCTCATCAAAGGTCTTCCACCAAATGTTCACGCGCCGGCGACAGCCAGCGCAACGATACTCATAAATCGGCACAGTCTCGTCCTTTTGGGGTTAGGCAGGGAATAGAGTACACTGGTATAGTACGTTAGCTCG
>JAAEKA010000199.1 GCA_014155705.1 Anaerolineae bacterium clx_CAG2 | reverse complement strand
CCGGGTAGTCTTCGCGGTTACGATCATAACCCCAAGCTCCATCTACTCCTGCCGGCGACAGACAGCGCTGGCGTGTGATTTTGGCTTACCGAATATGACGAAGATCATGGTAAGCGTGGCGTGCAGGTTGCTGAGGGGACGGGGAAGGCATGTTCGATAGGCTATGCCTGGGATTTGCCCTTTCACAAGTGTGGACAGAAGTTGAAGTCGTCGTTGTAGGTTTCACGACAGACATTGCAGATTGGCATATGACCTCCTTTGCTTGGTCACGCCCATCCGCCGTGTTGTTTCAATCATAACTGCATGCTTATTGCCTTTTGGAGAGTTGGGCTGCTTGGCGGTAAGAGATCAGGAAAGTGTGGTTAGCTATTACTGTGTCGTTACTTTGCGGGACTCCCACGTCTGTACCAGGAAAGTTGCCATCGCTCCTGCCAAATTTACTGCCAACTCCGCATGCCTCGGCGCTGGCCTCACTGGCAACTTGCCTTGACCGTGTGAGTCTCCGAGCCGATTTCTCACTGCTCCCAGGCCCTCAACTACCGTGGTACATCCGCCGAGGATTTGCCTAAAGACTTGCTCCGTGTGCTGGCTGGGAGCTAGGTTGAGTTGCTCGGAGACAACCCGATACAGTTTGGCAACTGTCATCAAACACTACTCCCTCCGCCTCGTCCTGTTCCTCGACGGCTCCATGCCTCTCAACTACGTCCAGTTCCTGGACTACTGCGTCGACCGCGTCCTCCTGCGGCGCGT
>JAAEKA010000198.1 GCA_014155705.1 Anaerolineae bacterium clx_CAG2 | reverse complement strand
TCCCGCTGCGTGGCAAAGTCGCGCCGATCTGCCCGCGGCCGTGCCCCTGGTCAACCAGCCCGATCCGGCTATCTACGGCCAGGATGCGTTCTACCCCACTCAGCCGGTCGAGGCAGGCCAGGAGCAATGGCAGCGCGGCCGGCGTCTGTTATTAGTGCGCGCCTTTCCTTTCCAGGTCAACCCGATCCGCAGGGAGTTGCTCTACCACCCCAGCCTGCGCATCACAGTGACCATCGACGCAACAGGCGAGCCAGGCCAGAACGCCTCTGCTGTAGAGACTCCAACCGCATGGCCGGTTGCTGAGGCGGTGGATGGCGCGCTGCGCATTCACACGTCGCAGAGCGGGCTGCATCGCCTGACCTATCAGGACCTGCAGGCCGCGGGTGTGCCGCTGGCGACGCTCAACCCAGCCACCCTGGCCATAAACTACATGAACCAGCCGGTGGATAGCCAGGTGACGGGCGCAGCCGACGGGCGCTTCGATCCCGGCGACCTGGTCTTGTTCTACGCCGTGCCCTACACCGGCCGCTTCATGACCCACAACATCTACCAACTTACCTATGGCGGCAACGTGGCTGGCCAACGCATGGCGACGCGCACAGTCACGCCTAACGCCAGCGACCCGTTGGTCACCACTATGTCGCGCACAGTACGGATGGAGCGCAACCTGGACTACCGCAGCCTCTATCCGTTGCCCATGGAGGCTGACCGCTGGTTCGACAGATCGCTCTTTGTCAACGCCAATCTACCGTCCGCCTCAGCCAGTTACCTGTTCGATCAGTCGCCGGCCATCGATCCGGTGGACGGCACGGCCACCGTGCGCGTTGCGCTGCACGGTGGAACCCCGCATGCATCGAGCCCCGACCAGTCGGTGGCCGTTCGGCTGAACAGCCACGATGTGGGCGTCTTCCAGTGGGATGGCAGCATCCCCTACCTGGCCAGCGTCGACGTGTCCACCAGTTGGCTCGACCAAACCCCCAACCGCATTACGCTGGAGACAGCCGTCGCTCAGTTGCCGCAGGTGAGCCACTACTGGATCTCGCCTGATTGGGTGGAAATCACTTATCCAACGATGGCCCAGGCATACCAGGATCGCTTGGCCATCGAGGCAATCCCGGCCGTGACAGGTCAGCGGGT
>JAAEKA010000197.1 GCA_014155705.1 Anaerolineae bacterium clx_CAG2 | reverse complement strand
ACCAACCTATCAACCCACTAAGGACCCATTCATGTCTACTCAAAACGTCAAAAAAGTCGTGCTCGCCTACTCCGGCGGGCTGGATACCTCCGTTATCGTGCCCTGGCTGCGCAATAACTACGGCGGTGAGGTGAGCTGCTTCACCGCTAACCTGGGCCAGGGCGAGGAACTGGGCGGGCTGGAGGAGAAGGCCATTGCCTCCGGCGCCAGCAAGATCTACATCGAAGACCTGCGCGAGGAGTTCATCACCGACTACCTCTACCCCATGATGCAGGCCGGCGCGGTCTATGAGCGCAAATATCTGCTGGGTACCAGCGTTGCCCGGCCGTTGATCGCCAAACGCATGGTCGAGGTCGCCGAGTTGGAGGGCGCCGACGCCATCTCGCACGGCTGCACCGGCAAGGGCAACGACCAGGTGCGCTTCGAGCTGACCGTGATGGCCCTCAACCCGCGGCTGCGCACTATTGCCCCCTGGCGCGAGTGGACCATCCGCAGCCGCAAGGACGCGCTGGA
>JAAEKA010000196.1 GCA_014155705.1 Anaerolineae bacterium clx_CAG2 | reverse complement strand
GTCGTTGAATTCACCACACAGGGAGATTGATTATGGGTGTCAAGGATATTGAAGCGGCTATCACTCAGCTTTCACTCAAAGATGTAGCGAAGTTGGCAAACTGGCTCACCGATTATCAGGCCGAGCTGGCCGACGATCTGCTCCACCGTGCCGGTGACGGGGCCTTGCGGGCCGTCCACGGTGATCACCTGGTTGGGGTCCTCGGCCAGCTTGTCGCGCAGGGTGCGCAACTGCGCCGGGTCGTTCCAGTCCATCCAATAGCCCAGGCGAATCGACTGCTCGGTCTGCAAGGCGGCAAAGCTCAGCACCCGCTGCTTGCACAGGTTGACGAAACCGGCCAGACCGTACTCCTCGATGTCGCGCTTGGAGCTGAAGCCCAGATCGCGCTCGACGTTGACCTCGACCCACAGGCCCTGGCAGTCGAAGCCGTTCTGGTAGCGCTCGTCATAGCCCTGCATGGCGTGGAAGCGCTGGTAGAGGTCCTTGTAGGTGCGGCCCCAGGCGTGATGCACGCCCATCGGCCCGTTGGCCGTGATGGGGCCGTCGACGAACGACCAGCGCTTGTTGCCCTTGTTCATGGCCCACAAGGTGCGAAATGCGTCGGTTTTTGCCCATAAGTCCAGGACGACGTGTTCTTGGGCGACGAAGTTCGGTTTGGATGAGACGGGTTGAAACATGGAATACCTTCTGTGAATGAAGTTTGACTGTGAAACGTGCTGCGTGAAACCTAAGTGTCTGCCTGGCGTAACTCGTAACTCGTAACCCGAACCCAGAGCTTGCGGCCGCAGTCTGTCGCCGATGACGTGCCACGGATTACGCTTCACTGCTACAATCAGCAAACAAAAACGCTCTCGCCCACACAGGGACGAGAGCTCGAGAGTTCCCGCGGTGCCACCCGGTTTGGCGGCTGCGACCCATTGGCCGCGCGCCGCCCACTCAGTGGGATGCCATCACATCCCCGTGGCGGTAACGGGCCACGACCCGGCGGCGCTTAGTCGGGTGGTGGTATATTGGTAGATTGGGAACTGGTAAATTAGTGCGCCGCCAAGCACGACCAATTTACCAATATACCAAGTTACCAAGTTACCAACCCTTTCAGCCCGCAACTCCGGAGGGATTTTCGGCTGGTGTCCTGGCCCGGCTTGCACCGTCCCGGGCTCGCTGTGCAGGAGATGGCCAGTCTACTCGTCTCCATCATCGCCTGTCCGTGTTCGGTTGTGCGGGGAATGTAGCATAGGTTGGGGTGGTTGTCAACCCTTGCGGATCATGCACTCGCGCCGTACCTGAGAACTGATGAGCGCGGGCTTACTCTGCATCCAGTTGTCTCGCCCTAGCCAAGCTTAGGAATTCCAGTGCTTTCTCCCATACTGCGTTCAACTCTACAATGGGCACATCTCCGCGCGTAATTATGCGTATGTATGGGTCATCCATGTAAGCGCGCCAGGGAAACACATACTCCCAAGTGCCACGGGGAGACGACACAGCCATATCGCTATTTGGCAGTCTACGAACCTCTCCTAGGGAAAGATGCTCCAATATTCTGAGATCATCTTGGTTGTCATCATCACAACAGCTCTCCAGGTACCTAGGCCTCTTGGGCCAAAAGTCGACCATCGAAACTTCACGTACCGGCTTCGCAGCAACGTGCAGAAGAAACGCCGCCTTTGGTGGTGAGATATCATCTGCTGCTATCGCCGCATCAAGCCATGCCTTGAACTTCGTAATAAACTCCAAATTCAGATCTGACAATTCTTGACCGCAATGTTCACAGATTGGAGCCATTGGGTCAGTCTTGTGACTGCAATGCGGGCAGTACATTGACTTCGTACCTTTCTAGTCAAGCTTCAGCAGGTCGATACGACGCAGCGCGTCGACGATGATGACCCGCTTCGAGTCGGATCAGTGGCCTTCAATGCACTTGCTGATCGCTTACCACTGCCTGAGCAACCGCATGTACTCATCGTGGTCGCCGATCCAGAACCACACAATGCCTTCTGGTTTCTGCATGCCCAAGGCTCGGTAATGCGCCCCAACCCGCACAGACCATAGTGCCTTGTTCCTGCCAATCTTCTTGAGGTGCAGAGATGGATGGTACGGATCGGCCTTGAGCAACTCGAAGCTCGCGTCGGCAAGATCACGCACATCAATTGGCAGCTGCCGGTAATTCCGCCAGAAGCGAGGCAAGGTCAGATGGTTCATAGCGGCTGAGTCAAGCCGGCCGTGTGTTCTTTCTCGACTTCAGCCAGCAATGCGTCGAGCCTACCTGCCGCTAAGTCCTCTTCTATTTGCCTGTCCCATAGCTCAGCCTGATAATCGGTGAGCCAGTTTGCCAACTTCGCTACATCTTTGAGTGAAAGCTGAGTGATAGCCGCTTCAATATCCTTGACACCCATAATCAATCTCCCTGTGTGGTGAATTCAACGACGCTGCGCCTTCTTCACACGTGAAGTGCTGGATTAGCGTTGTGCCGTCCGCTTGATCGATCTTCACCGTGTAGCCCTTGCGCATGGCCTCGTAGTGTTTACCGCGCACGCTGCCGGTGAAGTCGTATTCGGGTAACATCTCGTCATCTGTGATGGATAGCTCAGGCATATGCAATCATTGGGCGGCATTCTACCATCCCGGCCAACCAGTGTCAAACGAATTCTTCGCCGTAATTATGCGTATGTATGGGTCATCCATGTAAGCGCGCCAGGGAAACACATACTCCCAAGTGCCACGGGGAGACGACACAGCCATATCGCTATTTGGCAGTCTACGAACCTCTCCTAGG
>JAAEKA010000195.1 GCA_014155705.1 Anaerolineae bacterium clx_CAG2 | reverse complement strand
ATCCCAGGTGGCTCTATTCCTAAAATCGGTTCCTTGTACTACGTCAGGCGTGGATTGTCGCTCCTCGAAACGTCCTCGTCGCGCGGCATCACTGGGTGTGTGCCCTACCTCAGCACTGAGGTCAATGGGTTCGCATGGTTGAAGGGGGTCTTCTGGAAATGCCATAGAAATGGCCCATTTTACCATGTAGGGCCTTCATATTCCACCGGAATTTCTGGGATAAACCCCTTCCATCTCCTTTCACAGCTACTGACTTCATTTCTCAAACTGGCGTTGACCCACGGTCTTCGACGTGAGAAAATGATCCAGTTCAATGGCAAAACTAACTGCAACAGAAAAGATCATAAGCGCGCGTCACGTTCAACGATGCTGGAGCAGACTCCTTCACAACGTTGCTGCAAAGGGGACAACGTATATTGTCACAAAGAAGGGGGAACCGGTAGCGGCAGTCGTACCTATGACGGACTACAAGCAGTGGAAAGAAAATCGGCCAACTCTATTCGATTCAATGCGTATGGCCCAACAGCGTTCAAGTCTCACTTCACAGCAGGGCGAGGCCTTGGCACAAGAAGCAGTCGAAGTTGTCCGGGCTGAAGATACAAATGGGAGCAGTCGCCAACACAAGTGAACGACAACCAGCGATCTTACTCCTTCGTGGACCACTCATGCGGTTTGCCGTTTCACACCCTCTACCTTGTCGAAATCCCGATCAAAACTGTAGATGTCGGTGATGTGCTGGTGCTCCATGTGCGCGGCACGATCCTTAAGGAGTACATCTTATGCTGCCTCCAACACATGATCCTCCCAGGCGATGTGTGCCATTTCCTTGTCGGTCAATTTCTGCTTCAGTGCTGGCACCGATTGGTAAAGGGTCTCAAACGTTGCTTTGACCGGTATCACCTTCACGTCACCGTGCTCAAGACGAATTGCTCCCTTGTCTTTCGGTTTGACCCCTAACGTTCTGTAAATAGCGTCTGGCACGGTGCTCTGCCCTTTGGGGCTCACGCTTATCACAAACTCTTCGACGGTTGTACTCTTTTGTTGCCGTATGATTGACATATACCAGTAATACTACGATCCCAAGCTTGGCATTTCAACCGTAAATACAGGTGTCGCGTTGAGTCTTGCACAGGAGTACCCTTGAAGTCTCATGGTGCAGTCGATATGATTGACAGTATATGGCTTTCTCACGAGACGACCTGCTATCACTCTTGCGCCGGATACTCAAACATCTTTCGGTGGACTGGATTTCGGTGGCGCTTGACGTGGGCGCAAGCCTCAGGCGATATGTATGCCTCCCGCCTGCGGGGCCATACGAGATCCTTGATTATGATGCGACGCTTGAGATTCTGGATACTGCAGGCAAAAAGGCCGTCTTTCGCAAGCGGCAGCGCGTCAAGTTCAGCCAAAACAACATCATTGCCTTTGAAGACTTCGCCTGGGGTGATGGGAATGTCCTAGCAGGTTACAAGTGCACACCCGGTGGGGTTGTCGACACGTACCGGCAAGGAGACAGGTTCAATATCTTGATCTCGCTGCGGGACACCAAATCAGCAGGAGATATCGAACAGTTTCACATTGAACGCACGGTAAGAAACAGCTACACGCATCGTGAAGAGTGGCTCCAAACGGAAATCCGCCGGCGGACGCGTCGGCTCAGAATGGCGGTCATCTTCCCCAAAGGGAGACCAGGATACGAAGCGGTCCTTACGAAACGGAGTACCAACCAGACATCTGAGCTTGGCCCAGACCACTTCGACACCCTGCCGGATGGCAGGCGCATGCTGTCGTGGGAAACGACGCACATCCGGGGCTACGAGGTGTACACCTTGAAATGGCGTTGGTAAAAAAGAAGGGTGACGAGGCCGCGGCTCCCCATCACCCTTACGTGAGTTATCCGCCGCTTCCGGTACCAGCCATTGAAGGGCTCCTTTCGCACCAACTTCCACCCCAAAATCGGACGGCTATCGCGATGCCTCACCCGCTGATGGGCAATAAAAAAGCCACATCTTAACGGAATGTGGCCTTAAGCATAATCCCTAAGGATTACGGTGTCAAATCAGTTATTGTCCCCTCTCGTGGGGTCGAATTTCTTTGTTCCGAGTTCATTCATTTCTTGCTGGTGACGCTTCAGGTCGTCAAGGTCAACAAGCCAGATACGGCCTACCTTTTTGCCATGCACATGCCCCTCTCGAAGAAGAAGTGCAATGTGGCGTGGCGTGTAGCCTGTCACCTCAACGGCCTCTGCAATCAGGACGAAGTTCGGCATCCTGCCAAATTCATGGACTGATCCAGTCGATAGGTTTTTTAACGAACGAGTAGTTGTGCTCTCGGTCGTAAGTATAGAGCAGAGCGCATGGTTTGGCGAAGGCCTAAGCAGACAGCATAGACGTAACAGACGTTTGAAGAGAGTGCTTCCCCACGCGAAGCTGCTCCCCTGCTCTATCAGTCCATGCGATTTCGGACTGACCGAACAGGTAAAACAATTCCTCGCGTGGGGTTTCCCATTGCACGTGAACGTATGTCATCAAAGATAGTCAACCGTACCTACTTACGTCAGACCAGGCCGAGCCGGAGGAGCCAAGAAGGATGTCCATGCGGGCAGACCCCGTCAATCTCGACCCAACATGAATCCGTGGCTTCACAGCCGCCGTCTTCAAACATCCATTCCTCAATAGTCTCAAGGTCTGGCGGCGGGGTCGTTGGCTCTGGCCACTTCGGGCGGCGCGCCGGTCTTTCCCCCAAGGGCATGAGCTTGGCTGCTGTTGCCAAAAAGCCT
>JAAEKA010000194.1 GCA_014155705.1 Anaerolineae bacterium clx_CAG2 | reverse complement strand
CGCCGAGGATTTGTTTGGCGATGCGCATCTTCGCAGTTGTGTCCTGCAAGTTACCTGACGGAACAGGGACCGCGTGCTGAGCGGCCGAAATAAAGGAGGCTCATCAAGGCACGGCAAGATCAGAGCTCGTCGAGTTCTATGCAGCATGAGGTCGAGAGCAGCCACATCATCTTAATCGGGAGACGAATGTGAAGATCCGAACTATGTCCGTCTCGATATTCATCCCGACAAAGTCCGTGCAGGAGTTACGGTTTTTACGATGCTACTAGACCCAATGGTTCGATACAACGCTTCGGGTGTGTATGCCATTACTCCCCAATGTGATCCTTGTGGCTACATGGGGTGAGCAATGATACGGATCGAGTTGCCCAGAGATTGCATCAACGCGTGCAAGATCGGCCGCAGCTTCATCAGTCTTCGTGACTATTAGAGCGAAGATCAACCCAGAAGTGATGCATCCAAAAGGGAGAAGCAACGAATTGTCTTTGCAACTGGTGTTCTAGATCGCTTACGCCCTTTTCTTCCCAACCATTAAGTGGTGTCGGGAGAGGAGATATCGGTTCAGGATTATTGTTGATGGCGACATTGATATCCCGCAGAATGTCGTCAAGAGTCATATTTTGTACGTATCCTACCATTCCACAAACTCCATCCCCTTTACCG
>JAAEKA010000193.1 GCA_014155705.1 Anaerolineae bacterium clx_CAG2 | reverse complement strand
GGCGCTGCTGGCGGCTGCCAACGCGGCCGGCTGGCGTCTGATGGCCCAGGCTACGCAGACGCCGCAGGCTAACGCCGCCAACCGTATCCAGTGGCGCTTCGAACTGACGTCAGCCCAACCGCCGTCACAGGGCGCAGGCGCCAACCTGGCCGACCGCTTGCAGCGCAGCGCTCAGGATGCGACTCAGCAGCTCCTGGAGGTACGTGGCGAGCCTGCGCCGCCCGCGCTGGTGCAGACCGCTTGCGCCGTGCGCTGGAGCGAGCTGGGTCTGCTGGCCGAATTGGCCCAGCACCCAGAGGCCGCGCGCCAACCCATGAGCTATCTGCTGGCGCAGATGCGCGTAGCATTGAACCGCGAGTTGCCGCCGCCAGGACTGCTGTTCGCAGCCAGTGACCCGGCCAATCCTGAGCTGGGCGGCTTCTGGACCGCAGAGCAATTTCAGACGCAGCCGTTGGCCGATCGGCTGGAGCAGTTCATTGTCCAGCAGTTGGAAGCTGGCTCAGTCGCGGCCGAAACCCTGGCCGAGTCTGCCTACGCGGCCTTCCCTGGCTGGCAAACGCCCGACGCGGCGCTGCTGACCGCCTGTCTGGCATCCTATGGCCAGCCCGATGGCGACCTGTTGCGCCTGCGAGACGAAGATCTCTCCCAACAACGGCGCGACGATCAAGCCGCTATCTTACGCCTGCTGGCCAGCCTGGGTCGGCGGCTGGGGTACGAAGTCTGGCTGGCGGCGGCATCGGCGCAGCTTATCCCCGATTTGCCGCCCAGCTCGGAACAAGACCGGCTCGGTCTGGCAGACTGGACACCGGCCAATGTCGTCTGGCACAATCAGGGCGAGCCAGCCTTCGCCTTTGCCGTGGTGACACAGGCCAGCCTGCTTCCCTGGCTGGCAGCGCCGTCCGACGCGCTGGCTGCCTGCCCGCGCTACGTGGCGTTGCCGGGCGGACGGGCCGGGCTGCTGGACTTCAAGCTGCGCCGCTGCCCCCCCTGGCGCACGCGGCTGGCCTGGACCGGCTGGGAATTCGTGAAGTATCGCCACCTGCGCGATCTGGCCGGCCAGACCAGCCTGGGTCTGGCCGGTTTCCGGGCGCGCATTGGGCTGGATCCCATCGTTACGCTTCCCGGCCAACAGCTTGCTTTGTTCGAAATGGAACCCCAAGGAGACGCCGATGATGCTTGAAACGCTAGCGCGCTTACCACTGGCTCATTTGCCTACGCCCCTGGAGCCGCTGACCCGCCTGCGGGCCGCTTTGCAAGCTGAAGACCCGACCCGGTCCGTACCTCTTCTCCTGGTCAAACGGGACGACCAAACCGGCCTGGCCAGCGGCGGCAACAAGACCCGCAAGCTGGAGTACTTGCTGGCCCAGGCGTTGGCCGAGAAGGCCGACACAGTGCTGACCGTGGGCGCGCCCCAGTCCAACCACTGCCGCCAAACGGCTGCGGCTGCGGCCAGGGCCGGCCTGCGCTGCGTGCTGGTGCTGGGCGGCAGCGCGCCGCGGCTGGAGGGGGGCAACCTGTTGTTGGACCGGCTACTGGGCGCGGAGATCGTCTGGGCCAACGACCGGGATAGGTTGGCGCTGCTGGCCGAGACAGCCCAGGCCCAAGCATTGGCCGGTCATCGCCCCTACGTCATCACCTACGGCGGGTCCAGCCCCGTGGGCGCCGCCGGCTACGCAACGGCCTTCCAGGAACTACTGGACCAGGCCAAGGTGGATGGGTGGGCGATCGATCACGTGGTAGTGGCCAGCAGCAGCGGCGGCACACAGGCTGGCATGGCTGTGGGCGCATGGGCGGCCGGCTTTCAGGGCCAACTCCATGGCATCAGCATCGATCGCAGCGCCAGCGAGTTCCAAGCTGCGCTGGCTGACTTAGCCGCGCAGACCGCCAGCCTGTTGGGCATCCCACATCGCTTTCAGGCGCGGGATTTCATCGTCCACGACGCCTACCTGGGCGGCGGCTATGGCGTGCTGGGCGACGCAGAGCGGGAGGCAATCCGCCTGCTAGCCGCCAGCGAGGGGTTGCTGGCCGACCCTGTCTACACCGGCCGCGCCTTGGCCGGGCTGCTGGACATGATCCGCCTGGGCCGATTCGGGACCGAGGAGACAGTAGTTTTCTGGCACACGGGCGGCTTGCCGGCGCTGTTTGCGTACGCGGAACAGTTGGCTTGAAGGTTCTCACGGCAGGATCGGCCAGGAGACCGGCCCCAGGAGGGCAGACGACCAATCTACCGCTCTATCACTGGACTTGCCTGCCCGTTGCAGGTATAATGCTGCTTAACTAGCACCTCTGGAGGCATTGACACTTGGAGATCAACTGGTATGGCCATGCCTGTTTCAGGCTGAAAGACCGTAATCTGACCGTTGTTTGCGACCCTTATGACAAAAGCATAGGGCTGACTCTGCCTAAGCTCAAGGCTGACATCGTCACCCTGAGCCACGACGCGCCCGGCCACAGCTACGCCGAAGCCGTCAAGGAGTGGCGCAAGGTGTTTTCCGGACCTGGCGAGTACGAGGTGGAGGGAGTGTTTGTTACGGGAATCGCCACGTTCCACGGCAAGAATCAGTCTGGCGCGACTGATCCTAACACGGTCTTCGTCTTCGAATTTCCCGAAATGACCGTAGCACACCTGGGTGACCTGGGCCACGTGTTGACCGAGTCGCAGGTGGAAGCTATGCCCAACATCGACGTGCTGTTGGTGCCGGTGGGGGGACGACACACCCTGGACGCGGCCATGGCTGCCGAGGTGATCGGCATCGTCGAACCGCGTATCGTGATCCCCATGCACTACCGCATGGAGGGCACCCCCGAGCACCTGGACCCGCTGGATCGTTTCCTCAAGGAGATGGGCGTGCCCACGCCGGAGCCGGTATCCGTGCTGCGCATCACCAAGGCTCAGTTGCCTCAGGAAACCCAGGTAATGGTGATGGAAGTGAAATAAAATGGATCGGACATGCAACCGGATAACGCTGCGACGCCATAACACGCTGCGCCTGATGCTCCTGGCGCTGCTACTGGGGCTGATGTTGGCAGGCTGTGCAAACAGCAACGAGACGCCCAGCGCGGCTACATCAGCGCCTCAGCTTTCAGCGCAGGAATACTTTGATCAGGGCAACGTCTTTTACGAACAAGGCGACTTGCAATCCGCCGCCAACGCCTTTCGTGAAGCCGTAGCCCTGGACGACCAGAACGTCGGCTACTGGCACAACCTGGGCGTCGCCTACTACAGCCTGAACGCGCTGGAAGATGCGAGGACGAGCTTTGAGCGCGGTCTGGCGCTGGCGCCTGACGACGCCGAGTTAAACTACCTGATGGGCGTGGTGGCGATCCAATTCGATCAGCTCAGCGAGGCTGAGACCTATCTGACGCGCGCCAACCAGTTGGACTCAGCGCTGCCTGAGCCCTACTTTGGGCTGGGGGTGCTGTACAGACTGCAAGGCCAGCGCGAGCAAGCGATTGCGGCCTTCGAGACTTTCCTGGAAATCGGCCCAGGCCAGGATCCTGCAGCAATCCCGGTGGCCGAGGCCGAACTGGAAGCGCTACTGGCGGGCCGGTAGAGGTCTACGCGGATCGTGGTCAGCGCCAGGATGATGACTGTTGAAACTAACCCATCGTAAGACAACACTGGACAACGGACTGCGCGTGTTGACGTGCGCCATGCCCCACACCTACTCGGTCGGTGTGGGCTTTTATGTTACCATCGGCTCCCGCTATGAACAGCCTGCCACAGCCGGAGCCGCCCACTTCATCGAGCACATGTTCTTCAAAGGCACGGAGAAGCGGCCTGCACCAGAGGCCATCGCCCGTGAGATCGAGGGCCACGGGGGACTATTCAACGCCAGCACCGGCCAGGAGATGACCGTGCTGTGGACTAAGATGCAGCAGGCGCATCTGCCGCTGGCGCTTGACGTGCTGTCGGACATGCTGCGCCACAGCCTGCTGGCTGCGGGCGAGGTCGAGAAAGAACGCCGCGTCATTCTGGAAGAGATCAGCTCGTCACAAGATATCCCTGAGGAACTGGTCAGCCTGGCGCTACACGAGCTGACCTGGCCCGACCACCCGCTGGGTTGGGATGTGGCCGGCACGCCTGACAGCGTCAACGGATTAGGACGGGACGGGTTGGCCAGCTTCTTGCTCCAGCACTACGGCCCCGCTAACACCGTGGTCAGCGTGGCTGGCGACGTGCAACATCAGCAGGTCGTGGATATGGCCGCAGCCTTGCTAGGCGACTGGCAGGCTGTGCCCGCGCCAGACTACATCGCAGCGCCTGTCAATGGCGTAGGGCCGCGCGTGGCCCTGGTCAGCAAAAAAGTGGAGCAAAGCCACCTGGCGCTACACCTGCCTGGCCTGCCGCGCGACCACGAGGAACGATTCGTGCTGGGTTTGCTGAATGTAATTCTGGGGGAAGGGATGAGTTCGCGGCTGTTTCTGGAGATCCGGGAGCGCCTGGGCTTGGCCTATTCAGTCGACTCCTACGTCAGCACGCTGGCAGACACAGGCGTGACAGGCGTGTATGCAGCCGTAGCCCCTGATCGGGTGTTGGAGGCGTTGGCAGCGATCCTGGGCCAACTCCAGCGGCTGCGCGATGAACCCATAGACGAGCAAGCCCTGCGCAGCGCCAAGGAGTTCGTCAAGGGTCGCCTGCTGCTGGGCATGGAAGATACCATGGCCGTGGCAGGCTGGTTCGGCCGGCAAGAAGCTGCGGGCGGCGAACAACTGACCGTCGAGCAGATCGTGGAACGCATGGAACAGGTCAGCGCGGACGACTTATTGCGGGTGGCCAACCAACTATTCCAGGCCGGCCGCAGCCACTTGGCGGTGGTGGGTCCGCACAAGCGCAAGGAAGAGGCGCGCTTCAAAGCGCTGCTGGTCGACGGCCCATTGGCCGCGAGCTAGAGACGCTCCTCCTCCCTCCGGGACGGCAGCAGTCCCGTGTTTTTGTAGAACCATTCGCCCGATTGCCGGTGCGCAATCCAGTCCGGAGGGTTGCGCACCGTGAACCGCGGGCCGCTTTTTGCCCGCCCACACTTGTCCAGCTCGCAGCCGGACCTACTCGTTTTCAGCAGATGCCCGGGGACGCTTGAACCAATGACGCACGCCGGTTAGCGGGCTCAGACGAATCTGCACCCAGGTACGGCGCAGCAGCGGCTGCAAGCCGCTCCAGGCCAACAGCGCCTGTTCAGATTTGCGCTGGTCCGCTCCATGTGGGCTGTATAGATCCTCGACGTACAGATCGGTGATCGACTGGATGGCGGCCTGGCCCTCGGGCACCGCCGCCACCAGCGCTGCCGCCTGTTCGTTGGGCGTCTGGCTGGGCAACAGGGGCAGACGCAGCCACTGGGCCCACTGCAGGAGCCGGCCGTACAACTTGGCGGTGAAGAGGGGATCAAGCAGCACTCGCTCGATGGTGCGCTGGGTTGCTGGCTGGCGACGCCGCCAGATTATCACGCCAACCACTGCTGCCAACGCAGCCAGACCCAGCCAAAGGCCAAGCCGGCCACTGGCCGAATCCGCGACCTGGTCGGCGGCGCTTGAAGGCTGGGCCGCCCCGCCGGCGTCGGTTTCCATGTCCGGTCCAAGCATGTCTTCGTCTTCCAACAAATCAGAGAACAAATCGGGCGTCGGCTGCGGCTCAGACGCATCTACCCGGCGTTCGCGCACGATCTCCAACTCAGCAGCCGTCGGCTCGAACTCAATCCAGCCATAGCCAGGGAAGAAAAGCTCAGGCCAGGAGTGGCCGTTGTACTCGCGCACCCGGTAGACGTTGGCCTCTGGCAGGTATTCGCCTTGTGAATAGCCAGCCGACACGCGAGCAGGAATGCCCAGCGTGCGAGCCATCATGGCGAAACTGCTGGCATAGTAGTCGCAGTAGCCCTCCTGCACATCGAACAGGAAATAGTTGACGGCGTTGACCCCTGGCGGCGGCGCGGGAATTTGGTCGTTGTAGGTGAAACCACGCAGGTACTGTTCAATAGCCGTCGCCTGATCGAAGGGAGTAGCAGCGCCAGCGGTGATCTGCCTGGCCAGCTCGCCCACCTGCGGCGCCAGATCGGACGGCAGCTCCAAATAGCCGTCAGTCACCCAGGCGGGATAGTCTGTGCCAGCTTCTTGCAGGTCTTCCACAGTCGCTTGGGACAGCGAGGAGACCGCCAGGTACCTGTCGCCGGGCCTCAGCGCCGCATCGCGGCGGTGTAGCATGGCAATCTCAGCAATAGGCAAACTTGCGCCTGGCTCCTGCTCGATCACAGAGATGTCCGCCGTCGCTTTGAAGCTGACTCGCAGTGGTTGCCCGGCTGCGAAGAGTACGTTGCCGGTGGGCGCCTGGATCGTAAACGTCTGAGTGATCTCCCGCCGCGCCTGGTACTCAGGCGTACGCACGTGGCTGGCGCCGTCGATGGCTTGGGCGACGTTGGTGGTCTTAAGCCAGCGCTGGCCGGTGAAGGTGTCGTAGGCAACAGCGCGCCAGTAGCGGCCGCTGCTGCTGGTGACATCCATGATCAGTTGATCACCCAGGTTGCGCGCCCCGCCCATGGTCAACGTATCGCCGAAAACCGGCTCTCCCACCGCTGCACCCTGATAGTTAAGCGTGCTGAACAGGCGCCCCCATTCCTGCTGCACATCGCGCCAGGGCGTGCGCAGCGGTTCCAGCGCCGAAGACATCGCGCCATTGCTGCCAGCGTTGGGCAGGAATACTGCCAGCCCCACCACAAACAACGCCAGCAGCAAGCCGTCGCGCAGGAAGTCCACCTGGATATCGTTGGCATAGCGCACTTGCTCGATACGCCAGGTGATTTCCTTCTCGGAGAGGAAGCTTCTCACGGCCAGCAACAGAGCACATACGACAAACACGACAAAGTAAAGGCCCAGGCCAGGGGGGCCAAAGTAAGTGTTGACCAGCAGCACCAAACCGATGGGAACAATGGCGCGCCAGACCCTGCCCTCGCGAAAGACTGCCCAGGCCGCCAGATAACCCAACCACCACAAAAGAAACCCCAACTGCAGGAGAAACACCAGATTGCTGCGGGCCGGTTCGTTGGAGAAAAGCAAAAGTATCCACGACCACAAGCTCTCTCCGATGTAGATAATACGGTCAGCGCCCAGGAGATCGACTGGAATCTCAGGCGCCCGACTCACCCAGTAAAGCACGACAGCCGTACCCACCACGAAGCTCTGCAAGACAGGAAACAAACCATTCCAGCGAGCATAGCTGAGAGCTGTGCCCATCAGGAAGCCACCCAGCACGATGGGAGTGAGCAATCCCATGCCTTCTGTCCACTCGGCTGAACGCAAGGAGGTAGCTAGCGCGAGCAGAATGAGCGCCAGCAACGCCCCTGACATGAGGGCGCCTGGAATAGAAAGCCGTGAGTAGGAAGTTGGCGCTGTGGACTGCATCAAAATTAACTCCTGCAACGAGTGAATCGGTGTACCTTACTCATTGTAAGATTTCAGTCAGTGACTGTCAAGTAACCGTGCCACCTTTGACGCGGGTATTCTCAAACAGACCCAAATGAAACCTATCCAACTTGCCGAATTACCTACTTACTGGTATGCTATGCACGTATTGCAGACAGTGGATCCTTGGCGTATCCTGTTTTCCAGGAGACAGCTCGGATTGCTCAAGTATCAATCGCCTCGGCCGGCGGACTGCCTGAGGCAAGGAGTCGATGGCATGATGATGAAGCTATTGATGAGCTGGGACATCAAAACGGGGCGCGAACAGCCGTATTTCGAGTTCATTGTCCGCGAGTTTGCACCGAAGCTGATGCGTTTGGGCTTGCAGCCAACCGAAGCCTGGTATACGGTCTACGGAGAAGGTCCACAAATCCTCACAGGAGGCGTGACCAGCGACGCAGCCGCCATGGAGCGCATCCTGGAGAGCGACGACTGGAAAGCACTGCGTGGCCAACTTCTCAACTACGTCACTAACTTCAACCAAAAAGTGGTGCCCGCCAGCGGCAGTTTCCAGCTATAGCACGACACTCTGGACGAAATTGTTTGCGCGGTAGTTCCTCAGCAGCGAAATCAAAAAGCCTCACCGAAATGGTGAGGCTTTTGTTGTGTCGGTGTTCTCTCTGAAGTCAAGCGGAGGAAGCGCCTTCTTTAGCCTTCGGCTTGTCTGATGGCTCAGTGGCCTTTGCCTCGCTCTTGGTTTCGCTCTTGGCCTCTCCGTCACTCTTGCTGTCGCCCTCGCGTTTGCTGGGCGGCATCGTGGAAGATTTGCCCCTGTTATCCGTGACGTAGAAACCCGAGCCCTTGAAGATGACGCCCACAGGTTGGATCACGCGGTGGATCGATCCCCCACAGTCGGGGCAAATCCGTAAGGGATCCTCACTGAAGCGCTGCATTTTCTCGAAACGCAGGCTGCAATTGTCACATTCATATTCGTAAACGGGCATAGCTCTGGCCTTCCTCTATAGGCATACCGCAATTTTCTGGCTGAAGACGAATTATACTCAACGCACGGGATTCATCCAAAGCTTCTTGTGAGTGCGTGATTTGAAACCTTACAGCAATCGTCATGAGAAATGGTACGAAAGTACTATTGCAACACATATCACTTTCTTGTATACTGGTATTGGTTCAAGAATTGGTGCAGACTACCCAGCCAAAGGGCGACCCCTTGGCAAACGCCGCAGGTGCCATGACAAGCAGCGCCACAGCACACAGCTCCATGATTTTGTCGCATTTGTCGGTCTGGATACGTCATGGTCAACATCGAGTCTGCGCTGATAGACGTGTACCAAGCCCCTTCTTAGGAGTCTACATTCATGCCCAAATTACTGTTTGCCAGAACACTGAACCATGAAGAACGCGCTACCCTGGAACGGCTCATGGTTGGGGAGAACGAGGCGATCAAACAGCGCGCTTTGATTGTTTTGCTCTCTTCCCAAGGGCAGTACCGCGTCCCTGAAATCGCACCCTTAGTGGGTCTGCATGTGGACAAAGTGCGAAAATGGGTCATTCGCTTCAACACCCACGGCATGAAGGGTTTGCAGCCGCCGCGGCGCAAGCCCGGCCCGCGCGGCAAATTCGATCCCAAGCTACGCGCCCACATCGTCGATACTGCCCGTACGCCGCCGCGTGAACTGGGCCTGCTGCGCACAACGTGGACGCTAGACTCGCTCAGGGATTACCTGATCGACAACGAAATCGTCGACGAGATCAGCCGCGAGAGCCTGCGCCAGATTCTGTTGCAGGGAAGCGTAAGCTGGCAGACCCATCGAGCGCGTTCTGACGACGTCACACGCTGGCTGCAGCAATGGCAAAACGGGCAACCGCACAATTAATCTGTCCCATCGCAGACGCCCCGCCATCCGTCAGGCCAAGAATAAGCTCCACTGCACGACTTCATGCAGTGGAGCTTATTCTTGCATACCCCTGTGATGGCCACAAAATAAAGATGGCGCCGATAAAAGACACGCAGCATCGTCCGGGCGACAGACCTCTAAAGCCTGATCTCCTGCGCAGAGCCAGCCCCAATGGATGGCAGCTACTCAGCAATGACGATCTAGACGTACCACGTCCACTTGGAACCGCGCATCTCTCGCACGATATCGGTCGTGGAAAGCACGCCTACCGGCATCAGCTTATCGCCTTCAGCCTGGGTCACGACCAAACGGTGGATGCGTTTCTTAACCATCACATCAATCGCATCTCGTACCGGGGAGTCGGGTGCGACGCTGATCACCCCTGCGGTCATGATCTGATCAGCATTGAGCTTGGTCAGGTCCTCCTGATGATGCGTGATAATATCCATGTGGGAGATAATCCCAGCAACCTCGCCATGTTCGCCGGTCACCACAAGGGCGTGAATATCGGTGTCGCTCAGGATGCGTACTACATCCGCCACCGGTGTATCGGACTTGCAGCTAATGACGCCATTATGCATGATGTGTTTGACAAGTTTGTCTGACATGTTTTGTGCCTCCAGGGAAAGGTTGTGGCGAAAATGGCCCGGCCACCGCAGCCAAGTCATTATACGAGCTTTGCAAGAGCGTTGTCAAGTTCAATTCAACGCCGGTAGTCGCTCTCTGTATCGCCGCCGCGCATCCACCAATCGGTGACTCCGCCCGCCAGACTGCTGGCCCGCAGGCCATTGTTCAGCAGATAGCCAGCCACCGCATAAGAGCGATTGCCATGGGCGCAAACTACCACCCACTCAGCGTCCGCGTCCAGCTCGCCCAGACGAGAGGGGATTTCGTTCATAGGAATGTGCAGGCTGCCAGGAATACGCACCTGCGCCCACTCGAACGGTTCACGACAGTCCAACAGCTTGGGCGCTGCGCCGTTGCGATACTGCGGGATCAAGTCAGCGGGCTGGACTTCGGGCACGACTACCGGCTCAGGCTGGCGGTCGGCAGGCTGTGCAGCCTCGCCAGGCGATGGACGATGCACGGGCGAAGGTTTCCCAAGATTCTTTTTGACTGATTCAAACAATGCCATGGTGTCTCTCTCCGGTAATTTTGAGATTTGTTGATAGGATGCAAAGTCGCGCCTACACGTTACCCTGAGTCTGCACGGCTGACCGCCCACTGTCAGTGGCGTGGCGCACAGTGGGCCGTGACCCGCTGCGCCCTGCCTCACAGCGGTAGCTTGAAGGGCGCGTGGTCGATATTGACCTTGACCTTATTGAGCTTCAAGCCCATCTGCGTCTCGATCACTTCACGCGCCACCGCCACTACCTCCTCGGTTTTCATGGGCACATCTACATCGGGCGCGGTCTGCAAGCTCAAATCAACGTCCACAGACGCGCCGCGCGTGCGTACTACTGGCGTTACACGGTTGACGTCGGCCAGTTGGTCGATGTGCCAGGCCAGGCGGCGGCTGATGGAGTCGGCGGTCACGGCTGCCTCACCGCCCGAGGGCAAACGCATCTTGACCACGGGCGTCTGTTTACGGCGCAACTCCTGCATCAGCCAGGCCAAGGCCAACAACGTGACCACAATGATTATAGCGCCGCGCAACAGCGGATAGAACCAGCCTGGCCGCGCGGCTGCCAACTGAAACAAACTCACTTCGACCCAGTCCAGCCCCTGGCGCGCCCAGGCCAGCGCTTGCTCAGGCGCGGCGGCCAACAAGAGGACAGCCGCCCATAGCAGGATCACCACCAAGATAGTGATGATACGGTTGATTACATTCACGGTTCACCTCGATAGACACAAAAAAGGGCTGACTGCCTTACACTGCAATGCTAACGCCGCCCGACGCAGCCAAGCAGAGTCCAACACATGACACGGGCGGTCAGCCCTGCTTGCGCATGGCGGCAACCGCCACAATCATCAGTAGCAGCAGCGCCGCCAGGCTGATGCCAGCGCCACGGCTGAGCGTCGTCGGCCGGTACTCGAACAGAACCTTGTGCTGGCCGGCCGGCAGCAGTACGGCTCGAAACAGGTAGTTGGCCCGCAGCAGCGCCGCTGGCTCGCCGTCCACCGTCGCCTGCCAGCCAGGGTACCAGGTGTCGGCCAGCACCAGCACGCCAGGCGCCTCCAGAGTCACATCCAGATCAATCTGCTCAGCTTGGTAGCTGACAACCTCGATACCATTGCTGGTAGTCGGGCTGGCAAGCTGCACCGCCTGCTCCAGCAGGCCAGCCGCTGCTAACTCATCAGCCAGCAGAACCACCTGCCCAGCCGGCTCGAAGCTGGGATCGGCCAGCGTAGCCAACGCGGCCGCGTCATCGGCCGCAACTGCCACCTGGCCAACCACGTAGGCCCGCGACAGGGCTTGCAAGTTCTGATAGATCTTGACATCGCCTGAATGGACACGGCGAAACTGGCCGTCAGCCGGCATGGTCAGAGCCGCGTGCGTTGCGGTGCGAGAGTCCAGCAGGCTCACGCCGCGCACCACCAGGTCGCCCTCGGCTGCTACATTACGCACGGTGATGCGCTCAGGTAACAGCGGCTCAGCCCAGTCGGCGCGGGCCAGGTAATCCCAGCCGGCCTGCTCACGCGGCCAGGGCTGGCGCGCTTCGGGCTGGCCATGGAACATGCCGCCGCCCCACTGCCCCTCGGCAGTCTCCTGGCCCGCGCGCAAGAGCAGCGTCTCGCTGCCGCCAGCCCCTTCGACCAGCACCTCGGCCACGGGCGCGCCGTCGGGCAGCTCGCCCCCGCCAGCCAGATGGCTCCACAAGCCCAGCCCGGTGGCATCCAGCCGGTCAGCCTCCTGTACAACCACGGACTGGCCCGGTTTCAACCGCGTGCTCAACTCCAGGTCATAGTAAATGCCGTCCCACCACACGTCGAAACCCTTATCGGTGACGAGATGCTCCACGCCCAGCAGACGCAGCAAGCGGCTGGGGGGCGCGGACTGCAGTTGCTCCCGCAGGCGACCATCCTCGGCCAGCTCGCCAGCCGGGATGAAGAGCGTCTGCAGATCAACGTAGCGGCGCAGCGGCAACACGCCGCCGTCGTAACCGTCCACAGCCGGCAAGCGCCACAACAGCGGCAAATTGGGAGCGGCGATCTCTTGCAGCTTGCTGGCCACTATCAGATCGTAGATAGCCTGCTCAGGCAGATGGCCGCTGTAGATCTGCTCCAGCTCAGCCAGGTCGCCGGGATCATAGGTGATGCCGGAGATACTGAGGAAGCGACCGGGGATACGACCCTCGATCTCGGCCTGACGCGCGGCGGCCAGCAGATGGGCAGGCGCAGTGCGCAGACTGGTGATGGCCTCAGGCGCGGTGGGCCGGCGGTGCTCCAGGACCAGACTGGCGGCGGTCAATTCGGCCAGAAGCAGGGGCATGAGCAACAGGATAGCCCACGGGCGCCGCGCCTGCCAGGCCACAATGCCGGCCATCGCCAGTCCAACCGCCAGCCACAGCGCCACCGTCAGCCAGCCTGGCCAGTGCTGTACAGCCAGCAACGCGGCCGCCAACAGCGCCAACGCCGCAGCCAGCCAGCGCCGCCGTCCTTGCAACGCAGCAGGCCACCGTGGCTGTGACAGCCTCACCTGCGGCAACACAGCCACGCCGTAGCCGGCCAGGATACTGACGCCGAACGTGTAGAGCCCCATCCAACGAGCAGGCGCACGAAACAGATCGAAGCCGGGCACGATCTTGACCAAAATGAAATAGAGCGGGTTGAACGCGCCAAGCGCCAAGGCAATGCCCAGCAGCGCCAGAGCCGCAGCCAGACCCCAGGGCGAGGCCAGCGGCTGACAGCCTGCGCTGTTGCGCCAGCACAGCAGGGCCAGCAACGCCAGCAGCAGCCCTGCCACGCCGACGTAGGCCACGTATTCGCCATAGGCTGGAGTGGCGAAGTGGTCGGCCAGGTTCTCACTATAGCTGGGCAACAAAGTCAGCAGCAGGCCGCGCGGCTGCAAGGAGAAAGAGACTGCCTCGCGCCAGGATAGCCCACCGCTGCGAATCGACAGCGCAGACAACTCCAGAGTAGGCACAAGTTGCACGGCTGACACCATGAAACCCAGGAAGACGGCGCCCAGCGCCACCAGCACGCGGCCAGCGGCGGCGCCTAACGCTGCGCGGTCAAGGGACGCGGGATGTCGGCGGACAACCGCCCACAGGGCCATCAACAGCGCGGCCAGTCCCGGCCACAGCGCAGCCAGCAGGAGGCCCGTGAGATTGATAAAGGAGGACTGAGTATGGCCAGCCAGAAGTTGCAGCGCGATAGCCAGCGCCAACGCGACAAAAGCCAGCCAGCGCACGACAGGAACTGTTTGGTCGCGCGACGGGCCGTCCGAGGTCAGCCGCCAGCGAGGCGCGCTGGCCTCCAGCAGCGCCAGCAGCCAGGGCAGCCAGGCGACAACGCTCACCTGGTTGATCTGGCCGGCGCGTGCGCCCAGATAACCGCTCAGACTCCAGATCAGACCGGCCGCCAGGGCAGCCAGCCAGCCCAGCCTTGCCACGCGACGTACATAAACCGCCGCACCCAGGCCGGCCAGCCAAAGATGCAGCGCCAACGAAGCCAGCAAGCTATCAGCGGCTGGCAGCCCGGCAAAGGGCCAATGCAGCGGGTAAAAGATAGCCGTCTGCGGATTGGCTAAAAAGGGCACGCCCAGGAAAAGGTAGGGATTCCACAAGGGCAGCCGGCCGGCGCGCAGAGCTGCGCTGGCATAATCGCGGTAGGGAGTGAAGTAGGCGAAGGCATCACCGGTGGCCAGCACACGGTTGGTCAACAACAGGGGAGCATAGACCAGCAACACGCCCCCCGCCACCACCAGAGCCAGCAGCAGCCAACCCAGCGCCTCGCGCCGCCGCCCGCCAGACTCAAGGGTCATGTGCGAGCGCTCCTGCCAGGGCCGGCTCGATGCTGTACAACGTCACTGACAGCGCGCCGCGGGCATCGGCCGCAGCCAGCACGGGGCGAAGGTCCAACCCACCCACCGCCAACGCGGCCCGCAGGTCCTCCTGCCCCCGACCGGCGGGAAAGGCGACCAACTGACGCTGGTCGGCATTGGCGGCAGCTTTGCGGGCCAAGTCGGCCGGGTCCTGCCACCAACGCATCTCTACTGGTGCGTCGTAGAGATAGAAGCTGTAATGCCAGCCCAGCCAGTGGTGATAGAGGATGGCGTTGGATGGTTCGGCGCTGCGAACGTGGGCCGCGACCTGCTGTACGCCATCAAAGGCGCCGCCGTCGCCCAGAGGCAGACGGGCGAAGCCGGCCATATAACCGCCGTAAAGGAGCCCAAACGCTAAGCCTGCGGACAGTACGCTTCGGGTCCAACCTGCACGTCCAGACGGCTGAACCGATGGTTCAGCGATGGCATCCCAGGCCCAAAACGCGCCGCGCGCCAGCAGCAGGGAAAGCAGCGGCAGCAAGGGCAGCAAGTAACGGTCCCAGGGAGCCAGATTGGTGGCAATGTGCAAGAGCAGATAGCTGGCGATGAAGACCCACATAAGCCGGTCGAACCAACAAGGAATCGAGGACCCGGCTACAGGGATGCTTCGGCGGACCTCAGTGTCACAAGATGGCAGGTCTGTACCCCGGCGTCTGGTTGCACGTCGCGCCAGCGTAACAGATACCGCCCACAGGATCAACGCAGCCAGCGCCAACCAGAGCGGCCAGCCAAAACTGTATCCCAGCAGCTCGCCCCACTTCGCCAAGCGCTGAGTCAGGCCGGCGTCCAGGGCCAGGGTCACGCCGCCGTAGGTCTGGGCGCTGCGGTCCCAGTAGCTGGGCATCCACTGCCAGCGCAGGCTGTCCCACCACAGCACGGCGACCGCGACAATGGCAAAGCCGTTCAGCCAGCGCCAAGCCAGGCGACGAGACGCGAGGACCTGAGACGAGATTGGTACGACCGGCCAGCGCCGGTTGAGCAGCGGAATCGCCAGCAGCAGCGGCACGAACAGCAGAGCCTGCTGCTTGGTAGCGTAGGCCAGGCCGCAGGCGATTCCAGCCAGCCAGGCCTGCCGTCCCAACGCAGCCCAGATCCCCAGCAGCAACCACAGCCCCAGCCAGGCGTCGGTGAAGAGGGTCGGCGACAACCGCACGGCCAGCGGCGACAGGGCGAACAACGCCAGCGCGCCCAGAGCGATTCGCGGCTCGTAGACGCGGCGCGCGATCAGCCACAGCAACACCAGACTGGTACTGCTGGCCAGCAGCGCAGCCAGCCGGCCGGCCAGAATCAACCGCTCCGGATTCAACGGCGCCTGTCCATCGAAACCGGCCAACCGAAAGATACCGGCAAGCAGGTAGAGCAGCAGCGGCGGCTTGTCCACGTAAACGTCCAGCAGGGCGGGATCGCTGCCGTCAGCGATGCGCAACGCCCAACTGGCATAAAGGGCCTCGTCCGGGTGCAGGCCGGGCTGATCCAACAGCAGGCCGCGCAAAAGCACGCCAGCAAACAACAGCATCAGCGCTGGCCAGGGTCGAGCCAGGACCATGCTGAGTGAGCGACTGACGCTGTAAGGAAGGCGGATAGGACTGAAAAGGGGCAGAGCGCGCTGCACGGGTGGGTCTCGCTGTAGCTGGGCGATGAGTCAGGACCGTCATTCGACGAAACGGTAGCGCAACAACGCCCAAACGGCCTCAAAGGCATCTTTCATGCCGATTTTCTTGCCTTCCTGGTACTCGCGGCCGGTGTAAGAGATCGGCACCTCGTAAATGCGGTAGCCGCGCTTGAGTACTTTGGCCGTGATCTCCGGTTCGATCTCGAAGCGCTGTGAGCGCAGGGGAATGGTCTGGATCACATCGGCGCGAAAAGCCTTGTAGCAAGTCTCGACGTCGGAGAGGATGGCGTCGTAAAGCACGTTAGTCATCAGGGTGATCAGCTTGTTGGCGATCATGTGCCAGAAGAGCATGGCCTTGCGCGGCCCGCCCAGGAAGCGCGAGCCATAGACCACGTCAGCGCGACCCTCAATGATGGGCAGGATGAGCGAAGGAAAATCGCGCGGGTCGTATTCCAGGTCGGCGTCCTGGATCAGCAAAATGTCGCCGGTGGCTGTAGCGATGGCCGTGCGCACGGCCGCGCCCTTGCCCTGGTTCTGAGGGTGAAGCACCACGGTGAGGTCGCCCCTGGCCTGCTCCTCACGCAGGATATCTTGCGAACCATCGGTAGAGCCATCGTCAACGACAACGATTTCCTTCTCGATCTGCAAAGGCATTTCGGCGTAGATGGCCAACGGTTTGTCGAAGGTCAAATCCACGGCGCGCACCCGACGCAGAATCTCGCGCAGAGTAGCCTGCTCGTTATAGACCGGGATCAGGATGGAGATCTTCACGTATCCTCCTGGAAAGGGACGGGCTCGGCGGCTATGCACAGACCGGCCCGGGCAAAGAATGTAATCAGCGGACCGGTCTGGGAACCGGTCCGAGCGATGAAGCTGGCCGCAAGCGCCAGAAGACATACGAAGCGCCGGCCTGGACGGCCAGCGCACTGGGCAGATTATAGCCCAGCCACGCTCAGATGGCAAAGCTGATCTTGTAGCTGCCCTGTATGTGTGCTACAATTTGCACTTGTCGGATGCATCCACCTTCATCCCGTCTCAGGAGTATCACATGGCGTCCCCGGAGAGTCTTCCAGAACCCCTGTCCCCCCAACGACTGCCAACCGGTCTGAGCTTCGGCGACGGCTTTCAGTTCGGCTGCGGCTTCTTCACCGCCGGCCTGATAGCGACCGTGATCCTGGTTCTTATCCTTGCCCTGATTGGTCTGGCCCTGTCGGTCACCGGGTTCGGCCTGCTCAGCAGCCTGCTGGGCTGATCACACTGCGCCTCGACAGCCAGCAAAACAGAAGCAGCGGCTCCACCCACGCGTGGGTGGAGCCGCTGCTTCCTTTTCCCTTGCTTCCTTGTCTGTTTACCTGCCTACGCTACTGAGGCCCGGTCATTTGATGAGCCAGAATGATAGCATCTGCAACCTCGCGCATGGACTTGCGGCTGTTCATGCTGATGCGCTGGATGTTGCGGAAGGCCTCCTGTTCGCTCATGCCGCGATGGTCCATCAGAATGCCCTTGGCGCGGTCGACCACGACGCGCGTCTCCAGCCGCTCTTCCAGTCGGGCAGCTTCCTTGGAGATCTCCTGGTACTCGTTAAAGCGGGCCAGCACGACCTCGATGGCCGGCAACAGGTTGGACTCGTCGAAGGGTTTGATAACATAGCCAGAGACGCCGGCCGACGCAGCCCGCTCGACCAGGTCACGCTGGCTATAGGCTGAAAGCAACAGCACCGGCGCGATCCCTTCCTCGGTCAGGATGCGGGCTGCTTCGATACCGTCCATATCCGGCATCCGAATATCCATAATCAACAGATCAGGCTTGAGCTCGCGCGCCTGGTGAACAGCGCTGCGTCCGTCGCCCACGTCGCCCACCACCAGATAGCCCAGGTTGGTGAGCATCTCGCGCAAATCTTGGCGAATGAGCGCCTCGTCATCGGCGATAATGATGCGTTTGCGTTCCACGGTGATAACCTCCACGGGCGGCTTTGTGTAAACTGCAACAGAGTATACGTCAGACGGGGATTACTGGCAATTCGCGCGGCAGGTGGTAAACAAACAGATCGGACACTTGAAACTTCCACCTTCTGCGCGTGTCTGTTCAGCCTCCGCTGCGCACTTCCTTGCCAAAGCGGACGATGACACGGGTGCCAGGGTCGCCACGCTCCATGACAAGCTTACCTTTCAGGTCGCCCTCGACCAGGGTGCGTACAATGGTCAGCCCCAGGCTACCCGTGGGCTCTCGCTCGGCCGCATCCACCAGGCCAACGCCATCATCGATTACCTCCAACACCACCTGATCTCCCTCGTCGGCCAGTTGCATGAGCACAGCCCCTTGCTCGCGGCCGTTGAAGGCATGCTCCAGCGCGTTGAGGACCAATTCGTTCGCTACCAGGGCGCAGGCCGTCGCCTGCTGGCTGGGGAGATAGATTGCCGGCCCCTGCACCCGCAGAGTGATTTGCTTGTCTGGCGTCACCGCCGCGCGCTGCGTCTGGGTCACGATGCGCTGGCATACGTCGCGGATGTTGATCGCCTGGTCATCATCGCGCGAGAGGAATTCGTGGATAACTGCAACCGCCAGCACCCGGTTGACCGCCTCGTTGAGCTGCACTTGCACCTCATGATTCCCAGCCCGCCGGCTTTGCATGCGCAGAATGGAAGCCACCGTCTGCAAGTTGTTCTTGACCCGGTGATGAACCTCCTTGATCATGGTCGTCTTGACGTGCAGTTCGACCGCCTTCTCCCGCTCTTCGGTCTCGTCATGCACCATAATCAGCGCGCCGCGCAGCATGGGCTTAGGCGTCTTGGCGGCAAAGGGCCAGCGGCCAGTATCGTAGCTGAACAACGGCACGACCTTGCGATTCCAGTAGCGGCTACCTTCCATCACCTCATGTTCATGGCAGTCGTGGGTCTCGAACGCCTGGCGCACCAGCAGTTCATCTTTGGTGTTCAGGTCGCCAATGTGCTCCCCCTGCAAATCATTCAGGTAGCTGAGACGCCGATAGAGGTTGTTAGCGATGCCGCTGAGGTAACGGATGCGGTACTCTGGATCGACAAACAGGACGCCGTCCCACTCGCCAAAGGGGCTGAGTTGCTGCGCACAGGCCAGTTCGCCGCGCAGGGTCATCTCCTGCAGCCAACCGACAGCCGAGCGAAAGGCCTGATGCCGTCGCCGATGGCGCTCCCAAGCGATCAGATTAGTCTCAATCTGAAGCGCAGCGATCGGTCGACCTGCTTCAGACACAATCGGCAGCACCTGTTCGACAATAGGCGTGCCTTGCTCTAACAGATTGCGGCGATGCTCGGAGGTTCTGCGGCCATCACGCAGGCCGGCGGCCAGAAGGAGATGGTCACTCAGCGGCAACAACCGATCGGTCCATGGATTACGATAGAGTGAAGCGATAGAGTGAGGCTGGGATTGGGCGATGACCCGCGCGGCATCGTCCTCCTGCACCAGCAGCATGACATCGGCGCGGCTGAGGTCGGCCGTCAGCGACATGCCACATTCGACCCTCTGTAAGAGCTGCAACTCCTCTGGCGAGAAGCGGTTACGCCACCTGATAGGTTCTGTTGCGTCCATAGGAGTCCGTAAACGGCGTGCTGGCTGAACAACAAAAAAAAGAGCCGACAGCGCTGTTGCCATCGGCCCGAAATACTACCGAGTCAAGTCAGCGACCCGTGTTATTGTTGGTCGGGGCGAGAGGATTTGAACCTCCGACCTCTTGAACCCCATTCAAGCGCGCTACCAATCTGCGCCACGCCCCGAGACGAAGGAGATTATAGCACGGGGTGGGGGATTGGGCAAATGCTGGACCCCTCCGCAGGCGCAGCGACCTGCACGCTGGTTGGCGGCTCAGCCCAGGCGGCTGCCGGCAAAGTCGCGCTGGCCGCGGGCAAAGTCAAGGGCAGACATAGCAGCCCGACCGGCCAATTGCACCTCCTCGAGCCGCAACAAACCATCGCCGGTCACCACCACCATAGCGCCATCGATCTGGACAACACGGCCTGGTTCGCCATCGGCCTGGCCGGGCAGGGCTAGGGCCTGCAAGACCCGGAGCTGCTGCCCCTGCCACGAGGTGCTGGCGGCCGGCCAGGGATTGTAAGCCCGCACGGCCAGGGCGATCGCGCCGGCCGGCAGCGCCCAGTCGATCAGCCCCTGTTCCTTGCGCAGTGGCCGGCACAGCGTAGCCAGGCTGGCGTTCTGGGGCTGGGGCGTGATCTGGCCGGCCAACCAGTGAGGCAGGGTCGCGACCAACAGGTCCGCGCCCTGCTGGGCCAGCCGGGCGGTCAGCGTGCCGCCGCTGTCATCAGGCTGAATGGCCAGCGCGGCCTGGGCCAGGATTGGCCCAGTGTCCATGCCCACGTCCATGCGCATGATCGTGCTGCCCGTCACCTGATCTCCGGCCAGGATCGCCGCCTGCACCGGCGCGGCGCCGCGCCAGCGCGGCAACAGCGATGCGTGAACATTGATGCAGCCGTGGCGCGGCAGGTCCAGAACGGCTGGCCGCAGTATCTGCCCAAAGGCGGCCACTACGATGACATCCGGCCGCAGCCCGGCAAGTTCGGCCACAGCCTCGGGATCCTTGAGGGTCGAGGGCTGCAAGACCGGCAGGCCGCGCTCCACAGCGAACGATTTGACCGGCGACACCTCCAGCCGCCGGCCGCGGCCGGCAGGCCGGTCAGGCTGCGTGACCACGGCCACCACATCGTAGCCGCCCTGCACCAGAGCTGCCAGGGTCGGCACGGAGAAGGGGGGAGTGCCCATGAATATTGTGCGTATCATCAATTAGAACCTCTGTGGAGGGGATTTTAGCATAGGGCAACAGGAAATTGGTAAATTGAACAGCGGTAGCTTGGTAGATTGGTGGATTGGTGGATTTGTAGAGTGGCAGATTGGTGAACAGGTTTGCCCAGGAATGAGGGAATGGGGGAAACTCGACAGGGACGGCTGCAACCTTGCAGGGAATGAAGCGTATAGGGGGTAGAAATCAACCGTACAACGGCGTGGCGCAAGGGCGCCGGCGCTGAGGTCCGAGCTTTAGGAGGTAGATGTGAACGAGAACGAGACGCCCCCAGAGGGCGCAACGCCGCAAAACGCGGGCGAAAAGATCGAGGAGACGTTGGCAGCCATTGACGCCACGGTCGACACTGGCAGCCAGATGGCCGCCGATGCCGCCGCCGAGGCGGAGGCAGCCATCGAGACGCTGGCTGACGCTGGCAGCACGCAGGCTGCGGAGATCGCCGAGACCATGGCCGTCAATGAGCAGCCGAACGAGGGTGGCAACTTGCCCGTGCCTGTCGCCGCACCGCTCCGCCAGGAGAACGGCGCACGCAAGCCGACCCTGACCGACCGCCTGACCGAAAGTCGGGAGTTCGACCCAGAGGCCACCAACGACGACCGGGTCATGGCGGCCCTGGCCTACATCAGCCAGCTCATCTTTCCGCTGGGCTTCGTGTTGCCGATCATCCTGTTGATCTCCGAGACCAGCAAGAAGCGGCCCTTCCAGCGCTACCACGCGGTGCAGTCGTTGGCGGTGGGAACGATCATCTGGATCCTGGCCCTGATCTACACCATGTCCTGGGTCACGGTGGGATGGATCATGATGCTGTGCCTGTGTCTGCTGCTGCCAGTGGGCATCGCGCTGTGGCTGTTGCCGCTCTACTATGCCATGCTGGCCTACAACGGCAAACGCTTCCGCATCCGCGGCCTGACCCAGTTCCTGGAGGATCAGCGCTGGCTGTAGGTCGTTGATCGCTGCGGTCGTGAAAAGATCGGCAAAAGCCCCGCCTGGTACCAGGCGGGGCTTTTGCTTGGTCGAGCAATAGCCCTGCTGATGTTTCCGGCTGAACGGGTTTCGACCAATCTCGCCCCTTCGTGTATAATCCCCAGCACCAACTTACCCATTTCCCAATCTGCTAATCCACCAACCCCATGGACGACCGCACCGTTTCCGCCCGCAAACGCCCCGAAGAAGCCGCGCTGGACGCAGCCTTGCGCCCCAAGCGCCTGGATGAGATGATCGGCCAGGATCGTCTGCGCGACAACCTGGAAATTCTCCTGCAGGCTGCCAAGCAGCGCAGCGAGTCGCTGGATCACGTGCTGCTCTATGGCCCCCCAGGGCTTGGCAAGACCACATTGGCGCACGTGCTGGCCAACGAGATGGGCGTGGCCATGAAAATCACTGCCGGGCCGGCCATCGAGCGTGCCGGTGACCTGGCCGCGATCCTGACCAACCTGCACAAGGGCGACATTCTGTTCATCGACGAGGTGCATCGACTGGGCCGGGCCGTAGAGGAGATCCTCTACCCGGCCATGGAGGACTTCGCGCTGGACATCGTCATCGGCAAAGGCCCAAGCGCCCGTTCGATTCGCCTCAAGCTGCCGCGCTTCACGGTGATCGGCGCGACGACGCGACTGGCGCTGCTGACCGCCCCACTGCGCTCCCGCTTCGGCGCCATCTACCGTTTCGACTTCTACGACCAGGCTGCGCTGGAGGAGATCGTGCGCCGCGCGGCCGCACTGTTGCAGGTTACCACCAGCGCCGACGGCGCGAGCGAGATCGCGCGCCGGGCGCGCGGCACGCCACGAGTTGCCCTGCGCCTGTTGCGTCGCGTGCGCGACTATGCCCAGGTGCGGGGCGATGGCGTCATCACGGCAGAGACAGCCGACCTGGCCCTGCGCCTGATGGAGATCGACGCCCTGGGTCTGGACGACCTGGACCGCAAGGTGCTGCGCCTGTTAATCGAGAAATTCGATGGCGGGCCAGTGGGGCTGGAGACCATCGCTGCGGCGTTGAGCGAGGATTCGGGCACCATCATGGATGTGGTCGAGCCCTACCTGCTGCAACTGGGCTTCCTCGACCGCACTCCCCGCGGCCGCGCCGCCACGCGGCAGGCCTACGAGCATATTGGCGTTGCATGGCGCGAGACAGCCCAACCGGACAGCGCCCAGCCAAGCCTCTTTGCCCCTGACTCCTGATACAGACTTTCGAGGTTTTTCGCAACCTCGAAGGTCGCTCGCTGGCGCCGAATTTTGCCAGCACAGTCCTCACAGTGACACTGGATGTTCATGAATCGACAACCCCGCATTGGCATCACCGCCCGCAGCAACGACAAAATCTACTTCGACGGCTGGGTGCGCAACTATTGGTGGGCCATCACCTGGGCCGGCGGCTTGCCGGTACTGCTGACGCCTGAGACCGCCGCACTGCCGCCCGATCAACAGGTGGCGCAACTGGACGGGCTGCTGCTCTCCGGCGGCGGCGACGTGCATCCCAAACAGTATAAGGAGCGCATTCAGGGCACCGAGAAACGCCAAATTCACGACGGCCGCGATACACTGGAGTTGGGTCTGGCCCGCGCGGCCTTGGCCGTTGACCTACCCATCCTGGGCGTGTGTCGCGGCTTTCAGGTGCTTAACGTGGCGCTGGGCGGCAGCCTGGTGCAGCATGTGGACGGCCACCGCTCCCCCAAGGAGACTGTTTGCTACCACGACGTAACCGTAACGCCGGGCACGCTGCTGGCCTGCACGCTGGAGTTGGACGGCCCCTTTACCGTCAACACCTACCACCACCAGGCCGTGACCCTGGAACGGCTGGCGCCTGGCCTGCAGCCATCAGCCGCCGTCGTCGATGGGCCAGCCCTGCTGGAAGGCATCGAGTCGCCCAGGCATCGTTGGGTGTTGGCCGTCCAGTGGCATCCGGAGCGCTTCTACGAGCTGGACGAGCGGCACCGGCGGCTGTTCAGCGCGTTCGTCCGTACCACACAGCCATGAACACAGCCGACTTCGACTACACGCTTCCCCCCGACCGCATCGCGCAGACGCCGCTGGAGCCGCGCGACTCGTCTCGGTTGTTGGTGGTGCATCGCGCCAGCGGCCGGCTGGAGCATCGGGTCTTTCGCGATATCGCCGACTATCTGCGACCGGGCGACCTGCTTGTAGCCAACGACAGCCGTGTGATTCCGGCAAGGCTGCACGGCCGCAAGGCCAGCGGCGGGCAGGTGGAAATCCTATTGCTGCGACGCGCGCCAGACCCTGCGGGTTTCCGCACCCCACTGGCATCAACAAACGAGTTCACATCGAAACCCGCAGGGTCTGGCGACGAGACGTGGGAATGCCTGGTCGGCGGCAAGGGACTGCGGCCAGGCGTGCAGGTGGTCATTGACACACAGCGGGCTCGGTCGGAGACCGGCCCGAGCATGACAGTAATCGCCACCATCGAGGCCGAGCTGGACGAGGCTGGCCGGCTGATCAGTTTCAGCCGGCCCACGACCGAGTGGCTCTACGATCTGGGCGAGACGCCGCTGCCGCCCTACATCCATCAGGCGCTGGACGACTCCGAGCGCTATCAGACCGTTTACAGCCGCGTCGAAGGCTCGGCAGCCAGCTCCACGGCCGGCCTGCACTTCACGCCCGAACTGCTCATCGACCTGCTTGAGCGAGGCGTGGGGCTGGCCTTCGTCACCCTGCACATCGGCCTGGACACCTTCCAGCCGGTCAAGACCGAGCGCATCGAGGATCACCCCATGCACAGCGAATGGGCGTCGCTTTCCACCGATGTGGCGCGGCAGATCAACGAGACCACCCTGCGAGGCGGCCGCGTGATCGCCGTGGGCACCACAGCCGTGCGCACGCTGGAATGGGCCGCCACCGGCGCGCAAGGGTTGGACCCCTACGACGTGGAGGCCTGCCCCTGGAAGCGCACCGCGGCCTTCGAGGGCGCGACCAACCTCTTCATTCGTCCCGGCTACCGTTTCCGCGCTGTGGACGCCATGCTCACCAACTTCCACCTGCCCCGCAGCACCCTGCTGATGCTGGTCAGCGCGTTTGCCGGGAAAGAACTGATCGATCGGGCGTATACGGAAGCGGTGGCGGAGGGGTATCGGTTTTACTCGTTTGGAGACGCGATGGTGATTTTGTAGAGAAGAAGCAGGAAAACGATGACTTGGTCGGCAAAACTGAAACTGCCCTTGGCAGACACATCATCCTGGCCACTGCCCGCGTCCACGACGCCACATTGTTGACCCAAGACGCTGGCTTCCGTGGTTTGCCAGACGTCCGATATGTCGAGAAACCAATCAATGAGCAATTAAGGTCGGGACACCCCCGTCTGCCGCAAGGTCCCCCGTTTCTGAAAGGTAACCTCCATGCCCAGCATTTACACTCAGGCCGTCCACGCCGGCGAACGACAACCCGCGCCGGCTGAGACGCCCGTCACCACCCCCATCTACCACAGCGTCGGCTATCTGGAGCCGTCGGCCGCCCACATGGAGGCGGTGTTTGCCGGCGAGCAGGCCGGCTACGTCTACCGCCGCTACGAGAGCCCCACGGTCGATGCCTTCGAGCGAGCCGTGGCAGCGCTGGAGGGGGGCGAGGCGGCCTTCGCGACCGCGTCTGGTATGGCCGCGGTGCATGCCGCGCTGCTGGCGGCCGGCGTGCGGACGGGCAGTAGCGTCGTCGCTGCTCAGGACTGCTACGGCGCAACCTACAGCCTGCTCAACACGCTGATGGCCGAACAGGGCGTGGCTGTGGCCTTCGTGGACGTGACCGACCTGGCCCAGGTGCAGGCAGCGCTGGCGCAGCACCGGCCGGTTGCGCTGCTGGTCGAGACCGTCTCCAACCCGCTGCTCAAGCTGGCTAACCTGACCGCGCTGGCCAAGATCGCTCATGCCGCCGGCGCGGCCCTCCTTGTGGACAGCACCTTCGCCACGCCGTTCCTGTGCCAACCGCTGCGGCTGGGGGCGGATTATGTCATCCATTCAGCCAGCAAGTACATCGGCGGCCACGGGGACGTGCTGGCCGGCGTCGTTGTAACGTCTCATGAAAACAGGCAGCGGCTGTTCACGCTGGAGAAACTGCTGGGAGCAGTGTTGGCGCCGGAAGTGGCCTGGCTGGCGCTGCGCGGGCTGAAAACGCTGCCGCTGCGCATGGAGCGCCACTGCGCCAACGCATTGCACGTGGCCGAGCGGCTGACGACGCACCCGGCCGTGGCCCGCGTCCACTACCCCGGCTTAGCCAGCCACCCGCAGCACAGTCTGGCCACACAGCTTTTCGGCTTGCGCGGCTATGGCGGCATGGTCGCCTTCGAGCTACGCGAAGGAACCCAGGCTGCGGCCTTCCGTTTTCTGGATGCACTTAAGCTGATCCTCCCCGCCACCACCTTAGGCGATGTATATTCTCTGGCGCTTTACCCTGTCATGGCCAGCCACCGCGCCGTGCCGCCGGCCGAACGGTTGCGGCTGGGCATCACCGATGGACTGTTGCGGCTGAGCATCGGCATCGAAGACGTGGCTGACATCGTGGCGGATCTGACGCAGGCGCTGGATGCGGTGACCGGCGCATGATGACCGATTACCGACCACCGCTCCCCCTGTGCAAGCGCCCCATCAGCAGCAAGACCAACGCAGCCAGGCCCGCGGCGATGCTGGTAGACAGGATCGCCAGATTGTAGTTATCACCACCGAGATCGATGAACCAGCCGTTGGCCACCGGGCTGAGGATCGAGGCCAGCGTCGTCGTGGCGTAGAACAGCCCTACCGTGCTGGCCGCGTGGCCCGGGGTGGACGTGGCCAGCACAACGGGCAGGGCGTTGGTGTTGACCAGCGCCCAGGCTACCCCGCCCAGCGGCATGATGGCCAGCATGGCCGGCGCCGAGCGCAGGAAAAAAGCCAATAGCACCAGCAGCGAGATGGCCGCCAAACCGGCTGTCATGGTCTGCCGGCGGCCGAAGCGCTGGCCCACCATGCCCGCAGGGATGGAGGCAAGGATGTAGGCGACAAAGAAGACCCCCAGAATCGCCAGCGCGCTGTCCTCGGTGATCTGCAGGACGCTGCGACCATAGAGGCTGAAAAAGGTCTCAATGGCGTTAATGCCGAAAGTATAGAGCAGGATAGCCAGCAGCAGCAAGGGCACACTGCGCCAATTGTCGGCCAGCACATTGCGCAACATGCGCCAGGAGTTGGTGGGGATCACCTCATCGTCCGCCCCGTTTTCCCCGACCGCATAGCGCTGCGTCAGCTTGGGCAGCGCCGCCGCCAGCAACAGAGTCGAGGCCACCAACAGAACGGCGCCCACCATGAACGGCCCGGCGCGGTCGATGCGATACAGCCAGCCCAGCCCCAGGGTCGCGATCAGAATACCGATGCCGCCGAAAAGGTTGATGATGCCGTTAGCGGTGCTGCGATGCTCTGGCTGCGTCAGGTCAGGCATGAGCGCGAAGAGCGGCACACGCATAATGGCCATGGAGACCAGCATCACCATCACGATGGCTATAAAACCGGCCAGGCCGTCGAAAATGTGTCCAGCCAGCGGAATCAGAGCAAAGCCCGCGGCGGCAAGGGGCATGCCTGCCACGATGATCGGCAGTCGTCTGCCCCAGCGGCTGCGCAGCCGGTCGCTGCGTGCGCCGATCCACGGCTGGACCAGCAAGGCCAGCAGATTGTCCAGCATCATCACCAGGCCGATGGCCGCAATCCGCAGCCCAAAGTCCACTTGTAGCAGCACCGGCACGTAGGCGCTGTACAGCGTCCACATGGTGGCAATGGCCATGTAACACAGGCCGATGAAGATCGCGGGGACGTAATGTGCAGCTACAGCCTCTTTGGCCACACGCAACTGATACACCAGGGGAGGTCGGGAGGTAGAGAGTGGCGACATGATGCTTTGGATCGCAGTGTACCACGCGGTGGTATGCTAATCAAAACCCGCCGCCATCCACAAAGATACGGCCCCAGTTGATTCTGGTCAACTGGGGCCGTATGCTTGCTTGTCCTCACCGGTTCACGGCGCCAGCGGAGACTGGCACACCCGGGCAGAAGCAGACCGGTACTAAGTTTCTGTCTCGCTGTTGCCGGGGAATCCGGGATCCGCAGGCCGGCCTTCGGCCGGGCCGTTGGGTTGATCTGGCGCCGGCACAGGCGCAGCGGCTTGCGCCGCCTCC
>JAAEKA010000192.1 GCA_014155705.1 Anaerolineae bacterium clx_CAG2 | reverse complement strand
TAGGCGCCGCTCCAAAGCATCATCAAAACTGCGGCGACAGAACTGACAGGATGCCAAGTGACTGCGCATAGGGCTTGAAAGAGGCAAATCAGCCACACGAAGCTCTGAGATAGGATCCCGGATACCGGCAACGAAGATGTCAGGCAGTTCCTCGACCATTTCGGCCATCTCAAAACTCCTAGAGCAAGCCAGCAATGATCGTAATGCGTGCCAGTCTCCCTCTTCCAGAATGGCATCAAAGTAGACCCAGGCATCCTGGGTTGGAGATTCGCCTGATGGCAACAAGAGGATTGCATCAGGCAGGTGGCCATCTTGCGCCGCAATGTGACTGCGAACCATTTCCGTGAAAGCCGACATAGCTGAGCCGCAAACAACTATAGGATGATCTGGCGAGATATCCCTTGTTGGCAGAGGTGTGAAGTCGGAAGGCCACGCCACAAGGTCGACATCTGAAGATCCCCACACGTATACAAGTGACTGATCCATCACTGATTCCTCCTCAGCGGGAGAACAAAGTACGGAGTTGGGCCAGATTGAGTTCCCGCTCTGACTGATCCGGTTTCAGTCGATTGCTGGCCAAAGCGCCGTATTCGCCTTACTCGTAACATGCGTTGGCCGGAACTCATGCTGACAAGCTCGATATTGGACAGCGTGGGTCTGAGTGGCTGGCCACAGGACGCGCTAATTTTACGATGGCATGTCCAAAATGATACCACCGAAATGGTATGATGACAACAATATAGGGGAAAGGGGGCGACTCTGTGACAGAAACAGCGAGAGTCTTTGGCGCAACATCGGTTATTGTGATAACGCCCTGGTCAAGAAGAATCTGTTAGGCTTTCTTGTCACAAGCTAGAGTTAGATACCCTATCGTTATTTCAGATGCTACTGGTAACAGAGATCGCAACCAACCAGACATCTTCTCGTGGGGACTTCTCACGGGACCTACACTCTGGAACCTGGAGGTTAGGGCCATGATAAGCCAAACGACTCTCGAATTGGTTGCCGGGTTGATGGGTCTGGCGTTACTGTATCTGAGTTTCCAACTTTGGCTAGCTCGTCGGGATGCAAACATCTTGCGCCAAGTACCAGTTGTACGCCCAATGCCCGCCGACAACGGTTCTGGTTGCATGGGCACGGTGCTGCTGGTTGTCGTAGTAATTGCTGCGATCCTGGTTGCCAGGGTGGCTGCCTAGTCTTTACGGCTCCTGGAAGACCAGGCTTTGGTTCCGCCTCAACACCGGGATACAACACTAGATCGCAACCTCGCTAGATCATTGCGTTGCTCCGGGGTCCTGTTACCGATCCTGGTCTGGCTCTAGCCAATACTTGAATTCGGAGATCGCTCCCATCGGGAGCGATCTTTTTCTCCCTCAGTGCTGGGACCATAGTAGCCCGTAACTGACGTTTCGGATACAGTAGACGATTTCTAGCCCAAGGTCATCTGTGTCTAGCCTACCCCATAGTCGTCCCCTGCACAAGCCGGGCAACATTATCCAACTGGGAGGAACGTACGTTAGAAATACACATCATCCACCCTTCTCCGCCTTCAGTCCTTCGCTTCGACCATGCAGACCTCGATGTTGGCGCGTCGATCGAAGTTCAGCTACAATGGGACAACTCCACTTTTCTCACACCGATGCGTTCCATGTGCGATACTTTGACCATTAGCGCGTCTGCCTCCGCCGACCACATCGCCCTCTTCGCCAAGAACTCCGACCGCGAGCCTAACGAGGCGCATGGGATTGTTCTGCTGCCGGCGGCTGACTTCGCGCCGGGCAGCCGGGTGCGCTGCACCTACATCGAGATCGACCAAGCGCGGCACACCTTCTCCGTCGCGCTGGCCAAACCCTTTTGGATCTGGGGCGCGGAGATGGGGGTCAACGAGCACGGCGTGGCCATCGGCAACGAGGCGGTGTTCACCAAGGAGCCGTATGCCAAGGCCGGCGGCCTCCTCGGCATGGACTTATTACGCCTGGGCCTGGAGCGCGGCGCGACGGCGCGCGAGGCGCTCGAAGTGATGATTGACCTGCTGGAACAGCACGGCCAGGGCGGCAACTGCGGCTTCGCGCACACCCTCTACTACCACAACAGCTTCCTCATCGCCGATCCGCACGAAGCCTGGGTCTGGGAGACGGCCGGCCGGCACTGGGCAGCCAGGCAGGTGCAGGGCGTCTATGCCATCTCCAACGCCATCACCCTGGGCAATCAGTTCGACCTGGCCTCGCCCGACCTGGTGGCCAACGCCGTGCGCCGCGGCTGGTGCAAGGACGCCGGCGATTTCGACTTTGGCCGCTGCTACTCCGATTTCCTCTACACCCGCTTCAGCGCCAGCCGGGCGCGCTGCGCGCTGAACACGCAGACGTTACGGGGACAGACAGGCCGGGCCACGCCGCTGAGCCTGATGGCTGCGCTGCGCCAGCACGAACCGGACGCGCCCGCGCATTGGTCGCCCGCACAGGGTCTGCTAGGCAGCACCGTCTGCATGCACGCCGGCCCCGGCCCGGCGCGCGGCAGCCAGACCACCGGCTCGCTGGCGGCGTACCTGCACCCCGACCGGCCCACGCTCTTCGTCACGGGCACGGCCGCGCCCTGCACCTCGATCTTCAAGCCGCTGTGGCTCGACACGCCGCTGCCTGATCTGGGGCCGGCGCCCGCGGGGCGCTATGACTCGCAAACCCTCTTCTGGCGTCACGAGCGGCTGCACCGGGCGGTGTTGGCTGACTACCCGGCGCGCAGCGCCGTGTTGATGGCCGAGCGTGACGCGCTGGAGCAGGAGTTCGTGGCCGGCGCGTTGGCGCTGGCGGGCCAACCGGCCAACCAGCGTGCTGAGTTCGTGGCCGACTGCTTCCGCCGGGCTGATGAGGCTGAGGCGCGCTGGCTGGCGCAGGTCAGCGCCACACCGCCGCGCGGCCGCAACGGGCTGCTCTACCGGCGCGTCTGGGCCGGCTTCGACCGCGCGGCGGGCATGCCGGCGGCGTGAGGGGTTTGGATCACGAAGGGTTTGGATCACGAAGTCGCGAAGGAACGCGAAAGGCGCGAAGCGCGAAGAACGCGAAGCGCGAAGAACGCGAAGCGCGAAGAACGCGAAGAAGGTGCGCTCCATGCGATGTCCGGGTGGATGCCCGCTTCGATCATCATCCGGAGACGTATGCTGCCAGATGAACACCAGAACTGCAACGCGGAGTCGAGCCTTCAGGCGGGTCAGCGCGCCCGATTCGCACCGATAAATCCGGCTGACACCTGCACTTGCGCCGGAGCGCAGCGCAGGTTCAAGTGAGCCTCGACTCCGTGCCAAATTGGGAATTGCTGGCTGTCCTGTCAATTCTCATGGCCGATCATAACCGCCATGACCCCAACCCTTCGCGATCTTCGCGCTTCGTGTCTTCGCGACCCTTCGCGGCTTCGTGCTCCAGACCTGTGTGCTCCAAACCATCATGCCCCTACTAACTAAGCCCGAAACCTTCGACCTCTTCGCCCGGCACATATCACCAGCCAAGGCCGCCTTCTTCCAATCCGCCGGCATCGACTTTGTCATGGGCCGGCGCGAGGGACCGTTCATCTGGGACCTGGACGGAGCCACACGGTTGATCAACTGCCACTGCAACGGCGGGGTCTATAACCTGGGCCACCGCCATCCGGCGCTGGTGCAGACGCTGATCGACAGCCTGCAGACGCTGGACATCGGCAACCACCACCTGGTCAGCGCGCCGCGCGCGGCTCTGGCGGCCCGGCTAGCCGAGCTGACGGGTCTGCCCTACACCGTCTTCGCCGTGGGCGGCGGGGAGGCCATCGACCTGGCCATCAAGGTCGCGCGCGGGGCCACGGGCCGCCTTAAGATCATCTCAGCCAGCGGCGGCTACCACGGCCACACCGGCTACGCCCTGCACACCGGCGACGAAAAGTATTTCAGCCCCTTCGGTCCGCGCATGCCCGGCTTCGTGCAGGTTCCTTTCGGCGACGCCGGCGCGCTGGCGTCGGCTCTGGACGGCGACACGGCCGCGCTGATCCTGGAGACGGTGCCGGCCACGCTGGGCATGCCCATCCCGCCGCCCGGCTACCTGGCGCAGGCGCGGATGTTATGCGACCAACGTGGCGCGCTGCTGATCCTGGACGAGATCCAGGCCGGCCTGGGGCGCACCGGCCGGCTGTGGGCCTGCCAACACTTCGACGTTCAGCCTGACATACTGGTGATCGGCAAGGGGCTGTCGGGCGGGCTCTATCCCATGGCCGCGACCTGCATGAGCGTCCGCTGCGAGGCGGTGTTCCACGCCGATCCCTTCATCCACATCTCGACCTTTGGCGGGGCCGAGGTGGCCTGCCCGCTGGCGCTCCAGGTGTTGGACCTGTCGTCGGACCCGGCCTTCTTACAGCACGTGCGCGCGCGGGCGGCGCAGTTTGCCGAGGGTTTCGTCGAGCTGCGCGCCCGCCATCCGCAGGTGCTGGTGCGGCTGCGCCAGTTGGGGCTGATGATGGGCGTCGAGATGGCGCACCCGGCCTGCGGCCCGCTGTGGAGCAAGGCGGCCTACGACCAGGGCTTTTTGTCGGTCTATGCCTACAACGACACCCGGGTGGCCCAGTTCCTGCCGCCGCTGATCATCGACCACGCGCTGGCGGACGAGTTGCTGGAGCGGGTGGACGCGGCGTTGGGGCAGGTGGCGGGCATGTTGACTGGGTGATTGGGTGATTGAGACGGAGCGCGTGTTGATTCCATGCGTTGCTAAGGAGGTGCAGGCAAAATGACGGAATGGGCGATCGACATCGACCTGCTTGAGCGCTTCGAGCGCGGGCTGGAACCGGCGCGTCCGGAGCGCAGCGTCATCCCTGCGGCCGTGCTGGGCTATGGCGAGATCAGCACGGTGCTGGCCATCGGCGACGGCGACCTGGCCTGCAAGCGCATGCCGATGTTCGTCGACGAGGCCGAGATCGCAGCCTATAGTGCTGCGTTCGAGGCCTACCGGGCCAGGCTGCATGAGGCCGGGCTGCGGGTGGCGCCCGGCACGCTGGTTCCCCTGCAGCAGCGCAGCGGCGGCCGGCGCGTGGTGTACCTGGTGGAGCGGCGCCTGCCCGCCCATGCCATCGGCAACGCCGTCGTGCGCAGGGCTGATCCACCCGAGACGCAGCGGCTGCTGCGGGCCGTGCTGGGTGAGCTGGGCAAGGTGTGGCGCTTCAACCAGCAACAAGCCGGCGCCATTCAGTTGGGCATCGACGGGCAGATCTCCAACTGGGTGGTGGAGAACCTGGCCGGCCACGAACTGCCGGCCACCATCGAGCTGTGCTACTTCGACGTCAACACCCCCTTGCTGCGGCGGGACGGCGTCGAGCAACTGGACACGGAGCTGTTCCTGCGCAGCGCGCCGGCCTTCCTACGCTGGGTGCTGCGCCTCTTCGTCTTGCAGGATGTGGTGGATCGCTACTACGATCCCCGCCGGGTGGTGATCGATCTGGTCGCCAACCTGTACAAGGAGGGCCGCGCCGACCTGGCGCCCGCCTGGCTGGAGACGGCCAACCGCTTCTTCGCCGAGGACCTGGCCGGCGCAGACCTCCAGCCCATCGACCTGAGCGAGGTGGCGGCCTACTACCGCGAGGACGTGCGCATCTGGCGGCTCTATCTGGGCCTGCGCCGCTTCGACCGCACGCTGCACCGCTGGACCGGGCGGCCGTATCCCTATGTGTTGCCGGGGCCGATTAGCCGGTGATGTGTTGATCGCCGCCTTGGAGCAAGCTGAACAGCGACTGCTTGACAAGTGAATACATCTCAAGTTGTGATGGCATCACAAGCGCTTTGATATGTGGTTCAGATCTGTGAGATCAACTGAGGTGAGCAATGACCGTTCAAACTAGACCCGTGACCATCGATTTGCCCGATCCGATCTATCGACAGTTGCAGCAGACGGCGCATGAAACGAAACGTCGTCTGGAAGATGTGCTCTTGCAGACCATCAGCGGTAACCTGCCACCCGGGACTGAGGATGCGCCCGCCGACATGCAGGCCGAGCTACAGGCGCTGCAATGGGCTGACGACAAAACGCTGTGGACCGCCGCCCGCAGCCGTGTTTCACCCGAACAGCAGGCGCGCCAAGAGCATTTGTTGGCTCAAAACCAGCGCGGTGTGATTTCTTCGGAGGAACGTCTGGAGCTTGAGCGTCTCGGCGACGCAATCGACAAGCTTACCCTGAAGAAAGCCTATGCCTATGCACTCTTGCGCTGGCGTGGCTTTCCCTTACCCTCGCTCGATGCCATGGAGAGGCAGTTGTGAGCAGGTCATATTCTACATCGACTTTGACAACCGCCCGCGGCAGCGGGAGATTGTGGTGCAGGTGATGGGGGAGTGAGGGAAAGAGGGGAAGGGAGGAAAGGAGGGGGGTGAGGAGAACTGGAGGAACCGGGAGAGGCTTGCCGGCATAACCTGCTATTTGCCACTTGCCACCTGTAACTTCCCTAACCGTAGCCCTGCTCACGGCGCTCACGACAGGTTTGACGCACAATGGCGTTTAACTGATTGAGACCCAACGAACCCTGCGAAAGGCTACGGCTATGTTCAACACCATTGAAGACGTCAAACAGGCGCTGGCTGGGCAGCAATACATCGCTTCGGACGAGATCGCCACGGTGCTCTTCCTGGCCCACAGGCTGGGCAAGCCGATCCTGGCCGAGGGGCCGGCCGGCGTGGGCAAGACGGAGTTGGGCAAGGCCTGGGCTGCGGCCAGGCAGCAGGAGTTGATCCGCATGCAGTGCTACGAGGGGCTGGACGAGACCAAGGCGCTCTACGAGTGGGAATACGCCAAGCAGATGCTTTATACCCAACTGCTGCGCGACAAGCTGTCGCAGGTGCTGGCCGACGCGGGCAGCCTGGGCGAGGCGGCCGATCGCCTGGCGAGGGAGGAGGACGTGTTCTTCTCCGAACGTTTCCTGCTGGCCCGGCCCCTGCTGCGCGCCATCCGCAGCGACCAGCCGTCCGTGCTGCTGATCGACGAGATCGACCGCACCGACCCAGAGTTCGAAGCCTTCTTGTTAGAGGTGCTGAGTGATTTCCAGGTCAGCATTCCTGAGCTGGGCACCTTGCAGGCCCGCCACGTCCCCGGCGTGCTGCTGACTTCCAACAACACCCGCGAGCTGAGCGAGGCCCTCAAGCGCCGCTGTCTCTACCTCTTCATCGACTACCCCAGCGCCGAGGCGGAACTGCGCATCGTGCGTCTCAAGGTGCCTGATTTGGCCCCCAAGCTGGCGCGCGACGCGGTCAGCCTGGTGCAGCGGCTGCGCGAGCTCGACCTGAAGAAGCGGCCCAGCGTCAGCGAGACTCTCGATTGGGCCAGGGCGCTGCTGATGCTCAACGCCGGCAGTCTGGACAAGGCCACCGTCGACAACACCCTGACCGTGCTGCTCAAACACGAGGCTGACATCCAGCGCGCCCGCCGCGCCCTCTCCTCTGGCCGTCTCACTGGCCCCGGCGACGAAGGGCGAGACAAGCCGGGCGTGGTCTATCGCGGACTGAACTGATGACAAGGTGACAGGGTGACAGGGTGACAGAAATTACCTCAGGACTATCACCTTGTCACCCCTTCACCTTGTCACGCTGTCACCTGGAGCCGCCATGGAACAACGCATCATCGACTTCATCGCCGGCCTGCGCACGGCCGGGGTGCGCGTCTCGATTGCCGAGAGCGCCGACGCCTTTCGCGCGGTCGAGGCGCTGGGCGTGCAGGATCGGGAGCGCTTCCGCGTGGCCCTGCGCGCCACGCTGGTCAAGGAGCCGCAGGACGTGCCTACCTTCGAGCAGTTGTTCCCCCTCTTTTTCGGCAGCGACGCGCCGCCGCCCATGGGCAGCGCGGCCGAGGAGCTGGGGCCTGACGACCTGGAGCGGCTGGCTGAAGCCATTCGCCAGTTCTCCGGCCGGCTGCGCGAGATGCTGCAACGCCTGCTCAACGGCGAGCCGCTGACGGGCGAGGAACTGGATCAACTGGGTGAGCTGGTGGGGCTGCGCCACGCTGACCACCCGGCGCTGAGCGACTGGATGGCGCAGCGCATGCTGCGCACGCTGGGCATGCCGCAGGTGCAAGGGGCGCTGCAGGAGCTGTGGCAGATGCTGGACCAGTTGGGCATGAACCGCCAGACGCTGGAGCAGCTTCAGCAACTGGTGCAGGGCAACATGGACGCCATGGAGCAGCAGGTGCAGCGCTTCGCCGGCTTCAATATTGCCCGCAACATGGCGGAGGAGGGACGACCCGAGGCCGGCGCCGATCTCATGAACCGCCCCTTTCGCTACCTGAGCGACGCTGAGGCGGCCGAGCTGCGCAAGCAGGTGCGGCGCATGGCAGCCATGATGCGCAGCCGGCTGGCCCTGCGCCAGCGGCGCGGCAAGACCGGCGTGCTGGATGCCAAAGCCACGATCCGCGCCAACCAGCGCTACGGCGGCGTGCCCGTCGAGATTCGCTATCGCCGCCGCCGTCTCAAGCCCAAGCTGGCGCTGATCTGCGACGTCAGCACCTCCATGCGCCACTGCGCTGAGTTCATGCTAACGTTGATCTACGAGCTGCAGGACCAGGTGGGTCGGGCGCGCAGTTTTGCCTTCATCAGCGACATGGAGGAGGTCAGTCCAGCCTTCGCCGAGTTGCCGGTGCAGCAGGCCGTGGAGCAAGTGCTGACCCAACTGCCGCCCGGCTACTATAGCACCGATCTGGGCGCCAGCCTGGCCACCTTCGACCGGCGCTTCATGGACGCGATCGACCATCGTACCACGGTGATCTTCCTGGGCGACGCGCGCAACAACTACAACGACCCCCGTCTGGACCTGATGCAGCAGATCCAGCGCCGCGCCAGGCGCGTGATCTGGCTCAACCCGGAGGCGCCGGCCATGTGGGGCAGCGGCGACAGCGACATGCCCCACTACGCGCCGGTGGTCGATCGGGTCTTCGAGGTCGGCAACCTGGCGCAGTTGATCTATGCGGTGGATCGGCTGCTGACTTAGGCTACTCCAGCCCGATGGCAAACATGGTCTCCAGATCGTACTTGGAGAAGACCTGGAAGGCCAGCAGCGTCTCGGTGTTGGCGATGTAGGGGATGGCCATGATGTCGGACGTGACCAGGTCGGCGATGCGCTCGTTGCTGGGGGAGCGCAGCACCGCCACCAGATCGTAGCGGCCGGCCACGGAGAAAACTTCGGTGACGCCGTCCAGCGCCACAAGCTGTTGCGCCACGGCGTTGACGCGACCGCGGTCGACGGTGATGAGAACGATGGCATTGACCATAAGGGAGGCTCCTTGCAAGACTCAGGGTTTTATGGGCTGGCTCGCGCAAAGGCACAAAGAGCAGACGCGGCGCCCTGGCGCCATAGCGTGAGATGTGCTGCACGGTGCCCGCGCACATCATTCTAACCTAAGCCTGTGTTGGCGTCAACGCCAGCCACTTGTCAGGCGCTTCTTTTCGTGCATAATTGATTGTGATCGCTGGCGCTGTCAAGATCACAATTGAGGTTATCCAATGCTTGACTTAAACTGCCGTAAAGGCAGTATTCTTTTGAATCGAAGACCGTGCGCACGCTGGCGCACTGGAGGTCTGCTGGCTGTTGCACTGGCGGCGCTGTTGACGTTGGCTGCGGCGCTGCCGGCCGGCGACGCAGCGGCTCAACCCGACCAGCCGCAACTGCCCGCGCCGCCGGCTGTGCAGCCGGGCGCGTTCGCCCCAGGTCAGATTTTGGTTGGCTGGCAGGAGGATGCCAGCCAACGGGCCAGGGACGCAGCGCTCGCTGAGCAGGGTTGGGAGACGCTGCGCTTCATCGATGCGCTGAACGCGGCCATTGTGGCCGTGCCCAAGGGCGATGAACTGGCCGCGGTCGCGGCCCTGCAGGCCGATCCGGCCGTGGCCTATGCCGAGCCAGACTTTCTGGCCTATGCGGCCGGCGACTTGGCCGCGCCAACTCGCCAGTTCAGCCCGCCGTACAGCGCTTCGGGCTTACAGCCCAACGACACCTTTTGGAACGCGCAGTGGTCGCTGCGCCGTACCCAGGGGCCGCTGGCCTGGGAGCTGACGCAGGGCGCCCCCTCAGTGGTGGTGGCCGTGATCGATTCGGGCATCGACCTGCCGCACCCTGAGTTCGCCGGCCGATTGCAGCCCGGCTTCGACTACGTGGACTGGGACAACGTGCCGCAGGACCAATACGGCCATGGCACCCACGTTTCGGGCGTGATTGCGGCCGCGGGCAACAACGCACTGGGCGTGGCCGGCAGCGCCTGGAATGCGCAGTTGGCGCCGCTGCGCGTGCTGGACCGCACGGGCGTCGGCACAGCCAGCAACATCGCCCTGGCTGTGGATGCCGCAACCGGCCGCCGCGTGCAAGTGATCAACCTCAGCCTGGCGCTGAGCGGGCCATCGATCACCGTACAAAACGCGATCATCGCTGCCAGCAACAACAATATCCTGGTCGTTGCGGCTGCGGGCAATGACTCGCAGCCCGGTCAGTGGCCCGCGCCCGTGAGCTATCCGGCAGCCTATGCCGAGGCGGTCGCCGTGGCTGCGACGACGCGTTGGGAAGATCGGGCCGATTACTCCAACAGCGGGCCCGAGGTGGAACTGGCCGCGCCTGGCGGCGAGGCCGGCGATCCCATCTTCAGCGCCAGTCTGGGGGGCAGCTACGCCATGCTGCATGGCACCTCCATCGCCACGGCTCACGTCTCGGGCGCGGCAGCGCTGTTGCGCGGCTACGCGCCCCACTGGAGCGCCGCGGCTGTGCGTGACGCCCTGCGCAACACGGCCGATAAGGTCGGGTCCACCCCCTACATCGCCGGCCGCAACGATCGCTTGGGCTATGGCCGCGTCAACATAGCTGCTGCCTTGCGCTGGTCGATTTCGCCGGTCGTCAGTTTCAGTCCGAACGATCCCAGCCTGCTGGCTGCTGCCGGCCAGCCCTTGCCCACCGCCGTCGTTGAGTTGGCCAACCAGAGCTTGCAGCCGCTGAACTGGCAGGTGACCAGCGTCTCGCCTGCATGGCTGCGCGTCGACCTGCCGCAGTCTGGCTCGCTGGCCTACCCGGCCACCGCCCGCTTGCAGATCGGTCTCACTAACCTGCCACCCGTGGGCCTCAACTTTGCGACCATCGGGCTGCGCACCACGGATCCTTTTGGCTCACAGCGCAACTACGTCATCAGCGTGCGTGTAGAAGTGGCCAACCAACTGAGCCAGACGTTCTTGCCGCTGGTGGGTCAGGACATGTTGACAGCGCAATGGGTCGAGGTAGCCAACAGCGGGCTGGGGCTGATTCTGGGCGACGACGGCGCGCAGGTCTTGCCGCTGGCCTTCGACTTTTCATTCTACGGCCGTAGCTATAACCAGGTCTATGTCCACGCCAACGGCTTTCTGAGCTTCGAGCAGGCTTACCCCGGCCCTGTCTATGCCGCCAACTACTGCCTGCCCGCTATCCAGCCGCCCAACGGCGCTATTTTCGCCCTGTGGGATGACCTGCACCCCGGCCAGGGCGGCCGCGTGGCCTACCGCAACACCGCCAGCTATCTGGCCGTGGAGTGGCGCGACGTGCCGCACAAGAGCGGCGGCGCCAGCACCTTTCAGATCATCCTGCGGCCAGGCGGGCAGGCGCACATCAACTATGGCCCGACGATCCAGACCACCAGCGCAACCGTGGGCGCAGAGAACTGGGACGCCAGCATCGCCTGGCCCGTGGCGTGCAACGACGCCGGCATCCCGCCTGTGTCGGGTCAGACGCTGTGGTGGAACACGGCGCTGCCCTGAAAAATGGTCAATTCGTCTTCTCCCCATGCGCATCCTGATCACCTCTGACCTGCACTATCGGCCCGCCCAGCGCGAGACGTATCTGGCCTTTGCCGGCTGGGTGCAGGAGCAACAGCCCGACTGCCTGATCATCGCAGGCGATGTGGGACATCCACTGCGGCTCTTTCACCGCGGCCTGCAGCTTTTCGCCGGGCTGGACTGTCCCCGGTTGCTGGTGGCGGGCAACCATGACCTGTATCGCGGGGAGTTGGACAGCCGCACCCTGTGGGAGCAGGCGCTGCCGCGCGCCGCAAACGAGGAAGGTTTTATCTGGCTGGAGAACGAAGTGGCGTTGCTGCCGCTGCACGCTGAAAATAAATCCGATTTCTTCCGAGAAATCGGATTTCTGGGGCCCGTCCCGTCCTCTGTCGCCGTCGTCGGCACCATGGGCTGGTACGACTACTCGTCGCGCGCGCCGCACCTGGCCTACGACGACGCGACGCTGCGCGCCATGAAGCAACTGGTCAACCACGACGCGGACTACATCGACTGGCCGTGGAGCGACGTCGCCATGGCGCGCTACCTGGCCCGGGGCTTTGCCGGTCGGCTGCGCCGTGCGGCCGACAACCCGGCCGTGCGCCAGATACTGGTGGTTACGCACGTCCCCATCTTCGAACAGACCGTGCCCGACTACCCCGAGAGCGATTTCTGGAGCCTGATGCGGGCCTACGCGGGCAATTTCACGCTGGGTGAGTTGGTGCGGCGCATGCCCAAGGTGACGCACGTGGTCAGCGGCCACATCCACCGCGCTGGCTGCTGGACCGTGCCCGGCGACGATGGTCCCATCGATGTGCGGCTGGTGGGCAGCCAGAAGGCCGCGCCGCAGGCGGTCGTGCTGGAGTTGTGATGGATTACCAAGACGCCAAAGGCAACCGCGCTCTGACGTCCAAGTTCCAGCCCGCGCGCAGGCCGGCCATGAAGCGGTAGTGCGCAGCCGCGCCGATCATGGCTGCGTTGTCGGTGCAGAGCCAGATGGGGGGAATGGAATAGGGCAGGGTCATGCGTTCGGCCAGTTGGCGGCGTAGCTCGCCGTTGGCCGCCACCCCGCCGCAGATGCACACCTGCCGCGCGCCGCAGTCCGCAGCCGCCAGCAATGTCTTGCTCACCAGCACATCCGCCACCGCCGCCTGCAAGCTGGCCGCAATGTCACGGATCACCTGCACCTTCCGCCGTCCATCATCCGCATCCTCCACACCCCTCCTTTCCTTCTCCTCTTGTCTCCTTGTCTCCTTGTGTACTCCCTCCACATACCCCTCCGGCCACGCCACGTCCTGCAACACCGCCTGCTGTTCGCGTACCAGCCGCAGCACCGCTGTCTTGAGCCCGCTGAAGCTGAAGTTGTAACGGTGCTCCGCTTGGGTCGTCAGCGCGCGCGGCAGGGAGAAACGAGCCGGATCGCCGCCCTGCGCAGCCCGCTGCACCATCGGCCCACCTGGGTAGGGCAGGCCCAGCAGCCGCGCAGCCTTATCGAATGCCTCGCCGGCCGCGTCGTCCAGCGTCCCGCCCAGCCGTCGATAGCGGCCGTGATCCTCCATCAGGACCAACTCGGTGTGACCCCCAGAGACGATCAGTACTAAAACCGGGAACTGGAAATGAACCACCGACGGCGATGGACTGGTACTCGCTCCATCTCCCCCTCGCACCACTGGCTCCAGCCAATTCGAGTACACATGCCCTTCCAGATGGTTGACAGCCACCAGTGGCAGTCCGCGCATGAAGGCGATGCCCTTGGCCGCGTTGACGCCTACCAGCAGCGAGCCAGCCAGGCCAGGTCCCTCGGTTACGGCGACCGCGTCCAGGTCCGCCCAGCCCAGCCTCGCCTCGACCAGCGCCTGTTCGACCACCGGGTTGATGGAAAGAACGTGCTGGCGCGAGGCGACCTCGGGAAAAACGCCGCCGTAGCGACGGTGCAGGTCGATCTGTGAGGCGACGACGTTGGACAGGATGTGACGCCCATCGGCGATCACAGCGGCCGCGGTCTCGTCGCATGAAGTCTCGATGGCTAGAATTCGGGTCATGGCACGGAGCGGGCTAGATGCTGGTAGCGACATCTGAGGATGGATCAGGAGCGGTGCTGCTGACCGAGATGATGCGCATCTCTTCGGCCATCCGGTTGTGAATGCGCAACTGCTCCATGTGGCGTTCCAACTGGCGCAGATTCTGGGCGACGCGGTTGCCGCGGTCGGGCAGACGATGGCAGCGTTCTTGCGCCTCCAGCAGCCAGTGCCGGGCCTCACGGTACTCGCCGCTGTGCAGCAGCATCTCGCCCAGCTTGGAGGCCGTGATGGCGTCTTGCGGCGCGTAGCGCAGCGCCTGGCGCAGCCGCTCGATCTCGCGCTCTTCGTTATCCCGCCGCACCAACGCCAGCCCCACGTCAAAGATCGAATCGGGATTATAGCGCTCGGCGCGGTGGCGGATCAAGGCATGGGCGCGCGGCACCACCATGTCCAGCCGCGAGGCGATGCGCATGTGCAGGGCAATTTCCTGGCCCTCCGCAGCGATCTGCACGATGATCTCCTCGCCGCCGGTCAGGATGGCGTTCAGTTCCGTGGTCTGCTCGCCCACCTCAATGCGCTCCAGATACTGGGGCTGGTCGGCCAGGTTGTGAATGCGCAGTTGTTTGTCCTCCAGGGTGATAGTAACCTTGTCCGCGATCTGATAATCGGTCTTGCCGCTCAGCTTCACTTCCTGGGGCAACGGGTAGTATACGTCCAGGACCTCAAGAAAATCAGCCGAGTACTCCTTGAGCAGGCCAACATGCTCGTGGACCTCTTCGTCCTCTACCACTTCCAACACGACGCGCGTGCCGACGAACTTCTCCAGCAGGGGATCGAAGCTGGTGCCGACGTAGCCGATGACATCCTTGCTGATGCCCCGCAGGTAGGTCTGGCTGGTGTCGGTGACCAAGGCGGCGCCCTTGCGTCGCACACGGCCCAGGGTCATCGTCAATGCTTCCGAGAAGGCGTCGGCGGCCGTACTGAGGAAATTGCGCAGCGAGCGGCGGGCGCGGCGCAGGATGCCGGCATGCAGCGACTTCTCAACGCTGCGCGCCCGCCGCGCTTGCAGTTCGGGCGTCAGATCGCGCGCGTAGCGATAGATGGCCTGGATATCGGCGTACTCATCCTTGTAGTAGACGTAGCTGGTCTCCATGTGGCCTTCGTCCTGCACGTCACTGCGGTAAATCAACTCGAAGCCGGTGGGCTGCAAGCGCATTTCGCCCCAGATCACGCGGTTGTTCTTGCGCTCGACCGTGATGTGATAGCCGTTGAAGTCAGTCAGGCAGCGATCTTTGTGGCGCGCGCGCAGGTAGGCCCCGATCAAGGTAGCCAGCACGATGACGGCAAGGGTGATGATGAATGACCAATCGACGAGTCCAAACATTGTGAGCTAACCTGTGATCAAGGGAATAGGGGCCGGTGATCGATCGTGTTGAGATTATAGTGAGTCGCGGCAGAGAAAGCAAACTGGCCCGGCCGGTAAGGCCGGGCCAGGGATGGCGCCAGGGACTGCAACCCCCTGGCTGAACGTGAGAAGCGGTCTCAGCCGCCGGGGACGAGACGCTCCGTTGTCCTTGGAGGACAGGATCGGGGTGAGGGGGAATTCCGTCCCTACGTCTGCGCCTCCAACAATTCGATCAGCACGCCATGCGTCCCCTTAGGATGCAGGAAGAACGCACGACCCTCTGCCGCCTGAATCGTCTGCTCGTTGATCAGTTGTGCGCCCTTGGCTTTCATCTCAGCCAGCGTCGCCTCCACGTCGTCTACCTCCAGGCAGATGTGGTGGATGCCCTCGCCGCGCTTGGCCAGATACTTGGCCACGCCCGACTCCTCGGTGATGGGAGTGATCAGCTCGATCAAGCTGTCGCCGGCCGGCAGGAAGGCGATCTCCACCTCCTGTTCGGCCATCACCTTGCGCTCCCCAATGGGCAGCCCCAGCAGGTCGTGGTAGGCCTGCAGCGACACGTCCAGATCGTTGACGACGATAGCGATGTGGTTGATTTTAGTGATCATGTTGGTAGATAGATTGGTAAAGTGGTAAAGTGGTAGATTGGTAGATTGGTAGAGTGGAGGACTGGGTGAACCAGTGACTGCCAGATTGATGGGCCGGTGGACCAGGGAGGCGCCCAGAGGCGGACCAGTTTTCCAGTCACCCAGTCACCCAATCACCCAGTCACCTTGTCATTCCTCATCCGGCCATACCCGCCACTCCTCGACCTCTGGGTCGAACTGGGCCACGGCCGAGCTCTCCAACTTGACGAACTTGCCGCGGGCCTCGGCGGCGATCTCGCCGTCGGGCAAGAAAATCTCGCCGCTGGCCTCGAAGGCGCGATGGCGCTCTATGACGATACGGCCCACGGCCTGCAGCTCGACGTCGATGGGCACCGGCTTGCGGTAGCGCACGGTCAACTCCACCGTCACACCCCACACCTCGTCGCCGTGCTCCAGGCGAATCGCGCGGCCCAGGGTCTCGTCTAGGATGCCCGCGATCACGCCGCCGTGGAAGCGCCCGGGGTAGCCCTGGTGCTTCTCCTGGCCGGTGAAGCGGGCCAGCACCGTGCCGTCCCCCGGTTCGTAGAACGACACGTTGACGCCCGCAATGTTTTGTTTGCCGCAGATGAAGCACATGCGGCTATTGGGTTGTTTGTTCATGCTACACCCAAACGTCTGGCTGGTACTCGCCAAAGACGCCACGCAGCACGCCGCAGATCTCGCCCAACGTCACGTACTGCTCGACAGCTTCGACAAACAAAGGCATCAATGCGGCGTCGGGATCCTTAGCGGCCTGCTCGATCTGGCCTAACAACGCGCCCACCTGGGCCGGGTCGCGGCTGGCCTTGACCTGCTTCAGCCGCTCGATTTGCTCCAACTGCGCCGACGCGTCGACGCGCAACAGCTCGGCGTCGCTCTGCTCGTCGGTGGTGAAGCGGTTGACGCCTACCACAACCTGCTCCGGGCGCTCGATAGCCATTTGCGCCTTGTAGGCCGCATCCTGGATCTCGCGTTGCATGTAGCCCTGCTCGATGGCCGAACGCGCGCCGCCCAGCGCGTCGATCTTCTGGATGTAGGCGTCGGCCTGCCGCTCGATTTCGTCGGTCAGAGACTCGATGAAATAGGAGCCGGCCAGCGGGTCGACTGTGTCGGCTGCCCCCGACTCGTAAGCGATCACCTGCTGGGTGCGAAGGGCAATCTGAACGGCCCGCTCGGTGGGCAGGGCCAGCGCCTCGTCCATGGAGTTGGTGTGCAACGACTGGGTGCCGCCCAGCACCGCCGCCAGCGCCTGCATGGTCACGCGGATGATGTTGTTCTCCGGCTGCTGTGCGGTCAGCGTGCTGCCGCCGGTCTGGGTGTGGAAGCGCAGTTGGAGAGAGGCGGGTTTTTTAGCGTCGAAGCGCTCACGCATGATACGCGCCCACAGCCGCCGGGCGGCGCGAAACTTGGCCACCTCCTCCAGGAAGTTGTTGTGGGCATTGAAGAAGAAGCTGAGCTGCGGCGCAAAATTGTCCACGTCCAGCCCCGCGCTGATGGCTGCCTTGACGTACTCGATGCCGTCAGCCAGGGTGAAGGCCACCTCCTGCACCGCTGTGCTGCCCGCTTCGCGGATGTGATAGCCGCTGATGCTGATGGTGTTCCAATTGGGCGCCTCGGCCGCGCAGTAGCGGAAGATGTCGGTGATCAGCCTCATGCTGGGCGCGGGCGGGAAGATGTAGGTACCCCTCGCCAGGTACTCTTTGAGGATGTCGTTCTGGATCGTGCCGCGCAGCTCCGCGGCCGCCACCCCCTGCTTCTTGCCCACCGCGATCACCATGCTGAGCAGGATCGCGGCCGGCGCGTTGATGGTCATGCTGACGCTGACCTTGTTGAGCGGAATTTGGTCCAGCAACGTCTCCATGTCGGCCAGCGAGGAAATGGCCACGCCCACCTTGCCTACCTCACCCAGGGCCAACGAGTGGTCCGCGTCATAGCCGATCTGCGTCGGCAGGTCGAAGGCCACGCTCAGGCCGGTCTGGCCCTGCGCGAGTAGGTAGCGGTAGCGCTTGTTGCTCTCCACGGCCGTGCCAAAGCCCGCGTACTGGCGCATGGTCCAGAAGCGACCGCGGTACATGGTCGGCTGCACGCCGCGGGTGTAGGGGTAGGCGCCTGGAAAGCCCAGCTTGTCCAGATAGTCGCCGGCCAATTCGTCGGGCGGCGTATATAGCCGCTCTACCGGGATGGCCGAGCTGGTCTCAAACTCGGCCCGGCGCTCCGGGAAGCGGTCCAGGGTCTTCTTGAGGGTTGTATCGGCCCACTGCTGGCGGGCCTGGGAGATGGTGGTCATAGGGAATACCTCGCCAAAGATTGCGCGTCAATTCACAGCGTTGGTTCTATTGTACCGCAAGATGAGCGCGGACGGTATGATGCATATCATATCAGAAGGAGCAGTAATCAACAAGCGCACCCCATTGCAAGATTTCCCAATCGTTTCTTCATAACTTCTGAACAACCCTTTGGTATCCTGGGGTTAGATCGGCGCAAACAAGACGCCGGCAAACTCTGAGCATGACCAAAAGGAGAGTGTGCATGAAAAAGGCAAAGAAATGGATGACAGCGGCAGGCGTAGGCCTGGCCGTGCTGATGCTGATCGTCGTGGCGTTGCCCGTGGCGGCTGACACGACCGTGGCAGCCCCGGTTGCGCATCGCAGCGGCCCCATGGGCGGTGGCAGTGACACCTACCTGGCCGAAGCGCTCGGCATCACCGCCGACGAGCTGCAAACGGCCCAACAGACCGCCAACGAGGCGGCCATCGATCAGGCGTTGGCTCAGGGCTTGATTACCCAGGCCCAGGCCGATGCGCTGAAAGAACGCAGCGGCATGTCCGGTCGTTTCGATGGCCGGATGCCCCACGGTATGTTCGGCCTGGCCGATGACGCCATCGACATGAATGCCCTGCTGGCTGACGCCCTGGGCATCACCAGCGACGAGCTGAGCGCGGCTCGCTCTGAGGCGCAGGATCTGTCCCTGGCTGCTGCAGTCGAGGCTGGCCGCATCACTCAGGAGCAGTCCGATCAGATGAAGGCCCAGCAGGCCCTTCAGACCTATATGCAAGAGCAGGGCTTCTGGGATCAGGTGCGCTCGCTGTATGAAAACTTCGTCCAGCAGGCTGTTCAGGCTGGCGTCATCACCCAGGAGCAGGCTGACACCATCCTGAGCAACCAGGATACCTTCGGCGGCATGCGCGGCTTCGACAGTTTTCACGGCCGCGGCGGCATGAGGATGCCTGGTATGCGAGGCCTCCAGGCGCCAGACTCGAGCTCCAGCTCCCCTTCGCGTTACATCCAACCGCCCGTGGTGACTGGATCAGACTTGTAGACCCAGACGGGCCCTGAAACAAAGATGTCAACCTCTCGAAAAGGTTGGCATCTTTGTCTTGATCGCGCTGAGCGTCGTTGAATGGTAGACCGACCACAGACTTGACGCAGGGGCTTTGTTAATCTGACAAGCTGTAAGAATATTCGTTAATCCCACTTTCAGTGCGAGACTTGATCCATGAAGCATCGTCGTCAATCACCACTCCTCCTGGCCGGGTTGCTGTTCATCTTTATCCTGGCCGGCTGTGCGGCTGCGGCAACGCAACTGCCTGCTGAACCAGCCGTTGAGCCAGTTGTAGCGGCTACTCAGACGCCATTGCCGCCTCCAACTGCGACTCTCGAACCGACGGCCGAGCCAGCGCCGACTGAAGAACCTGAACCGATGGCCGAGCCGACCGCTACGCCTGCACCCGTGGAGCCAACCGCCACGCCGGCTCCGGAGTTGTCCCTGGCTCAGTCGCTGGCTGCTGCGTTTGCGGCTCCTCCCACGGCGGTTGGCGAGGTCATCCTGGTGACCGGTCAGGTGCTGGACCTGAGCGGCAATCCTCTGCCTGGAGCGGCTGTCGAATTTTGGCAGACCGATGCGGCCGGCATCTACGACCATCCTGGCGACAGCAGTACAGCCAACCGCGACCGTGGCTTCCAGTTCTACGGCACATCCATCGCCGACGCTGAGGCCGCTATCTTTTCCGCACCGTGCAGCCTGGTTACTATGAGCCGCGGCCGCGCCACATCCACGTCAAGGTCAAGCTGGATGGCCGTACGCTGTTGACTACGCAGTTCTATTTTGAGGAGGACGTGGCTGTGCTGGGCAACGAGGGCCTGTTTGCTCAGGCCGGCAGCCTGGGCAACCTGCTGATTCTCCAGACTGTGGACAGCGTCGAGATGGCTGGCAGCGCGGTTGACCTGCTCTCCAACGACCTGATCATCAACCTGGGCAGCCCGGGATCGTCGACCGCCACGCCCGCACAGGGCGAAGGACCGTATTACCCCGTGGTATCCGTGGCGGACTTTGACAACGATCTGGCGGCTGCGCCTTGAGCGATTCATGGATTGCCTGATCCCAAGGGCGTCCCGCCCGGCCTGAACTGACGAGACGCCTGGCGATCACTCGCCAAGATGCGCGCTTGCCGTGGAGTAGAATGAGCATGAAGACACTGTTATCATTGACTACGAGCTTGGGATTATTGCTGGCGCTGCTGTTCTCTGCGAACGTCAGCCAGGCTGCGCCGCCGCAAACGGCTTCCTCCGCACCGGCGCAGCAGGAACAGGATGGCCAGCGGCCTTTCATCCTGCCCTTTGCCGAGCCGCCGGGGCCGGACACCTGGCTGTTGGGCCAGGCTTATGGGAATACGGTTGGAGCGTACTTTAACCGCAACACCACGTATCGCTACAGCCAGGGCATCCATTTCGGCGTAGACCTTACCGCGCCCTGTGGCACCGAGATCGTCGCCATCGCCGACGGCGTGGTGGCTTTGGTGGACGCCACAGCCTACGGTTCCCTGCCGCACAACCTGATCGTCGATCATCCCCAGCTTGGCTATGCCACGCTCTACGGCCACCTGTTGGAGCGGCCTGACTTGACGCCCGGCCAGGAGGTCAAGCAGGGCGAGGTGATCGCGCTGAGCGGCGATCCGGAGGACACCTGCTTTGGACGGCCGCACCTGCACCTGGAGATCCGCGACTACCCTGGCCGCGCCTGGAAGTACAATCCCGTCAACCTGATCGACGCCGACTGGGACAACCTTGCCCTGGTCGGTTCTTTCCGCTCCGGTTTCGAGCGTGACCTGGACGACCCACGTAAGTGGCAGCACCTGGACGATCAGCCCCCGGCCGTGACGGGCGGCGCGATCATCAACAACTTTGCCAATCCCTGGCCGAGGGCGAGGTAGCAGGTTGCAGGTGGCAAGAGGCAGAACGATCCCTGTTGGGAATGAGGTGACCGTCTGATGAAGCTGTACGTCATTGTGTCGATGCTGTTGCTGTTAGCTTTGGCTGCCTGTGGCGGCGATGCTGCGCCCGCGGCCGGCGATCTTGCTCCTGGCGCAGCCGCTCCAGTTGAGATCGTCGAAGCTGCCGCTGTGGCCACTTCCAGCCCCACGGCGACATCCACGTCATCGCCTGAACCAACGGCCACACTCACGCCGACGGCGGCGCCAACCGCCACCCCGACTGCCACGCCCACAGCGACACCGGAGCCGCCGCTTCAGGCTGTTCAGCTCACCGAGGGCGGCTGCTGCACCCAGCCCTTCTGGTCGCCCGACTCGCAGCAGGTGCGCTTCATCGATCAGCCCGCGGCCGATCAGCCGGTAGGTATTTGGGGGGCGCCGGTTGCTGAGCCGCTAACCGCGCCGCAGTTCATCACCGAGCGGTTGGAGGAAAGTACTGCCTCGCCGCGCCACCTGATCGAAACCGGCGGCGATACGACCGTCATCGAGCGCCGATCCGATGGCCAGCGCTGGACCGTGCCAGCCGGCGGCCGCAATGTCTTCATCTCTCCTGATGAAACCCTCATTGCCTGGGCCGTCACCAACAGCGACGCACCCTCCAGCCAGCAGGTCACGGCTTTGTGGCTGGCTAACCTGGATGGCTCCGAGGCTCGCCAGGTGGCCACCTTGCCGCGCGGCGGCCTGAGTGGTTGGATTTCCAACGACACACTGTTGATCAGCAGTCGTGACAGTCTCGATGCGCGTGAGCAGATCCTGTCGGCGCTGTCATTGGTCGACGGCGACCGCACCGAGCTGGCCCGGGCCGAGCGGCTGCGCGGCCAGGTACTCTCTCCCAGCGGTGGATGGCTGGTATACTACGTCACCTTCGACCCTGACCCTGCCCGGAACGGCCTGTGGGTAGTGCGCACCGATGGCCAGCAGAGCATCCAACTGGGCGATGATCTGTTCGGCAGTTACCAGTGGCGACCGTGCGCCGAACGCTGCGCTCCTGAAGAAGACCGGTTGATCATCATCCCCTTGCAGCCCGACGCGCCCCTGCACTGGCTGGTCGAGCTGGCCCCAGCGACCGGCGAAGTGCGTCCATTGACCGACCCCGCCGTCACCCCCTTCAAGATTGCCAACGGCGACTGGCGTATCTCGCCGGATGGGCGCTACGTGGCTTTTGTTGAAAGCAGCGACCGCAATATCTGGGTGTTGGAGCTAGGGAAGCGCTGATCCCTGAAGAACCACTGACAATAGAGATGGGGGGAAATTCGCCTTCAGTCTTTGCTCTGGCCGGTTCACAGAACCGGCCAGACTTCGAGTTTCCCTCGCTTCTCTCGCCTTCCCCACTCGCCCTCTCCTCTTCATAAACACCATCTCTACAGCTTCTTCATAATTCCTAAATAAGTTGGGAGTATCTTTGGGGTAAGGTGCAGTGCGCGCCGTTTGGATCAGTGGTCGGCGCCGCGACTGCTGAAGCGGTCGCGTGTGATGAGCCACCAGGAGAACAGATAGCTGTGGCAGAACAACAACCCATCATCGAAATCAAAGACGTTGCGAAGGCCTATACCATGGGCGATCTCGAGGTGCATGCATTGAGCGGCGTCTCTTTACAGGTCCAGCCGGGCGAGCTGATGGCCATCATGGGCCCGTCGGGCTCTGGTAAGTCGACGCTGATGAATATTCTGGGCGCGCTGGACATCCCTACCAGCGGCGTCTATAAGTTGGACGGCCAGGACGTCAGCCACATGCGCGGCGACAAGCTGGCCGAGGTGCGCAACCGCAAGATCGGCTTCGTCTTCCAGAGCTTCAACCTGCTGCCGCGCACCTCAGCCCTGGCCAATGTCGAGCTGCCGCTGATCTACGCAGGTGAGAGCAATGGCCGCAAGCGCTGCATCGCCGCGCTGGAGATGGTCGGCCTGGGCGACCGCATCCATCACCGCCCCAACGAGTTGTCGGGCGGCCAGCAGCAGCGCGTGGCCATCGCCCGCGCCCTGGTCAACAACCCCAGTATCATCCTGGCTGATGAGCCCACCGGCAACCTGGACTCCAAGTCCGGCGCTGAGGTGATGCGCATCTTCCAGGAGTTGAACGACGAGCGCGGTATCACCATCATCTTCGTCACCCATGAGCCGGACATTGCCGAGCATACGCGGCGCATCGTGCGCCTGCAGGATGGACTGATCGTCAGCGACAACCCGGTGCGTACCCCGCGCCGGGCCAGCGACCGCGCCTACACGCGCAGCGCGCGCGATCTGACCAACAGCAATGGGCAGCAACAGCATCCCGATGAATCCCATTCAGCAGATGAAAATACCAAGGCCCCTCAGGGCCTGGCGGATATCGTCTCCAGCCGCTGAGGCGGCTTTTCACCTTCAGCCGGGGGTTTCCAATCCCTGGTAACGTCAACAGGAGAGCAGCAGAATCATGAACAAACCATTGAAAATCATCTTAGGGGTAGTAGTCATTGTATTGATCGCCGCCGGCAGCTTCTATGGCGGCATGGTCTTTGGCAAGCAGCAGGCGACTGCGACCGCCGCGGCCGTGCCCATGAACTTTCCGGAGGGCTTTCAGCGGCCTGATGGCGCTGCGTTACCGGGCGACGGTACAGGGCGCCTCGGCGCGCGCGGTCAGGACGGCGCGGCCGGCGGCTTTGCTGCCCAGCCAGGGATGATCTTCGGTGAGATCCAGTCCATCGACGGCGACATCCTGCTCGTCGTCGACGCCAATGGCGCTGAAAAGCGCGTCCAGGTGACCAATACCACCCTGATCGAAAAGAACGCCTCGGTAGATGTGACGGATCTGGCCGCCGGCGAGACGGTGATCGTCTCCGGCAGCGAAAACGATGACGGCAGCATCACCGCCCGCTCAGTGCAGGTGGCTCAGGCCGGTCGCATGATGGGCGGTCCTGCGCAGTAGGATATAGGACTGACAGTCCCGGTCGACCGACGGGCCAGTCCCCCACGCGGCGGCCAAGTCAACCCGGCAACCAGGACTGTCAGTCCTTCCCAGGAGCAACCACGATGGGCAGTAGGATATAGGACTGACAGTCCCGGTCGATCGACGGGCCAGTCCCCTACGCGACGGCCAAGTCAACCCGGCAACCAGGACTGTCAGTCCTTTCCAGGAGCAACCACGATGGGCAAAATCATCCGTTCGATCGTTCTGATCGTTTTGTTTGGTGGGCTGGCGGCCGGCGGCCTCTGGCTTTACCAGAATCGTAGCGCCGCCCAGACCGTAGCTGAGACCGATACCTTTACCCAGGTTGTCGCCGTGCAGCAGGGTGACCTGAGCGCTTCGCTCAGCGTCGTGGGTTCCCTGGATGCGCCGCAAAGCGCTACCCTGCGATTCGAACGGCTGTCAGGCGTCACCGATCTGCTCAGTCTGGACGCCATAGCGGGCAACACGGTCGAGGCGGGCCAGGTGTTGGCTATTATCGACCCTGCGCCCTACCAGCAGGCCCTGGACCAGGCGCGTAGCGAGCTGGCCGACGCCGAGACACAGTTGGCTGACCTGCGAACTCCTGCCACTGAATTACAGATCGCCCAAGCCGACCTGGCCATTGCTCAGGCTGAGTTGACGCTGGCTCAGGCCGAGGACGCTCTGGATGAAATGACAACGCCCGACCTGGATAGCCTGCGCGCTCAGGTGGCTAACGCCCAAGTGTCTCTCGCCCAGGCCCAGGTCAGCTTGTTGGATGTCGAGGATGACAAAGCCAGCGCAGACAACCTGGCTGAGCTGCTCGAGACCGAAGCTGACTATTCAGCCCAGCACAGCCGGCTGGCCAACGAAAGCTACAGCGACAGCTATCATCAGGATCGCCTGAGCCTGGCCTACAATGCGCTGCGCGACGCCCAGGACGCCCGCATCACAGCCGAGTTGCAAGCCCAAGTCAACCGGCTTAAGGCGCAGATGCAAGTGCGTCAGGCTGAGCAGAAGTTAGCGGATGCCCAGGAGGCCTTGGTCGAGGCGCAATCCGGTGCGGATGCGCTCGATCTGGCCGCAGCACAGCAGGCCGTAGCCCAGGCCGAGGCGAACGTGGCTGAGGCGCAGGAAGCGCGCGTCGATCTGGACGCCGGGGCCGATGCGACCAAGCTGGCTGCGGCCGAGGCTAACGTGGACAAGAAGCGGTTGGCCGTGGTCGAGGCTGAGGCTGACCTGACCGGCGCCACCCTGATCGCGCCCTTCAGAGGCACGGCGCTGGAGACCCACGCCAGCGCAGGCGACCGCATCAGCGCCAGTTCCTCCATCGTGACCATTGCCAACCTGGACGAACTGCAGGTGGTGGCTTCGGTGGACGAGACCACCATCCGCCAGATTGCAGCCGGTCAGCAGGCGCAGATCACCTTCGACGCCTATCCGGGCCAAACCTTCACCGGGCAGGTGCTCTTGGCGCCGCTGCAAGGGACGCTGCAAGGCGGCGTGATGGTCTACGAAGTGCCTGTCTCGCTGGTGGGTGCGGAGAACCTGTCGTTGCTGGTAGGGATGACCGCCAATGTGGCCATCAGCGTAGGTCAGACGCAGAACGCGTTGTTGGTGCCCAGCATGGCCGTGCAGACCGTGGGTGGGCTGGCGCAGGTGCTGGTGCCCAATGCGAGCGACCCGGCCAGTCCGGTGGCCGTGCCGGTGGAAGTGGGGCTGAGCGACGGGATCTACACCGAGATCGTGCGCGGCTTGAATGCGGGCGACCAGGTCGTGGTCCAGCTCAGCAGCGCCAGCGCTGGCCAACTCGACATGCGCGCGATGCGCCAGATGATGGGCACAGGCGGTGGGCGGCCGTAGTGATGTTGGAGAAGTCCGAGCTTTTGCGGAGAAGCCGGACTTCTGAGAGGACAAACGGACTATGAAACAAATCGCGCGCATTCTGGCAATCCTTGTTTTCGCCGGCGCCGCCATTGCAGGCGGCATCTGGCTCTATCAGACTCGCAGCGCTGCCCAGACCACGACTGCCGCGCAGAGCGATACCTACACCCAGGTCGTCGCCGTACAGCAGGGCGATCTCAGCGCCTCCCTCAGCGTCGTTGGGGCGCTGGAGGCTGTGCAGCAGGCAACACTGGCTTTTGACCGGCTCAGCGGAACGACTGAACTACTTAGCCTGGATGTAACAGCCGGCAATACGGTCGAGGCGGGCCAGGTGTTGGCTATTATCGACTCTGCGCCGCTGCAACAGGCGTTGGACCAGGCGCGCAGCGCGCTGCAAGAGGCTGAGGCGACTCTGACCGACCTGCAGACGCTGCCCACGGCGTTGGCTCAGGCTCAGGCCGATCTGGCCGTAGCTGACGCCCAGCTCAGGCTGGAGCAGGCCGAGGCTGACTACACGGACATGCAGGCTTCGCCCGACCTGAGCGACGAGCAGGCGGCTGTACAGACGGCGCAGGACAACCTGGCGCTAGCTCAACTACAAGAGACGCTGGCCGAGCATGATAGCCTGGCTCAGACCGAGCGTAACCTGCTGTACAGCATCGAATGGCGGCAGCGTCGCATCGCCGATCTGCAAGCCCTGCAGGCGCAGGGCCAGGCCAATCTGGAGCAGGTCGCCGAGATCACCGACCAGCAGGAAGCGTTGGCAGAGGATCAGGCTGACCTGGCCCGCACGCAGGCGCAGCGCCAACTAAGCCTGCAAGCAGCCTCGGCCCAGGTCGCCACCGCCCAGGTTGAACTGGCTAACGAGCGGCAAGCGCTGGCCGAGGCTCAGGCCAGCATCAGCGCACTGGACCTGGCCAAGGCGCAGGTCAATGTGCAGGCAGCGCGGGTCGCCTTGCAGACCGCGCAGGAAGCGCGCGTTGATCTGGACACCGGGGCCGATGCGACCGAGCTGGCTGCGGCCGAGGCTGACGTGGACAAGAAGCGATTGGCCGTGGTCGAGGCTGAGGCTGACCTGGCCAACGCCACCCTGATCGCGCCCTTCAGAGGCACGGCGCTGGAGACCCACGCCAGCGCAGGCGACCGCATCAGCGCCAGTTCCTCCATCGTGACCATTGCCAACCTGGACGAACTGCAGGTGGTGGCTTCGGTGGACGAGACCACCATCCGCCAGATTGCAGCCGGTCAGCAGGCGCAGATCACCTTCGACGCCTATCCGGGCCAAACCTTCACCGGGCAGGTGCTCTTGGCGCCGCTGCAAGGGACGCTGCAAGGCGGCGTGATGGTCTACGAAGTGCCTGTCTCGCTGGTGGGTGCGGAGAACCTGTCGTTGCTGGTAGGGATGACCGCCAATGTGGCCATCAGCGTAGGTCAGACGCAGAACGCGTTGTTGGTGCCCAGCATGGCCGTGCAGACCGTGGGTGGGCTGGCGCAGGTGCTGGTGCCCAATGCGAGCGACCCGGCCAGTCCGGTGGCCGTGCCGGTGGAAGTGGGGCTGAGCGACGGGATCTACACCGAGATCGTGCGCGGCTTGAATGCGGGCGATCAGGTGGTGATCCAACTCAGCAGCAGCGCCAACGCCAACCAGTTCGGCTTGGGCGGCATAGGCGCTATGGGTGGCATCATGACGGGCGGCGCGCCTGGCGGCGCTCCACCCGCCGGAGGAGCGCCGCCGGAGCGGTGATGGGCATCGTGTCCGATCGCATGTTATGCTGAGTTGCATCGACCGCAAGTGGCCTTCGGACTCGAACGATGACCCGGCGGGCTCGGTGGCTGCGCACAGACCGGCTCGAGCGCGTGTTATTCTTAAGCTGCCGCAGCATTCAGATTCTGCCCGGCGACTAGAACGGATACGGCCCAAAAGAGAAGAGAGTGACGAAATGAGAAAACTATGGATGGTTTTACGCGTTGCGCTCAAGGCGCTAACTGCCCACAAGATGCGTTCGGTGCTGACTATGCTGGGCGTGGTCATCGGCGTAGCGGCTGTGATAGCGCTGGTGGCCGTGGGCAACGGCGCACAGGCACAGGTGGTCAGCCAGTTCGAGTCGTTGGGCTCTAACCTGCTCACTGTGTCGCCTATGGTCAGCTTTGGATTCTCACGCGAGGGCCTGCAGCAGAGCTCAGCCAGCCTGAGCAACAGCGATGTGGAGGCGATTCAGGGGCTGGCGACAGCCGTGGCCACAGTGGCGCCGCAGTATAACAG
>JAAEKA010000191.1 GCA_014155705.1 Anaerolineae bacterium clx_CAG2 | reverse complement strand
AAGGCGTTCTTGCTCCGCAAATATTGCCACCAACCCGAACATGCAATCCAGGAGGTACTGATTATGGCTCTCAACGAGCAATCTACCAATCCAGCCTATGTATTGGGCCGTCTGTTCGCCGTGCTGGAGAAAGTACAGCAGGAAGCGATTGGCAACGTCAACGCCAGCATCAAGGACCGCTATTTCACGTCGGCCTGCGCCTCGCCTGCCAGCGTTTTCCCGATCCTCTTACGGCTCTCTCAGCATCACATTGCCAAGGCCAAGTATGGCTACACCTACGACCGGCGCATCCAGGAAATTCTGGGTTTGCTGGACGTTGAGAAAAACCCTATTCCGACGCGGCTGACGCTGGACGAACAGGGTGTCTTCGTGCTGGGCTACTATCATCAGCGCAAAGCCCTGTGGCCTGGGAAGGCCGTTAACACCGCTGAAGCAACAGAAACTGCCGACTAATCCCACTTGTTCCAAAAGGAGACCCTATCATGTCGAACCCAATCAACAACCGCTACGAATTTGTTCTGCTCTACGATGTCGAGAACGGCAACCCCAACGGCGATCCCGATGCGGGCAACATGCCGCGCATCGATCCGGAAACCGGCCATGGCACCGTCACTGACGTATGCCTGAAGCGCAAGATCCGCAATTACGTGGAGCTTGTTCAAGGTGACGAGGTTGGCTATCGCATCCACATCAAAGAAGGCACGCCGCTCAATCAGAACCACGTCGAAGCCTACAAAGCCGTGGACTTGGATCCCGGCAAGAAGGCCAACCTGACCGGTGTTGACAAAGCGCGCCGATGGATGTGCGCCAACTTCTTTGACGTGCGCACCTTCGGAGCAGTCATGACCACAGGCGACAACTGCGGTCAAGTGCGCGGCCCGGTGCAGATCAATTTCTCACGCAGCATCGACCCAATCATGCAGCAAGAAGTCACTATCACTCGCCAGGCTGTCACTCGTATCGAAGATATAGAAAACGAGCGCACCATGGGCCGCAAGCACATCGTCCCCTACGGCTTGTACCGCGCCGAGGGCTATGTCTCGGCCAAACTGGCAAACGATCCAAAGAAAGGTACTGGCTTCTCGGAGGCAGACCTGGAATTGCTCTGGGATGCGCTTGTCAACCTATTCGAGCATGATCACTCGGCGGCGCGTGGGAAGATGGCCACGCGCAGACTGATTGTGTTCAAGCATGACAGCGATCTGGGCAACGCGCCCTCCCACGTGCTGTTCGAGCGGGTCGACGTAGAACGCAAGGCTGACGTGACAACGCCACGTAGTTTCTCGGATTACGTGGTCACTGTGAATTTGGAGCAGCTACCCACCGGGGTTGAAGTCATCGAGAAAGTATGACCGACTATCCGCCCGAAGCCTGGCTGCCCCTTTCCGGCATCCAGCACTTCATCTTCTGCCGCCGGCAGTGGGCGCTGATCCACGTCGAGCGCCAATGGCAGGAAAACGTGCTCACGGCCGAGGGCCGCATCATGCACCACCGGGCCGATGATCCGTTCTTCACCGAAAAACGCAAGGACGTGATCATTGCCCGGTCGGTGCCGGTGTCATCGCCCGCGCTCGGCCTGACCGGCGTGTGCGACGTGGTTGAATTCACACTTTCGCCACAGGGCGTGCAGTTGCCCGGTCGCGAGGGGCGCTATCTCGCTGCGCCGGTCGAGTACAAACGGGGCAAGGCTAAGGCGGATCACTGCGATGAGGCCCAGCTTTGCGCCCAGGCCATGTGCCTCGAGTCTATGCTGGCTATCACGATCCCGACGGGCTTTCTGTATTACGGGCAGACCCGCCGCCGCGTACCCGTAGATCTCAGCGCTGATCTGCGCGATCTCGTGCAGAAGGCAGCCAAAGAAATGCACGGCTACTTCGAGCGAAGCTACACACCGCGCGTCAAACCGTTCAAGGGTTGCCCCTCCTGTTCCCTGGCCGACATCTGTTTGCCCCAGTTGCAGAACAAGATCATGCCTGCATCCGCCTACATCAGGCAGCAGACCGAAAGTGCGTGAACCATGAAGAAGATCGGCAATGTGCTCTACGTGACTACGCCCGAAGCCTATCTGAGCCTTGACGGCGAAAACGTTGTCGTTAAGAAGGAGAGCGCCATCTCCATGCGCTTACCGCTGCACAATCTCGACGGCATCGTCTGCTTTAACTATCCGGGCGTCAGCCCTGCGTTGATGGGCGCGTGTGCGGAGCGTCACGTGGGAATGGCCTTCCTCAAACCCAGCGGCCGCTTTCTGGCGCGCGTCACGGGCCGGGTACAGGGCAATCTCCTGTTGCGCAAGCGCCAATATGAGCTGGCCACAAAAGACGACGCCTGCGTGGCCATCGCAACCTCGTGCTTGCTGGGCAAGGTCGCCAACAGCCGCAAAGTGATCGACCGCGCCGTGCGCGACCATGCAATGCTCGTCGATGTGCCAGCCTTGCAGGCAGCGTCGGCCTCGCTGAAAGAGACCCTGGCGTCGATCCAGCAGTGCACAGACCTGGATACGCTGCGCGGCCTCGAAGGCAACGCCGCCAAACGTTACTTCGAGGTCATCGGAGAACTGATCCTCCACCAGCGTGAGGATTTCACCTTCACAGAGCGCTCCCGCCGTCCGCCGCAAGATCCGATGAACGCCTTGCTGTCGTTCTTGTACACGTTGCTGACCTATGAAGTGACATCTGCTTTGGAGACCGTCGGCGTCGATCCATACGTTGGCTTCCTGCACGCTGATCGCCCAGGCCGCCCATCTCTGGCCCTGGACATGATGGAGGAGCTGCGGCCGGTATTTGCCGATCGCTTGGCGCTAACGCTGGTTAACCGCAAACAGATTGCTGGAAAAGGCTTCGTCCGCAAAGAAAGCGGCGGCGTTCTGATGGACGATGAGACACGCAAAGCAGTGGTGACCGCCTGGCAGGAGCGCAAGCGGGATCAGATCATCCATCCCTATCTCAAAGAGCGCATTCCCTTCGGCCTCGTTCCGCACGTTCAGGCTACGCTGCTTGCCCGCTATCTGCGCGGTGATCTGGACGCGTACCCGCCGTTCTTCTGGAATTAGCCGGGAGGGCCACACCCATGATGGTAGTGATCACCTATGATGTCAGCACCGAGACCAGCGCCGGCAAAACACGCCTTCGGAAGGTCGCCAAGCAATGCACCAACTACGGACAGCGGGTGCAGAACTCGGTGTTCGAGTGCTTGCTGGATGCAGCTCAGTTGAAGCAATTGCAGAACCGCTTGCAGCAGCTCATCAATCCCGAGACGGACAGCCTGCGGTTCTACTATCTGCAAGACAATTGGCGCAGCCACGTCGAGCATTTCGGCGTCAAAGCTGGTTTGGACCTGGAGGGTCCGCTCATCCTGTAAAGAGCTGAATCTGCGAACCCGAAGTGAGCACAAAACTACCGGTAGGTTCGCAGCCATAATGCACCCATATTCCCGGAAAATCTGGATTATGACGAGTAGTCTTGATTACCTCGGCATAAGCATGATGCACATCTAGTATGCTTCAGGACATAGCATACTAAATGTCGCGGTCGCTCCCCTCGCCGGGAGCGTGGATTGAAACTGCCCGTTGGTACGTTTTGCCTGGGTGTTGACAAGTCGCTCCCCTCGCCGGGAGCGTGGATTGAAACGTGGTATTCCACCTGCAACGTCTGGCCCGGATAGAGGTCGCTCCCCTCGCCGGGAGCGTGGATTGAAACATCGGCAACCATGGGACGGAGATCCAGGCGTTTCTGGTCGCTCCCCTCGCCGGGAGCGTGGATTGAAACCTCGCGCGTCACCAGGCCGTTGCCGAACAAATCGTCGCTCCCCTCGCCGGGAGCGTGGATTGAAACATTGATCGATCTCCAGGTGGAGCACTGCACCGGCGTCGCTCCCCTCGCCGGGAGCGTGGATTGAAACCCGTCGACCTGATCGATGACAACCCCTGGCAGCCCCGTGTCGCTCCCCTCGCCGGGAGCGTGGATTGAAACGTTAGGCGGGTTGGTGGTCACCGGGCTGGACGCGGGTCGCTCCCCTCGCCGGGAGCGTGGATTGAAACGGCGCGGATTCAAAAACCTCCAATAGCGCACTGGACGTCGCTCCCCTCGCCGGGAGCGTGGATTGAAACAGGCGTGGGGTTACGGGGCATCATGCACCTCCGGGTCGCTCCCCTCGCCGGGAGCGTGGATTGAAACTGGTCTCGCAATACAACGCGTCCAAGGGCGGCGCGTCGCTCCCCTCGCCGGGAGCGTGGATTGAAACGCTGTGGGTGGGGCCGGCGCCGGAGGTGATAGCGTGTCGCTCCCCTCGCCGGGAGCGTGGATTGAAACCCTCCTCCGCCGCACGCACACACAACACATGCACGTCGCTCCCCTCGCCGGGAGCGTGGATTGAAACCAATCCACCACCACACCCGCCAGGAACTCCCGGTTGTCGCTCCCCTCGCCGGGAGCGTGGATTGAAACCCCACCGCTGGGCGGCAGGGCGGTATGGTGATGAGTCGCTCCCCTCGCCGGGAGCGTGGATTGAAACCCATGCGTGCAGATCGGCTTCGTCGGCAGGCGAGTCGCTCCCCTCGCCGGGAGCGTGGATTGAAACTGGTTGACCACCACCGTCTTCCCATGCGTGCAGGTCGCTCCCCTCGCCGGGAGCGTGGATTGAAACCTGGGGGCTGATCCGCTGCTGGTGCATGATGACCGTCGCTCCCCTCGCCGGGAGCGTGGATTGAAACGATACCTGCGAGTACATCTCCCGCCGCGGCCCCACGTCGCTCCCCTCGCCGGGAGCGTGGATTGAAACAGCCACAGCTCCTCGCCAGGCCGGCCCGGACGGGTCGCTCCCCTCGCCGGGAGCGTGGATTGAAACGAGTAAATCAAGCATGTGCTCGATGTAATCCGGGTCGCTCCCCTCGCCGGGAGCGTGGATTGAAACGATGGCCCGATAGCCAGACGTGGCGGCGCGCAGGCCGTCGCTCCCCTCGCCGGGAGCGTGGATTGAAACCAGCGCCTCCCGGCCCGTCACATACCCATCCAGGTCGCTCCCCTCGCCGGGAGCGTGGATTGAAACTGCCGCTACCAGCTCACCACCACCGTCGGCACACGGTCGCTCCCCTCGCCGGGAGCGTGGATTGAAACCCAAACAGCGCCGCCGTCACCGTGTTGTCACCTGGCGTCGCTCCCCTCGCCGGGAGCGTGGATTGAAACAGCGTCAGCGAGCTCTCACCCACCGGCAGGTCCTCTCGTCGCTCCCCTCGCCGGGAGCGTGGATTGAAACGCTTTTACCCGCGAGCAATTGGAGCGTGTCCTCCGTCGCTCCCCTCGCCGGGAGCGTGGATTGAAACGACACGCCCCGGCCCCAGCCCCTCACCAGCGGCATGTCGCTCCCCTCGCCGGGAGCGTGGATTGAAACAAGTATCAGGCTGAGCAGGCATCGGGCAACCTGGTCGCTCCCCTCGCCGGGAGCGTGGATTGAACCCCCCCCTGCCGGAGGGCCGCCGACGGGGCTTGAGTCGCTCCCCTCGCCGGGAGCGTGGATTGAAACTGGGCGTAGGAGACCATCAGCACCGGGTGCAGCGTCGCTCCCCTCGCCGGGAGCGTGGATTGAAACAGGAGTTGGAGTTGCGCGACTGCGAATTGGTGCTGGTCGCTCCCCTCGCCGGGAGCGTGGATTGAAACTCCCCCCGCTCGGCGGCCGTGGTGGCGTTTTCTTGTCGCTCCTCTCGCCGGGAGCGTGGATTGAAACTCCACAAACTCGGCGTACTTGGGCACGTCTTTGGTCGCTCCCCTCGCCGGGAGCGTGGATTGAAACACAATGTCACCTCCAGGGGCTGGGCGTCCATGGTGGTCGCTCCCCTCGCCGGGAGCGTGGATTGAAACGGGGGCCGGATGTAGACCGCATCAGCGCCCAAGCGTCGCTCCCCTCGCCGGGAGCGTGGATTGAAACGTCGCGCCCAGCGCGACCGTCCAGCCGCCTGTGGCCGTCGCTCCCCTCGCCGGGAGCGTGGATTGAAACTGGTGTAACTATGGCAACTCTGGCAACCCTGCGCGCGTCGCTCCCCTCGCCGGGAGCGTGGATTGAAACGGGGATGTAGCCCGACTTCCCGCCGCGTACCAGGTCGCTCCCCTCGCCGGGAGCGTGGATTGAAACCGGCGTGCTGCCCGGCGAACAGACGGCCCAATACATAGGCTGGATTGGTAGATTGCTCGTTGAGAGCCATAATCAGTACCTCCTGGATTGCATGTTCGGGTTGGTGGCAATATTTGCGGAGCAAGAACGCCTT
>JAAEKA010000190.1 GCA_014155705.1 Anaerolineae bacterium clx_CAG2 | reverse complement strand
AACTCTCTTCGCGTGCCATGCTGAGGGCCGCCGAAGCATCCCCCGCCTACGCCTACATCGATCCCGCGCACACCGTGCGCGCGCCGGAGCGGATGGACGCGCCGCGCAGTCTGCTGTCCGCGGTCATGCCCACGCCAGGCATCGAACTCTTCTGGCGGCAGGAGCGCACCCATCCGGCTGGCAGCACGTCGCTCAAGTTCGCCAATCCGCAGTTGGCCGAGCACCTGACCTATGCCCGCCTGGGGGACGCCGTGCAAAGCGGCGCCCGCCTGCTGATCAGCGACGACTCCGGCACGCTTCACGCCCTGTCCGCTCACGCCGCGCGCTTCGGCGTGCAGGTGCAGGGGCTGTATGAGCTGCTGGCGGAGCAGTTGGAGAGGTGAACGAGCCTGTTGAAGCATTCACCGCTTCCCATTCGCTGCGACCTTCTGGCAATTGACCATTAAGCGTTAACCATTCACCACTAACCATTTCCCCGGAGGTACCACCCATGCATCTTTCCATGCACAACTGGATGAGGGCTGAGCCCCTCGATGTCACCATCGCTCGCCTGGCCAAGTATGGCTATGAAAGTATCGAGATCGGCGGCGAGCCGAAGCGCTACAACACCAAGGAGGTCAGAAAACTGCTCAACGACCACGGCATCCGCTGTTGGGGCGCAGTGACGCTGATGTTCGAGGGACTACACCTGCCCTCGCCTGACCAGGCTGTGCGCGAGCACACCGTGCAGTACGTCAAGGACTGCATCACTATGGTCAAGGAGATGGATGGCTATCTGGTTACGATCGTGCCCGGCACCGTGGGCAAGGTCAACCCCGACTCGACACCCGAGGAAGAGTGGGCCAATGCTGTGGCCGGCATGAAAGAGATCGATGCCTGGTCCAAGCGCGAGGGTGTGCGCATCGCCGTCGAGCCGATCAACCGTTTCGAGACCTACTTCGTCAGCCGGGCCAATCAGGCGTTGGCGCTGGCTGAAGCCACCAGCGCTGAGTGCGGCATCTGCCTCGACGCCTTCCACATCAACATGGAGGAGGTAGACCCCTACGCCGCCATCCGATCTGCCAAAGGCCGTCTGCTGGACTTTCATGTGGCCGACACCAATCGCTTCGCCTGCGGCCTGGGCCACTGGGACTGGCTGAAGGTGGTGGGCGCCCTCAAGACCATCGGCTACGACGGAGCGCTGACTGTGGAATTCGTGGCTCCGGTCGACCGGACGCCGGCCAACCCCTACCCGACCATGGTCGAGACCGACCTGAGCAAACTGGACATCAGCGAAGAACAAAAGAAATTCATCATCGACCACGGCTCCAGCTTCCTGACCGAGCAGTTCTACTCCGATCAGGTGCGCATCTGCGCGGAGACGTTGCTGCCGTTGATCAAGTAGGCAAGGAAACAAGTAGATAAGGGATGAGTAGACAAGGCTGTCGCCTGCCTTGACTGCCGGCTGGATAGTTCCCTGAGGATGGTTCGTCATCGCCTTCGCCCATCCTTCCCCACCCCGCCCTGCCCCTCCTCCTTGCTCGCGAGGGGGAGGGGCGCATCTTGTCACCTTGTTTCGGTAGTCACCCAATCAACCAGTCACCTTGTCGCCCAGTCACCCTGTCATTCGCGAGGCGCTTTCATGACACACACCGTCGTCATCATCGGCACGCTGGACACCAAAGGCCCGGAAGTGGCCTATCTGCGCGATCGGCTGCACACGCTGGGGGCGCGCACCACGGTGGGCGATGTGGGTATCCTCGGCGAGCCGCTGGGCATCACGCCCGACATCAGCCGTGTGGAAGCCGCGACCTACGGCGGGACCACCATCGAGGCGCTGCGCAACGCGGGCAGCCGCGGCCGGGCCGTGCATGGCATGCGCGAGGCGCTCAAGATCCTGGTGCGCAGGTTGTACGCCGAGGGCAAGTTGGACGCGATCACCGGCATGGGCGGCGCGGAGGGCGCAGTAATGGCCGCGGCCGCCATGATGCAACTGCCGGTGGGCGTGCCGAAGATACTGATCTCTCCCATCGCCTCGGGCAAGCACTACTTCGATCCCATGGTGGGCACCAGCGACATCATGGTGGTCCACTCCATCGTCGACATCCTGGGCCTCAACCCCATTGCCACCACCATCTTCGACAACGTGGCCGCCGCTCTCAAGGGGTTGGTAGAACACGGCCATGTGCTGCCGCCGCCCGATCCCGCCAGCCGTTACGTGGCCGTCACGATGCTGGGCAACACCACCAAAGCGGTGATGGCGTTGAAGCAACGGCTGGCAGCCGCGGGCTATGAGGCCGTCATCTTTCACTCCAACGGCGTGGGCGGGCCAGCCATGGAGGAGTTGGCCGAGGCCGGCCACTTCGTGGGCGTCATCGATTACACCACCAACGAGACCTACGACCCCATGACCGGCGGCATCCACGACGGCGGGCCGGATCGCCTCAAGCGCGTCGGCCAGCTCGGCCTGCCGCAGGTCGTGGTGCCTGGCTGCATCGACTTCAGCGTCTTCCACGCCGGCGCCATCCCGGAAGCGCTGCACGGCCGGCCGGTCTACGACCACAACCCGGAGTATACCCTGGTGCGCGCCAGCCATGTTGAGATGATCGCGCTGGGCCACCTCTTCGCCGAGCGTCTAAACCTGGCGCGCGGGCCGCTAGTCATCGCCGTGCCCACGCAGGGCCTCTCGATCCCCAACCACCCCGGCGGCGTCTTCTGGGATCCCGATGCCGACCGCGCCTTTCTGGACGCACTCAAACAAGCCATCCGCCCCGACATCCCCGTCCTCACCGTCGAGCGCCACGTCAACGATCCGGCGTTTGGGGTAGAGGTGGCGGAATTGTTTGTCAAGTTAATGGAGCAAAACCCATGATCGCCGACAACGGACGCGACTACAAAGACCTCCCTCACCTCACCACAGGTGACGAGGCGTTTCGAGCTAAGTTCCTCTCCTGGGACCTGGGCAACATCAGCTATGTGGATGTCCAGGAGTACCTCACCGTCAAGGACACCATCCTGGTGCCCATCGCCAGTTTCGAGCAACATGGGCCGCACCTGCCGCTCTACACCGACACCATCACCGCGGTGGAGATCAGCCAGCGGGTGGCCGAGATGATCGCGGTGCTGCACACGCCGCCCATCTGGACCGGCTACTCGCCGCAGCACATGTACGCCCCCGGCGCGGGCCGCGGCACTATCACCCTGCGCAGCACCACCCTGCTCAACCTGGTCTACGACGTGGGCCGCAGCCTGATCCACCACGGCTTCAACCGCATCATCTTCATCAACGGCCACGGCAGCAACGTTAAGGTGATCGATCCGATTTTACGCAAGCTGCGCTACGAGACCGGCGCCTTGATCAGCTTCGTCAAGCCTTACATGGAGAACTACGTCGGCATCCTCAAGGGGCTGATGGAGAACCCGCCCGAGGAGACCCCCGGCTGGCACAGCAGCGAGCTGGAAACCGCGCAGGACCTGGCCTGGAACGAACGCTATGTGCGCATGGACCGGGCCGCCTTCACCAAGGCCCACATCCCCGAATTCCTGCCCAAATCCTTCGAGAAGAAGGACGGCATGCCCGACGTGGAGTTCGAGGACTACAAGTACTTCACCTTCCCCATGGACCACCACGAGTTCATCGAGAGCGGCGTCATCGGCAACCCGCTGCGTGCGACCAAGGAAAAGGGCGAAGAGGCCTTTCGTCGCCTCTCCGAGCACGTCGCCCGCGGCGTGCTGGAGCTGGAGAAGGTGCAGGTGGAGGTTCACGACCGGGCGTTTGTGGATCGTGTATTCTAGCCGGTAAATTGGACCATTGGTAAAATGATAAATTGGTGTCGGCCGACTGCGGCCATTCTACCAGACTACCAATCTACCAATTTCCCAATCTACCATTTTCCTATGGAGGCTCCCCATGACCATCAAAGTAGGCTGTTTTGCATTAGTTGACCCCTTCTCCCTGCTCGACCATCAGTTGGAGCGCGTGGCCGGGTTGGGCTTCAAGTACGCTGACGTGACTGACAACCATCCCGGCGGTATTCTCGGCCGCGAGTTCGGCTTTACGGCCACGGCCAGCCTGGACGACAACCCCCAGGACGTGCTGGATCTCTTCAGCAAGCACGGTCTCGTCGCTACCAGCGTCTGCGCTCACGCCAATCTGCTGGATCCCAGTTCACCTGCGCGCTATGCCACCAACGAGTTGATGAAGGCCGTGCGGCTGGCAGCCGGCATGGGCGTACAGGATGTCATCACCACCGAGGGCGACCCCAAGTCGGCCTGGGGCCACAGCCTGAGCTGGGACGAAAAAGTCTTCGTTACAGCCGAGAAGCTACACGAACCGCTGCGCCTGGCCAAGGCCTATGGCGTGCGCATCCTGTTGGAGCCGCACGGTGAGCTGACTGACTCGATCAAGGGCATGCAGGCCATCATGGATCGCCTGGGCAACCCCGATCACCTTGGCGTCAACATGGACACGGGCAACTCCTGGCTGGGCGGCGCCGATCCGGTGGAGATGGCCAAAGTCTTCAAGGACAAGATCTTCCACATTCACTGGAAGGACCTGCCGGCCGACTGGGAGGCCAAGCGCGGCAGCATGTACGGCTGCGGCTTCGGCCCCATCGCCCTGGGCGAGGGCGTCATCGACATCAAGGGCGTCTTTGAGGTGCTCAAGGACTCGCCCCACGTCGAGTACTCCACGCTGGAAGTCGGCGGCGACGCCAACGTGCTCAAGAGCTACGCCTACCTGAAATCGTTGGGTGCAGAGTAAGGACTGCATGATTGGGTGACTGGATTGCTGGTCCTTATCGAATCATCGAGTCGCCTGGTCACCCAATCACCCAGCCATGCACGTCCACCTCGCCTACGGCCGCCGCGGCTTGACCGCAGACCTGCCCGATGCGACGCAGGTGATCGAGCCGCGCTTCGTGCCCGGCCTGGCTGACGAAACAAGGGCGCTGCAGGCCGCCCTGCGCCAGCCCATGGCATCGCTGCCGCTGGCTGAGATGGTCCGGCCAGGCGACAGCGTCGTCGTCGTCCACACCGACATCACACGCGCCACGCCCAACGAGCGCATCCTGCCGGTGCTGCTGGCCAAGCTGGCCAAGCTGGAGCAGGCTGGCGGGCGCCGTGGCGACATCACCCTGCTCAATGGCCTGGGCACCCACCGCCGGCAGACCGAGGCCGAGCTGCGGGCCATGTTGGGCGATGCGGTGGTGGACAGCTACCGCTGCCTGCAGCACGACTGCTTCGGCGACGCCTGGCTGGTCAGCCTCGGCGTCACCAGCCGCGGACACCCGGTGCGCATCAACCGCGCCTACATGCAGGCCGATGCCAGGATACTGACTGGCTTCATCGAGCCACACTTCTTCGCCGGCTTCAGCGGGGGACCCAAGGCCGTCCTGCCCTCGCTGGCCGGCGCCGAGAGCGTCTTCACAAACCATGGGCTGGCCATGATCGGCCATCCCCAGGCCACGTGGGGGGTCACTGCGGGCAACCCCATCTGGGAGGAGATGCAGGAGGTCGCACTACGCACCGAGCCGACGTTTCTTCTCAACGTGGCCCTCAACACCCAGCGCGCGATCACCGGGATCTTTGCCGGCGACATGCTGCAAGCCCACGCAGCCGGCTGCGAGTTCGTGCGCCAAAGTGCGATGGCGCCGGTGGATGAGCTGTATGACATCGTCGTGACCACCAACAGCGGCTATCCCCTAGACCAGAACCTCTACCAGACGATTAAAGGCATGAGCGCGGCCGCGCAGATCGTGCGTCCCGGCGGCGCGATCGTCATGGCCGCCGCCTGCGCGGATGGTCTGCCCGACCACGGCCAATATGCCGCGCTGCTGGCGCGAGCCGGCTCGCCTCAGGCCGTGCTGGACCTCATCTCTCAACCCAACTTCAGCGCCCACGACCAGTGGCAGGTGCAAATCCAGGCCCAAATCCAGCTCAAGGCCGAGGTTCACGTCTACAGCGACGGCCTGAGCGATCAGCAGATCCGGCGAGCGCTGTTCGTCCCCTGTCGCAGCATCGAGGGCACTGTGGCGCAACTTCTGGCCCGCTATGGCCCGGCGGCCCGGCTCTGCGTCATGCCTGACGGCCCCCTGACGATCCCTTACGTGCGTCCAGCAGACGACAACGTCATCTGAGCGGGTGTTGCTCGAAGAATTCCCACATCAGGGCCGACGCGTCGATATCCTCCGTCATGTGGCCCACGATGGCCTCTGGCAAGCGGCCGCCGCCAGGCCAGTTGTGGCCGCCGCCTTCCACCGTATAGAAGACCACTTCGGCGCTGTCCGTGCAGGCGGTGTAACGCACGCCGCTGACTTCACCCGATGCCGGCAGCGTTTCGGGGGTCGTGTCACAGCCGTTGCGCCCGGCCCAAGCGGCAGCCCACTCAGGCACGGATGGGAAGACCCAGCCGCTGGGGCCGG
>JAAEKA010000019.1 GCA_014155705.1 Anaerolineae bacterium clx_CAG2 | reverse complement strand
GAGGGCGCCCACGGATAGCCGCCCTCGGCGACCGCGCCGTCGGCCGAGACGAGCACAGGCGGCGCGTCCTCGTCGATGCCGCCGGCGAAGACGTAGACGCCGGCAGCCTTTGCCTCGTCGATCACGGCATGCGCGTCGCGACCCACCGCCTCCCACTCGTCGTCAGGCACGACCATCGCTGCGCTGGGAAAGGAAATCAGGTACTTGGCCATGGTGCTCCTTCTGTTGGTCCGGCTTTCAGCCCTTGCTCCACGCGCCGGGCTGTGGTACGTCCATATTATCGATTGCCTTTGGCCCGATTGTGGGTAATGCAGAGCATCTGGCAGTTCTCGGCCGAGCTTCCGCCGCCTTTGCTCCATGCGGAGACGTGGTCCGCGTCCATTTCGGCGAACTTCCATATCTTGCTTTCATTGGCGCCATGGCCAACTGCGCAGAGCGGACAATTTGATGTGCTGCTGGCTTCGGCAGCTGTGGTCTGTGCAGCGTAGACGGACCTCTTGGTCGCTTCGTCGAACACCCGCACATCCAGGAGCTTCTTATCTTGGAGGCCGCCGAGAATGTATTCAAAGACCCCGCTGCGCTTCTTGACATATGGATCGGCGTATAGGCGCTTGACGTCGGCAGACACCTTGGCCGGATCGTATGACTTGGAGTGGTACTCTTCGTACAGCCTGCCCCACTCTAAGCCTCGCATTTCTGGGAGAACGTCGATGAACACGGTTGAAACCCAGTCGATCACGCTGTTGAAGTACGTCTTCAGCTGATTGATGTTGTTGTCGTGGCGATGAGCGCTCAAGTAGCCGCCGATATCGCCCTTGCTCACCCAATCCAGCGCCCGCTCCAGAAACTCCTGCCTGTTTGCGCTGCCCTTGACGTACGCGCTCCATTTCTGGATGTTCGCATTCTGGCTGTTGCTGAACTCGGCCTTTGCAAGCGTCACAAACGACCCCGAGTAGATGGCGTTCAAGAGCTCTTGGGCATTGAGCGGCACGCCTGCGATGTTGATAGTCTCAAACCACTGCTTGATCTCACTCTCCGTGCCCTCGCACTCGTAGATCAGCAATCTCGAGTCCCGAATCTTCGCTTGTTGGTCGGCGGGCAGGCTGTCGAAGATCTTGGGATTGCCGTTGTCCATGATCGCGAACTTGTTCGTGACGAACCGTCCGATACTGGTGATCCGTTGCTGGCCGTCCAGCACCTCGAACTTGTCCTGACCGACCTTGTTGAAATAGATCAGTCCCAGCGGATACCCCTTGAGCAGCGATTGGATGACCGCCTGCTCCTTTTTGCCGCCGCCGTCCGCATAGATGTAGTTGCGCTGGTACTCCGGCTGGATGGTGAGCTTTCCACCCAGCCCGAACAGCCCCTTGCCCTCCAATTGGTTGTACACAAACCCATCGCAAATGTCGGCGACGGTGATGTCGGTTCTCAGGGTGGTCTTCACTTATTCGTCCCTCCTGCGGGTCGGGTGCGGCGGTGACGGATGAAGATTCGCTTGTATTGCTGAATGTAGTACTCGCCATCCACGATGTAGTAGGTCGCGTCGCCGGGTGGGCGATCCAGCTTGATGGCCGCGCCGTCGTTCAATTTCGTCACGTTGCTCCACTTTCCCCCCTTGTCGACTTGAACCTGCATCTCGTACGTCTTAGTCTGCAAGTGATAGCTCTTTTCGTATCCCAAAATCTCGAACTGGTCGGGGTTGTACTTGTCGAGAAAGGTGATGGGGACGCCCATCATGCCGTCATAGTTGCTGGGAATTGCGTCCGTGAACGGCACTTCGATCGCGTCGTAGTTGTCATACCGGTCGTACTCCGCCTTGCCCTTGATCTCCTTACGGTAGTTTCGCTCATTTTACAAAGGCGAACTGTCTAATCACGGACCGGCCAGTTGGGTGTAGACGGTGTCTGATATGCCCAGCAGGTCCAATATGCATCGTTGCAGGTCCGACAGAGGC
>JAAEKA010000189.1 GCA_014155705.1 Anaerolineae bacterium clx_CAG2 | reverse complement strand
ACAAAAGGAGACTTGAACATGCGCGTCGTAATTACCGGTGGAACTGGATTGATTGGCAGGCAACTAGCCGCCAGCTTACACGAGGACAAGCACGAGGTGATCGTGTTGAGCCGCAACCCCAATCAGCCCGCTAAGCTGCCTGCAGGGGTACGCGTCGAGCGCTGGGACGGTCGCAGCGCAGCGGGCTGGGGTCGATGGGCCGACGGCGCGGACGCAATCGTCAATCTTGCTGGCGCAGGCATTGCCGACAGCCGCTGGTCCGACGAGCGCAAGCGCGAGATTGTCGCCAGTCGCGTCGATGCGGGCAAGGCCGTGATCGAGGCAGTGCGCGCGGCCAGCGTCAAGCCAGCGGTGGTGATCCAATCGTCCGCAGTCGGCTACTACGGATCGCGCGGCAGTGAGACGTTGAGCGAAGCCAGCCAGCCAGGCAGTGACTTCCTGGCAGACGTCTGCGTCGAGTGGGAGAAATCGACCGAAGCCGTGGAGGCGATGGGTGTACGGCGTGCGGTAATCCGCACCGGCATCGTGCTCAGCGCGGAGGGCGGCGCGCTGCCCAAGATGCTGCTGCCCTTCAAGTTCTTTGCCGGCGGCAAAATCGGCTCCGGCCAACAGTATTTCCCCTGGATCCATATGGAGGACGAAGTGGGCGCGATCCGTTTCCTCATGCACCATGCCCAGGCAGCCGGCCCGTTCAACCTGGCCGCGCCCACCCCACCCACCAATGCCGACTTTGTCAAGGCCGTAGGCGAGGCCATGGGCCGTCCATCCATCATGCCCGCGCCCGGTTTTGCCCTCAAGGCCGCCTTTGGCGAGATGTCCACTGTGTTGTTGGACGGCCAGCGCGCCGAGCCGCAACGTCTGCTTGAGTTGGGCTATCGCTTCCGCTTCACCGATCCGGTTGCGGCGCTGAAGGACGTCCTGGGCAAATGAGATACCAACATCGCTTTCGCGTCCAGGCGCCGCTGCAAACTGTGGCGGAGTTTCACAGCTACCCCGACGCCATGGCCGCCATCACCCCGCCGCCCATCTTCGTCCAGGTCCATCAGGCGCCAACGCGTGTGGCCGAAGGCCAGCAAATGGACTTCACCATGTGGCTGGGGCCGCTGCCGCTGCGCTGGCAGGCCCGTTTCGAGGACGTGACTGCGACCAGCTTCGTCGATCGCATGGTGCAGGGGCCTATGCGCACCTGGCGGCACCGCCACAGCTTTGTCGCCATCGATGACCACACCACCAATGTGCTGGACGAGGTCGAGCTTCAGCCGCGCGTACACCCCCTGTGGGGGCCGGTGGGATTGGGCATGGCGCTCAATCTGCCCGTGCTCTTCGCCTTCCGCCAATGGCAAACGCGACGTCTGCTGGCGCAGCACTTGGATAGCGACGCGGCGCTGCCAGCGGTGATGCAAGCCGCCGGCCAGCGCCAGAGCGGCTTGACCCAAGCGCTGGCCGCGGTCGCGCTGGCCGTGGGTACGGTCGCCGGCCTGGCTCTGGTGCGGCGGGCGCAACAGCCCCGGCAGCCGCAGCCCTTCTCCCGCAACGGGACAGCCTGACGAGGAAGCGCCATGCAGGCAGATCCACGTATCGTCGTTATCGGCGCAGGCGTCGGCGGACTGACCACGGCTGCGCTGTTGGCCAGGGCCGGCTTGAACGTGACCCTGCTGGAGGCGCACGTCTACCCGGGCGGCTGCGCTGGCACCTTCTATCACCAGGGCTACCGTTTCGATGCCGGCGCGACCCTGGCCGGCGGCTTCTACCCCGGCGGCCCTATGGACTTGGTGGCCCAGGCCGTAGGCATCGCCTCATGGCCTGCCCACCCCTCCGATCCGGCCATGGCCGTCCACCTGCCTGACGGAGCGACCGTTACCCGCTGGGGCGGCGAACAGCGTTGGGAGGAGACCGAACAGGCTTTTGGCCGGGTGGGCGTTGCTTTCTTCGAGTGGCAGGAACGAACCGCCGACGCCCTGTGGGACCTGGCGCTGCGCCTGCCCTCGTGGCCGCCGCAGACAGCGGGCGAAGCCGCCCGCTTGCTGAGTCAAGGCCTGGGCTGGCTGAGCGCGGATCTGCGGCGGCTCAGCCCGGGACTGGCCCTGGATGCAGCGCGACCGGTGGCAGCACACCTGCGCAACGCATCCCCCCCACTGCGCCAATTCGTCGACGCCCAACTGTTGATCGCAGCCCAAACCACCAGCGCCAACGCCAATGCCCTTTATGGCGCGTCGGCGTTGGATTTGCCGCGGCGCGGCGTAGTGCATCTGCAAGGCGGCATCGGCGCCATCGCCCAGACCCTGGCCCAGGCCGTTCAGGACAACGGAGGCGCGATGCGCTATCGCCAGGAGGTCGCCCGCATCGTTGTCGAGCAAGGCCGGCCCGTGGCGGTAGAAACCAAGCGCGGCGACTCCTTTCCGGCCGACCTGGTGGTGGTCAACCTGCCCCCCTGGAACATCACCCAGTTATTGGGGGATGCGGCGCCAGCCAGACTACGCCGCCTGCCGCCACGGCCTTCCGATGGATGGGGCGCGTTCATGGTATACCTAGGGCTGGATGCGGCCGTGGCGCCGCCCGACACCTTGCTGCACCATCAGGTGATTGCGCGAGAGCCGCTGGGAGAGGGCAACAGTGTCTTCCTCTCCCTCAGTCCAGCCTGGGACGAAAAACGCGCGCCGGCCGGCCAGCGCGCGCTGACCCTCAGCACCCACACGGCTCTGGAGCCGTGGTGGCGCCTGTTCGAGAACGACCGCGAAGCCTACGAAGCGCGCAAAGAAACCTACACGGAGCAGATGCTGGCTGCCGCCGAAAGGGCGCTGCCCGGCCTGCGCGATAACGCTCGATTCGTGCTGCCGGGCACGCCAGTCAGCTTCCAGCGCTTTACCCGCCGCGCCTGGGGCTGGGTGGGCGGCTTCCCCCAGACCAACCTGTTCAGGGCATGGGGCCCGCGGCTGGCCCCCAACCTTTGGATGGTGGGCGACAGCATTTTTCCCGGCCAGTCCACGGCCGCCGTAGCGTTGGGCGGCCTGCGGGTTGGGACGGCTGTGTTGCGTGACTTGGGGCTGGCTCCTGCCCACATTTTGCCGCGACAGACTATAGCGGTACAATCCGGCGCACATAGCGGCTAAGCAGATGTTCAGTCGCTCCCGACCATTCCCGCGAACGCGTGAATCCAGCCTGATCGCCTCTGGATTCCTGCCTGTGCGAGAATGACGGAGTGGGCCATGTTCTGGTCATTCCTGACCACCGGTTGTCCTTTGATTCTCTTTCTCCCCAGGAGGTTGCTATGAAGGTAGGTATCGTCGGTAGCGGCAACGTCGGCGCAGGTGCGGCCAACGCCATGGTATTGCGCGGTGTGGCCCGTGAGATCGTGCTGGTGGACATCAACACCAAGCGCGCCCAGGCTGAGGCCGAAGACATTCTGCACGCCGTGCCCTTCTCTTCCCATGCCATGGTCGTCCGGCAAGGGGAGTACAGTGACCTGGACGGCTGTCAGGTGGTGGTAATCACGGCCGGCGTGGCGCAGCGGCCGGGCGAGACGCGCCTTCAGTTGCTGGAGCGCAACGCCAAGATCTTCAAAGGGATGATTCCTCAGATCGTCGCCAGCGCGCCAGATGCGATCCTGGTAGTGGCGACCAACCCTGTGGACATCATGACCCATCTGACTGCCCATTACGCCGCGCCGCTGGGCGTGCCGCGGCGCCATGTGATCGGCTCCGGCACGACGCTGGATACAGCGCGCTTTCGCTCCATCCTGGGCCGTGAGTTGGACGTGGACCCGGAGCACGTCCATGGCTACGTGGTGGGCGAACATGGCGACTCCGAGGTGCTGGCCTGGTCCATGACGACCGTGGGCACGGTGCCGTTGGAGGACTACGCCCAGGCGCGCGGCATTGAGTTGAGCGCCAATTTGATGCAGGAAGTAGACGACGGGGTACGCCGCGCCGCCTATCGCATCATCGAGGGCAAAGGCTCGACCTACTACGGCATCGGCGCGGCTCTGGCCCGCATCGTCCAGGCCATCGTGCGCGACCAGCGATCGCTGCTAACCGTCAGTGTGCCCGTGGCGGAGTTGGAGGACGTGAAGGACATCACCTTTGCTCTGCCGGCTATCGTGGGCGGCGATGGCATCATCTCGATCCTGCCGGCCCCGTTGAACGACGAAGAAGAGGCCCTGCTGGTCGCCAGCGCCCGCACCTTGCGCCAGGCGTTGGATGAGCTGGCCGCGGCCGGCGATTTATAGTCGGCTCGCGCCAGAAGTCCGGTTTCTTCGGAAGAAACCGGACTTCTCTTGTCTTGGCAACGGAGACACCCATGATCGTCCAAACCATCGGCGTGGTCGGCTGTGGACAGATGGGCGCAGGTATCGCTGAAGTGGGCGTGCTGGCGGGGTACAACGTCATCGTCTACGGCCGCAACGAGGACATCCGGCCCGCTTGCCAGGCCCGGGTGCGGGGATCGCTCGAACGGGCTGCCAGTCGGGGCAAGCTGGAGGCGCACGAAGTGGTGTCCGCCCTGGGCCGCCTGCGCGGCACCGCTCACCTGGCCGACCTGGCCGCGGCTGATCTGGCGATCGAATGCGTGGCCGAGGACCTGGCTCTCAAGCACAGCATCTTCCGCAGCCTGGACGACGTCCTGCACCCTGCGGCCATCCTGGCCAGCAACACATCCTCCCTGAGCATCACCGAGATCGCCTTGTCTACCCGCCGGCCCGACAAGGTGCTGGGCATGCACTTCTTCAACCCGGTGCCAGTGATGCGCCTGCTGGAGCTGGTGCGGGGACTGCACACCAGCGACGAGACTCTCGCCATGGCGCGCAAAGTGGGCGCTTATCTGGGAAAGACGACCATCACCGCCCCTGACAGCCCCGGCTTCATCGTCAATCGCCTCTTGATTCCTTACATCGTCGAGGCCATCAGCGCTTACGAGGCCGGTCTGGGCGAGGTCGCGGTGGTTGATAGCGCTGTCAAGCTGGGCATGGGCCATCCGCTGGGCCCGCTGGCTCTGGCCGACCTGATCGGCCTGGACGTAACGCTGGCCATCGCCGACACGCTCTATGCGTCGTCGGGCAATCCCTATTTCAAGGCGCCGCCGCTGCTGCGCCGTATGGTGGCGATCGGGCAGTTGGGGCGCAAGACCGGCCAAGGGTTTTACGAGTACCGCCGGTAGCGCCAGACCATTATGCCGGAAGCCCAATGGCATCCAGCTTTCGTCTGTGTTCTTACTGTAGGAGATGTGACATGAAACGTGTACTGTTGGGCGTAATGGTGGTGGCGCTGTTGCTGGCCCCAGCTTCACCGGCCAGCGCGCAGACCGTGATCGAGTGGGAGGCGCAGTTCGGCGACCTCAACGCCGATATCGCCTACGACGTGCAGCCGGCCGCCGACGGCGGCTTCATCGCAGCCGGCTTTGGCACGCAGGGCAACTTCGAGCACATCCTGGTGATCAGGACCGACGCCCAGGGGCAGGCCCTGTGGCAGCGCACGCTCAATGTCAACAACTACAGCGAGCGGGCCTACGACGTGATACCGACCGATGACGGCGGCTACATCGTAGTCGGCCGGCTGTATCTGCCCGGCGTGGCCGACTACCGGCCCTGGCTGATCAAGCTGGGCGCCGACGGCAACACTGTGTGGTCAAGCGAGGCCGGGTTGTCGCTGCAAGCCAACGTGGACTCGGCCGTGGTGCGCGGTGTGCAGCGGGCTGATGGTTCGCTACTGCTGGCCGGCAGCTCGCGCACGGCCAACAACGGCCGCGAGCCGTGGGTGGCCACCGCCAGTACCACCGGCGCCTTGCAGTCGCTGGTGGTCTACCCGGCGCTGCCAGGCACGACTAACCAGGGCGCCACCATCGAAGGGGTGGCCGCCACCCCTGATGGCGGCTTCGTGCTCTTGGGCAGCACCCTTTACCCCTGGACGCCGGCGCCGATCCTGTGGAAGTTCAATGCCGATGGACAGTCCGAGTGGGCGCAGGTGTACGCCAGCCCGGCCATCCCGGCCCTGCGCGCGGCCAACGCGGTGCTGCCGGTGGACGACGGCTACCTGCTGGCCGGCTGCGAGGCGCCCAACTGCACCGACACCGTGTTGCTCAAAACCGACGCCCAGGGCAACCCGCTTTGGAGCCAACGCTACCAGCAGTCGCTGAACAACCAGGGCCGGGACCTGATCCAACGGCCGGGCGGCGGTTACCTGCTGGCGCAGACCAGCGTGGACGCGGTTGGTTCCAGCGCCTACAGCGCCGAACTGCTAGAACTGGACGCCGGTGGCGAGTTGATCGGCGTGACCTCGCTGCCCGGCGGCGCGCAGGCCGCCTTTGTCACGCGGCTGACCGCTCTGGCTGACGGCTTCATCGCCGCCGGCTATGTGAACGACGCCAACGGCATCGGCAACCTGGACTTCTACCTGGC
>JAAEKA010000188.1 GCA_014155705.1 Anaerolineae bacterium clx_CAG2 | reverse complement strand
GCTCCCTGGGCCGGCTACGGTCGAGCAGGTGGCAGCGGCCTTCGTCGACGCTCCGCCCGAGCGCGTGGCCGAGCTGCTGGAGACGCTGGCGAGCTTGGGACAGGTGACGACGCAGCCGGGACAGGAGATCCGATTCTCGGTTGCATCATGAGTGAAGTGGTGCTACAATCCAGCTTGCATCAATACTAAACAGGTGGTGATTGACCGATGCCTACAGTACAAGTTGTCTCTGAGGTCAATATCGACCTTCACACAGTGCTTGATGGAGTTGCCCGCCTTGATTTGCCCGAGCTGGAGCGCTTCGCGTCCGACGTCAACAGCCTGGTGGCGCGGCGCAAGGCGCCGTATCTGCCGCAGCGGGAGGCCGCGCTGCTGCGCAAGATCAATCGGGGAGTTGCGCCAGCCGTTCGACAGCGTTACACGGAACTCCACGCCAAATTACTCAACGAGACTCTCAGCGATGAGGAACACAACGAACTCCTAAGCTTAGTCGAAATCATCGAGAAGGCCGATGCCGACCGGCTGAAATACCTGCTGGAACTGGCCCAATTGCGCAGCATCACATTGGACGCGCTGATGGATCAACTGGGCATCCGACGATCCGTCCATGTCTAGGCCGCACATCTCTGTGAACGACCGGCGTCTCATCGTCGAGCGCGCCCAGAGTCGCTGCGAATACTGCCTTTCCCCGGCCGAGTATGCCACCCAATCTTTCGACATCGACCACATCGTGCCTCTCAGCCTCGGCGGGAAGACCGTTGCTGACAACCTGGCGCTGGCCTGCTCCGGCTGCAACAGCCACAAGTTCAAGCGCATTGCTGCCCCCGATCCCATCGATGGCACAGATGCGCCGCTTTACCATCCACGCCAACAGCGCTGGCAAGACCACTTTGTTTGGAGTGAGAATTTTTCCGAAGTGATTGGGATCACGCCGACTGGTCGCGCAACCGTCGTTGCTTTGCAGCTCAACCGCTCAGGCGTTGTCAGCCTCCGCAGACTGCTGCGCCAAGTAGGCAAACATCCTCCACCGCCAGGATAGACGGTCGCCCTTGGTAGCCGTCAAGCGATTCACAAGATGGTCGACAGCCTTCCTTCCAGAGGAGCGGCCTGACGTGCACGATTGACGTTAGCCAGCTTTACCACCATGAGCGAGTACCAATACCACGAATGGCAGACCGTCGACCGGCCGCTGACCGACAGGCAACGAGCGGAGGTCAGCAAGCTTTCCAGTCATATCGACGTCCACTCGACCGGCGCCTGGGTCGAGTACAGTTGGGGCGATTTCAAGCACGACCCCAAGCAGGTGCTGGTCAAGTACTTCGACGCCTACCTCTACATGGCCAACTGGGGCAGCCGCGAGCTGATGGTCCGTTTTCCCAAGGCCCTGCGCGACCGCCAGTGGGTCGATCCGTACTGTCTCGAGTACTGCGTGGAGTTGAGCGCGGTTGGCGACTACTGGATCCTCCGCATCGCCTTGGCTGATGACGAGAACGCCTCGGATTGGATCGAGAGCAGCGGCCAGCTGCCGGCCCTGGCTCCGCTGCGCAACGACATCCTGCTGGGCGACCTGCGCGCGCTCTACCTGGCATGGCTGGCCAACGTCGAATATGCCGACCTGGACGAAGACGATCCAGAGCCGCCCGTGCCTGCGGGCTTGATGAAATTGACTGCGCCTCTCAATCGGTTGGCGCAGTTCTTGGAGATCGACAAGCACTTGCTCAAGGCTGCCGCGGCCGGCAGCGCCGAGGAGCAATCCACGCCTGACCATGTCCTGCGCGAGGCCATTGCACGCCTGCCGCGCAGCGAATGCGATGAACTCTTGTGGCGATTGGCGCAAGGCGAGGCCACCCTGGGGCCTCGCCTGCTGCGCCGGCTGCACGAGCTGATCGGCTCCCCGGATCCCGTTGCACAGCCACAACGGAGGGTGGGCGATCTGCTGGCGGCCCGTAACCGGCTGGCCAAGGCAGAAGAGCAGAAGCAACGGCGCGCCGCAGAAGCCAGACGCATGGAGGAGTTGGAAGCCCTGTCCCAGCGCGAGGCTGCTGTCTGGCAAGAGGTGGATCGACTGATCCAGACAAGTCAGGCCAAGGCCTACAGCGAGGCCGTTACGCTGCTACAGAAATTGCGTGATCTGGCAGACTACAAAGGAGCGCAGGCAGCTTTCGAGGGAAGGTTGCGTCAATTGACGCAGCAATACACCCGCCGGCCCAGCCTGATGGCCGCGTTGAAAGCGGCTGGTCTGACGCCGCCATGAGCTATGAGCACATGCCCGGTGAATGGAATTCACCGTCTGAACCCGAAAAAGCCCCTCAGGGCTTACCGGACCCCCTCCCCCAGCGCCTGATGGCGCTTCTCACCTTCAGCCAGGAGATTTCCAATCCCTGGGGCGCCGACTCTGCCGGCGCTACGAGTTATGTAAAACTCCATCCCTGTTTGCCCTAATCGCCGACTCATGCTATACTAACGCCAGTTGGGTGGGGGATGCACCGCGCGCAGGCAGCCTTATACGACTGCACATGGGCGGGGAATCGTTCAAAACTCGACAGTTCTGCCTGAGACTTCGCAGGTCGCCGCTTCCCTGCTGCGCCGGCTTCCGAAGCCTGGTTTGCGCCACGGGCTGAATTGTTCAACAACACAAAGGAGGATACCGTGAGTCAACTGAACTTTGATACCCAAGCGGCCAGAAAATTGATCAACGACCAACTGCAAGAAGTGTCCGAGGAGCTGAGGATGCTCGAGCCGCGCCTGGAGAACAAACCCGATTTCGGCCTGGGCGCAGGCAGCCCCGGCGTCTATAGCTGGGAGATGGCGCTCAACCGCCAAGAGCGGGCCACCCAGCAGCAGGAGGAGCTGCGCCAGGCGCTGGAACGCATCGAGGCCGGCGTCTACGGCATCTGCCAGCAGTGCGGCCAGCCCATCAACCCGGAGCGGCTGGAGATTCTGCCGGCCACGCCGCTGTGTGTCGCCTGCTCCGCCGCCATCGAGGAGAGCGGCGTCCAGCCGGACGTCGTGCTGGCCGTCTAAAGATGGCGGTAGACTTCGGAAGTCGCCGGCGTGCAGAACGGGCGTGTTTTGGCGTTGTAGGTAAACACTTCCGTCAAATCCGGCGACTTCCGCGGTCTTTCGGCCCGTTCTAAACACGCTCCAAGGAGTGCCCATGTTCAACGATCTTCACCAACTGGAAAACCATATCGACATCACGCGCGTGCCCTTCAGCGACCGCGGCTCGCGCATCCTGGTCTTCAAGACCCCGGAGAGCGACAGCCTCTACATCAAGCTGGCCGAGCGCCTGACCGCAGTGCAGCCCGGCCTGGACACTTACCGCTTCCGGCCGCCCTATATCCGCGACCTGGTGCTGGTCGACGAGGAGGGCATGCCGCTGGCCTTTCGCCTGACCACCTACCCCCACGCGCTGGTCTGCCAGACGCGGCTGGGCGCCTTCACGCTGGCCTTCCACCGCTCCGACACGCTGGCCATCGGCCTGCCGCCCGGCGTGGCGGCCGGCGTGCGCTTCCACGTCAGCACCCAGATGTGGCAGCGCACCGACAGCGGCGGCCACCTCAAGGCCGTGCGCAACCTGGCCTATCACACCAACGGTCAGGTGCTGCGCAACGAGTTGGGGCTGGAGCGGGAGGCCTACGTGGTGGACTTCGTCGTCCAGGGGGACGACGACGCAGCCATCCACCTCAACATCCGCAGCGATCCCAGCCTGCTGGACGGCGAGGCCGCGCCCTTCTCTCAGACCCTGGCCACGGCCGAAGCCCGCTGGCTGAGCTGGTTCCAGCGGGTCCCCCCGGTGGCCGAGCGCTTCCGCGGCCACTACGCCTACGCCTGGTGGGTCATGAGCAACAACCTGGTGACCCCGCTGGGCCGCATCACCCACGAGGCCATGATGCCGTCCAAGACTCAGTACGTCGGCATCTGGAACTGGGACGCCTGCTTCCACGCGCTGGCCTTCCGCCACGTGGACCCGGAGCTGGCCCGCAACCAACTGCGCACCCTGCTGGACATCCAACTGCCCGACGGCATGATCCCCGACGCGGTCTACGACGAGGGGGTGGTGGAGTCCATCGAGCACCCCTTCCGCGCGGCGGTCACCAAGCCGCCCATCATGGCCTGGGCTGCGCTCAAGCTGCACGAACACGACCCCGATCTGGCCTTCCTGCAAGAGATCTACGTGCCGCTGGTGCGCTCCAACGCCTGGTGGTTCAGCATGAACGACGACGACGCCGACGGCCTGGTGCAGTACAACCATCCTTACTCCTCCGGCCTGGACGACAGCCCCCTGTGGGACTACGGCATGCCGGTCGAGTCGCCCGACCTGAACACCTACCTGTGCGTGCAGATGGGCTCGCTGGCGCTGATTGCCGAGGCGCTGGGCATGCAGGCCGAGGCGGACATGTGGCGGCGGCGGGCTGGCGCCCTGGTGCGCCGCATGATCGAGGACTTCTGGGACCACGAGGCCGGCGTCTTCCGCGCCCTGCACGACAACCGGCCCATCCCGGTGCTGACCCCCTTCAACCTCTACCCGCTATGGAGCGGCCAACTGCCGCACGATATCCGCCAGCGCGTCCTGGCTCACCTGACCGACCCGGCCGAGTTCTGGGGCGAGTTCGTGCTGCCCTCGGTGGCGCGCAACGATCCGCACTACGACCCGCAGACCATGTGGCGCGGCCCGGTCTGGGTCAACATCAACTACTTCTTCATCGAGGCGCTGGAACAGATCGGCGAGACCGCGCTGGCGCGCACGCTGCGCGACAAGACGCTGGACCTGATCATGGGCCAGCCGGGCATCCACGAATACTACAACGGCGAGACCGGCGAGCCGCCCCAGACCGCCGCCGCCATCTTCGGCTGGACCGCGGCCGTGTTCATCGACCTGGCCATCCGCGCCAGCGCGGAAGCTCCGCCACCAAAAACATCATGAGCCAAGACAAAGCCTCCCAAAACACAGCAAACGCCAACCAGCCGCCCCTTCTCTCCAACCGCGCCCTGATCATCGCGGCCAACCGCGGCCCCGTCACCTTCCAGACCGCACAGGACGGCAGCCGCACCTTCAGCCGCGGCACCGGCGGCCTGGTGACTGCGCTGATGGGCCTGGCCCAGCACAGCGAAGTCGCCTGGATCGCCTGCGCGCGCAGCGAGGACGACGTGAATTGGGGCCAGGGTCAGGTGACGCTGGACATCGGCCGCAAGCCGGCCACCATGCACCTCAACTTCCTGTCGCCTGACCCGGTAGCCTACGACTCCTACTACAACGTCATCGCCAACCCGCTGCTCTGGTTCCTGCAACACAGCATGTGGGATCTGCCGCTGGCGCCGGTGATCGACCGCCAGACCTGGCAGGCCTGGCGCGAGGGCTACGTGGCCGTCAATCAGCTCTTTGCCGATGCCATCGTCCAGGAGGCGCGCAGCAGCGGCCAGCCGGCCCTGGCCATGCTGCAGGACTATCACCTCTACCTGGCCCCGCGGATGGTGCGCAGCCAGATGCGGCCGGCCGAGCGACCGACGCTGCTGCACTTCGTCCACATCCCCTGGCCGGGCCCAGAGTATTGGCGCATCCTGCCGCCAGCCATGCGCCAGGCCATCCTGGACGGCCTCTGCGCCGTGGATCTGCTCGGCTTCCAGACACAGGCCGACGCGCTGAACTTCATGCGCACCTGCCAGGCCTACCTGCCGCGCGCCAGCGTCAAATATGGCAAGGGGCGCATCTGGCACCGCAACCACGCCACCCACGTGCGCCAGTTCCCCATCTCCATCGACGTCAAGCGCTTGCAGCAGATGGCCCGGTCGGCCGAGGTGGAAACGCTGCGCGGCGAGGTGGCCAGCATGATCGGCGAGCAGAAGCTGATCCTGCGCGTCGAGCGCATCGAGCCCAGCAAGAACATCGTGCGCGGCTTTCAGGCCTTCGAGGAGATGCTGGAAAGCCACCCCGAGCACCTGGAACGCGTCACCTTCGTGGCTATCCTGGTGCCCTCGCGCCTGGAGGTGCCCGAATACCGCAGCTACCTGGACGCGGTCATGGCCGCGGTGGGCCGCATCAACGCCCGCTTCGGCAACAGCCGCTGGGAGCCCGTCCGGGTGCTGCTGGGCGAAAGCTACCCGCGCGCCGTGGCCGCGATGCAGCGCTACGACGTGCTGCTGGTCAACTCCATCGCCGACGGCATGAACCTGGTGGCCAAGGAAGGCCCCGTCGTCAACCAGCGCGACGGCGTGCTGGTGCTCTCCGAGGGCACCGGCGCACGTGAAGAACTGGAAGGGGGAGCGCTGGTGATCGCGCCCTGCGACGTCTACGCCACGGCCGAGGCGCTGCACGTGGGGCTGACCATGCCTGCGGACGAACGGCGCGCGCGCGCCGCCCTGCTGCAGGCCGTCATCGCCCGGAACGACATCAGCGCGTGGCTCAACAACCAGCTTGAGACCGTAGCGCGACTCAAGCTGTGATCCAGAAACCGGGTTTTTCTCGTGCCACGTTGTTTGCGCCCGCACCCGCTTCCCTTGACGCCATGATCGTTCTGTGCGAGCACAAAAACCCGGTTTCTAAAAGCCGAAACCGGGATCCAGAAACCGGGTTTTTCTCGT
>JAAEKA010000187.1 GCA_014155705.1 Anaerolineae bacterium clx_CAG2 | reverse complement strand
TCGAGGGTAACGCCATCCAGCTTCACCCGCTGGTGTGCGCCGCTTTCAATGCAGACTTTGACGGCGACCAGATGGCCGTACACGTGCCGCTGAGCGAGATGGCGGTGCGCGAAGCACGCGAGTTGATGCTGTCCAGCAACAACCTGCTCAAGCCCTCCAGCGGCGAGCCGATTGTCGGTCCTTCGAAGGACATGGTGTTGGGCGTCTACTATATGACCACCGTCCAGCCTGGCGCCAGGGGCGAGGGTAAGATCTTCACTGGCTTCGACGAAGTGTTGATGGCCTACAGTCTGGGCTACGTCGACATCCGGGCGATGATCAAGACCCGCTTCACATCGACTTTGGATGACGTGAGTCTGGAAGTAATCGATCTGAGCGAACGCGTGCTGGAGGCGCTGCAGGCCGCTGGTATCACCAGCATCGGCTATGCTCTGGACCGGCTTGCGCGCAAGAACGATCGCAAGTTCATCGACGAGGTCAAAGACTTCGGAGTCAAGGGGCTGGAAGAACTCAAGCGTCAATTGCGGGTCCACGGCTATTCAGCCAATCGCTGGCCGGCCGATCGCCTGATTGAGACTACGCCTGGTCGTGTGATCTTCAACCTGGGCCTGCCCGCCGAGTTGCAGTTTGTCAACGAGGTCATGGAGAAGAAGGCGGTCAACAATCTGGTCGGCGAGTGCTACGAGCTCCTAGGTCAGGAAGCCACCGCTGACATGGTGGACGTTATCAAGGGGATGGGCTTCCGCTATGCGACCCAGAGCGGTTTCACCATTGCCGTCAGTGACATCCAGGTGCCTGAGATCAAGGCTGAAATCCTTGAACGGACCACCAAAGAGGTAGAGCAGGCAGAGCGACAGTATCGCCGCGGTTTAATCACCGAGGACGAGCAGTACAACCGTGTCGTTGAATTGTGGACCCGGGCTACCGACGACATCACTCAGGCAGTGCGCGAGCAGTTGGACCCACTGGAGGGTATCGGCGCAATGGCGACCAGCGGCGCGACCAAGGGCGGCGTGACCCCGATCCGTCAGTTGGCTGGCATGCGCGGCTTGATGGCTGATCCCTCGGGGCGCATCATTGCTCTGCCCATCCGCTCCAACTTCCGCGAGGGACTGACCTCGCTGGAATACTTCCTGAGCACCCATGGCGCGCGCAAGGGTCTGGCTGACACCGCCCTGCGCACGGCTGACGCTGGTTACCTGACCCGCCGTCTGGTGGACGTTGCTCAGGATGTGATCATTACCGACGAGGACTGCGGTACCATGGCCGGCGTCTGGATCACCGATGAGGCCAGCCGTGCCATCGGCGAGAAGTTCGGTGAGCGCCTGGTAGGCCGGCTGACGGCTGCGCCGATCACCGATCCCCGAACGGGCGAGCTGTTGATCGAGCGTGATCGGTTGATCGAGGAAAGCGACGTCGATCTTATCGTCGAGGCCGGTGTGAAGCAGGCGCTGATGCGTTCACCTCTGCGTTGCGAGACGCGGGTGGGCCTGTGCCAGAAATGTTATGGACGTGATCTGGCGCGCGGCTCCATGGTGCAGCCGGGTGAGGCTGTGGGCATCATCGCGGCCCAATCCATCGGCGAACCGGGCACACAGCTCACGCTGCGAACCTTCCATACGGGTGGTGTTGCCGGAGGCGAGGACATCACGCAGGGTCTGCCGCGCGTCGAAGAGTTGTTTGAGGCGCGCACGCCTAAGGGCGAGGCGGTCATCAGCGAGATCGACGGTGTGGTGGATGTCTACTGGGCCGGCGAGCAACGCATGATCAAGGTGACCAACAGCCGCATCATTCGTCGCCAGCACGAGATTCCGGCCGATGCCGTGTTGATCGTCAACGATGGCGACCGGGTCCAGGAGGACACCATCCTGGCGCGGCTGGAAGATGACCGTCAGATCGTAGCGGGTACCGACGGCAACGCGTTTGTCGATCGGCAGGACGACGGCTCGGCCACAGTGATTGTGCGCCGTGAGGAGACTGATCAGTGGGAGCAGGCTATTCCGCCTTCAGCTCGTCTGCGCGTCGATCGCGGCGACAAGGTCGAGTCTGGCATGCAGCTCACCGAGGGATCCAAGAACCCGCGCGAGGTGCTGCGCATTCAGGGACCTGAGGCGTGTCAGATGTACCTGATGGAAGAGGTCCAGAGGGTCTACCGCTCCCAGGGCGTCGGCATTCACGACAAGCACATCGAAGTGATCATCCGCCAGATGCTGCGTAAGCTCCAGATCCGCAGCGCTGGCGACGGAGAGTACCTGCCGGGCGAGTTGGTGGATCGCTTTGAGTTCGAGCAGGCCAACGAAGATATCATGGCGCGCGGCGGCCAGCAAGCCCGTGCAGACACAGTGCTGCTGGGCGTCACCAAGGCGTCTTTGAACACCGAGAGCTTCCTGGCTGCAGCCTCCTTCCAGGAGACCACGCGTGTGCTGACCGATGCCGCTGTTCGGGGCAAGGTCGACCATCTGCGCGGTTTGAAGGAAAACGTCATCATCGGCAAGCTGATCCCCGTTGGGACCGGTTTTGGGATGCGCAAGACGCGGCACCTTGTGGGCGAAGCGATGGACGAGTATGACGACGAGTACGATCTGGACGGAGAAGAGCCAGGCGAGTATGACGACGAGACACTCACCTCGCGCGACATGGAGTTCGCCGACGCCTTCGGTCTGCTGGGCCAGTTGCCCACCTTGGACGATTACTCGGACATGGACTACGACGACGAATAGCCAGCAGGTTGTGATTTGACCCTGCGCAGGTCTTGTGTTAGAATGACTGAGCGTAGGCCGGATCCGCAGTAACGGTCCGGCCTACGCGTGCGATTTCTTAAAAGAGACTTTTCATCTGAGACGAAGGCGTCAGACGCCTTAGATATAGTACGTATCAGGGAGACTAAGTTGCCTACTATCAATCAACTCGTTCGACATGGCCGCACGCCTAAGCCTAACAAAGAAAAGGCGCCGGCCCTGCAGTTTACTCGTAATACCTTGCGGTCTCGAACCAACCGCATGCCCAAGGGTTCTCCCCAGAAGCGCGGCGTCTGCACCCAGGTTCGCACGACCACACCCAAGAAGCCTAACTCGGCGCTGCGTAAGATCGCCCGCGTGCGCCTGACCAACGGTATCGAGGTCACGGCCTACATTCCGGGCGAAGGCCATCGCCTGCAGGAGCACTCCGTGGTCCTGGTGCGCGGTGGACGCGTCAAGGACCTGCCTGGCGTGCGCTACCACATCGTCCGTGGCGCTCTGGACAGCACCGGCGTGGACAAGCGCCGCCGTGGTCGTTCTAAGTATGGCGCTAAGCGCCCGAAGCCCGGCGTTGCACCCGTGGCAAAGAAGAAATAGCAGGAGAGAAAGCCCATGCGACGCAATCAGGCTCCGATTCGCACCATTGATCCTGATCCGAAATACAACAACGCCCAACTGGCTAAGTTCATCAATCGGATCATGTATGACGGCAAGAAAAGCACCGCTCAAGCGGTAGTTTACGGCTCGTTGGATATCATCGCTGAACGCACAGGCAAACCAGCCATCGAAGTGTTCGAGCATGCGATCCAGAATGCTTCGCCCATGGTCGAGGTCAAGCCGCGCCGCGTTGGCGGCGCTACTTACCAGGTTCCCATGGAAGTCGAGCCCGCCCGCCGGCAGGCATTGGCGCATCGCTGGCTTATCGCAAATGCCCGCAAGCGCTCTGGCAAGTCCATGGCCCAGAAGCTGGCTTCTGAGCTGCTGGATGCTGCCAATAACACCGGCAACACGATCAAGAAGAAGGAAGATACGCACAAGATGGCCGAAGCCAACCGTGCGTTCGCCCATTATCGCTGGGGAACCCGCTAGATCCACCGGCGCAGTTTCCCCGTTGACTTGCGGTTTCGACAGACGGCTGGAGACACCAGCCGTCTGTCTTTGTCTTAAAAATGTCCTCCAGAAATGGCGGCGCTTGGTCCCGGGTGTTTGACATCTGAGCAGGAAAAGCAGAACTGACTATGGCAGATAACGATTTTCTACGTTTAATTCGCAATATCGGCATTATCGCTCACATCGACGCGGGCAAAACCACGACGACCGAGCGCATCCTCTTCTACTCCGGCACCACCTATCGCCTGGGCAATGTAGATGAAGGAACAACGGTCACTGACTGGATGGAGCAGGAGCGCGAGCGCGGCATTACCATCACGGCTGCCGCCATCACCAGTTCCTGGCGCGAATACCAGATCAACCTGATCGACACGCCCGGCCACATCGACTTCACGGCGGAAGTGCAGCGCAGTCTGCGCGTACTGGATGGCGGTGTGGTGGTTTTCGACGCAGTTGCAGGCGTGGAGCCCCAGTCAGAAACTGTATGGCGCCAGGCAGATCGCTACAACGTGCCGCGTATCTGCTTTGTCAACAAGATGGATCGTATGGGCGCCAACTTCTGGCGCACCGTGGGTATGATTGTTGAGCGGTTGAACGGACATCCCGTTCCCATCCAGCTACCCATTGGCATCGAGGATACGTTCCGTGGCGTTGTGGACCTGATCGAGCAAAAAGCATGGCTCTTCACCGATCAATTGGGCGCCAAGCCCGAGATCACGGATGTTCCGGCTGACATGCTGGAGTTGGTGCATGAGCACCGGGAGCGCTTGGTAGAGGCCATTGCCGAGACCGACGACCATTTGATGCTCAAATATCTGGATGGCGAGGAGATCAGCAACGAGGAGTTGCGGGTCGCCCTGCGTGCAGCTACAATCAGCTCCCAACTGGTGCCGGTGCTGTGCGGTACCGCGCTGCGCAACAAGGGTGTGCAGCCGCTGCTGGACGCCATCGTTGAGTATCTGCCCTCTCCTCTGGACATCCCGGCCATGGTCGGCACCAATCCTTACACAGGCAAGGAAGAGGAGCGAGCCCCTGATCCTAACGGCCCGCTGGCTGCGCTTTGTTTCAAAATCGTCACCGATCCCTACATGGGCCGGTTGGCCTACGTGCGCATCTATTCCGGTACGCTGGTAAATGGCAGCACCTATCAGAATGCCAACAAAGAGAAGAAAGAGCGCATCGGCCAACTGGTACGCATGCGTGCTAATCAGCGTGAAGAGATGACTAAGGTGAGTGCGGGCGATATCGCTGCCGTGCTCGGATTGAAGCATACTTTTACCGGTGAGACAATCAGCGATGCCAGCGCACCAATCATCCTGGAGACGATCTCGTTCCCGGAGCCTGTGATCTCTATTGCGATCGAACCCAAAACGAAGGCGGATCAAGACAAGCTCAGCCAATCTTTGCAGCGGCTGGCAGAAGAAGATCCCACCTTCCGCGTGCGTTACGACAATGAGACGGGTCAGACGCTGATCCAGGGCATGGGCGAGCTGCATCTGGATGTGCTGATCGACCGCATGCTGCGCGAGTTCGGTGTGCGCGCGAATGTGGGCCGGCCCCAGGTCTCCTACCGCGAGACAATCACCCGCACTGTGGAGCACGAGGCGCGCTTTGTGCGCCAGAGCGGCGGCCGCGGCCAGTTTGGCGTGGTCTCGCTGCGACTGGAACCTATGGCTCAAGGCGAAGGTTTTGTTTTCGAGAACAAGACTGTCGGCGGCGTGATCCCCAAAGAGTATATTCCGGCAGTTGAGCAAGGTGTGCGCGAGGCTATGGAAGCGGGCGGCAGCTCTGGCTATCCGCTGGTCGACGTCAAGGCCCAACTGATCGACGGCAAGTACCACGAGGTAGACTCTTCGGAGTTGGCCTTCAAGATCGCCGGTTCAATGGCGTTGCGCGAGGGCGTACAGCGTGCGGCTCCGGTCATTCTGGAGCCGATGATGAAAGTGGAGATCGTAGTCCCCGACAACTTCGCCGGAGACGTCATCGGCGACGCCAGCTCCCGGCGCGGCCGCATCGAGGGCATGGAGCCGCATTCACAGGGTTTACAGGCGATTCACGCCAGTATTCCCTTGGCAGAGATGTTTGGCTATGCCACAACCTTGCGTTCTAACACCCAAGGGCGTGGCACCTTCAGTATGGAGTTTGACCATTACGAGCCGGTAAGTCCGGAAGTGGCCAAGCGCGTGCGCGGTGAGGCGTAAGCAGCCGAGCCTGGCAGGCAGATAAAAAAGACGCGTTGCAAATTTGGCGCGTCTCACGTTCTGTGTTATACTTTTCAAGTTGCCGCCGGAGTGTATAGCCTATCCCGGATGGCATTGGGTGCCCCGTCTGTGCAAAGCACAGATTTGAAGGGCGCCTGCGCAGAGTGAAGTACTCGGGAACGACCCGAAGTACCACGTGCGTGTGGCTGCTTCGGGTTCTTCGTTGTCTAAGAACCAGTACACTCAACGGAAACTAGCGTCGAAAAACGCACTATCGCGGCCAGCACAAAGATTATAGGCTGGCAGTGGAAACAAAGAGGAGAGCATTCGCATGGCCAAGCAAGTATTCCAGCGAACCAAGCCACACGTAAACGTTGGCACCATCGGCCACCTCGCTCACGCCAAGACGACCCTGACAGCAGCCATCACGAAGGTGTTGGGGCTGAAG
>JAAEKA010000186.1 GCA_014155705.1 Anaerolineae bacterium clx_CAG2 | reverse complement strand
CGACGCCCACAGGAGCAGCCGCCGCGGTCGTGCCCGACCGGCTGGAGCTGACCGGCCAGGTGGCCGTTTTGCGCGGCCGGCTGGCGTTGGCCATGTCTCAACAACTTGCCAGCCAGCGGCAGCACCTGGACCACAGCCAGCGCCTGTTGGCGCGCCTTTCACCCCGCACGCAGATCGCTGGCCGCCGCCAGCAGGTCGACGACCTGAGTCTGGCAATGCAGCGGCAGATGCGTCACCGACTGGCATTGCACCGCGCTGAACTGGACGGGCTGCGGGCGCGGCTGGCCAACCTGGACCCGCACGCGGTGTTGCAGCGCGGCTACGCCATCGTCTACCAGGAGCCTGGCGCACGCGTCGTGACCTCGGCGCAAGCCGTCATGGCCGGCGCCGATCTGCGCATCCTCGTGGCCGACGGCGAGTTTAGCGGCGTCGTGACGGGTCCGGGCGTATGATCCATTCCACCCGGAAACTTGTTTAGCCTGAGACTTCACAAGTCGCCGGTTCAGGGTTGCGGCGACTTTCCAAGCCTGATTGACAGGACGCAAACATGGAAGAACTCACATTCGAGCAAGCCTATGGGCAGTTGGAGCGCATCACGCGCGACCTGGAGAACGGCGACCTGCCACTGGATGCAGCGCTGGCCCTTTTCGAGCAAGGCGCTAAGCTGGCTGAGTTGTGCGATCGTCTGCTGCACGCGGCTGAGCTGCGCGTGCGTCAAATTGTACCCGACGGAGCGGGCGGCTTCGAGGCTGAACGCTTCGATGATTGGGAGCCATCCTGAAAGGACTGGCAGCAGGAGCCAGGAAGATTTTATGACTGTCGAACAACATCAACGCAGAGCAAGAACGGAAATCCTCAGCGCTCGCCAGGGCTTTGTCGTGGGCCTGGCAGCGGGGCTGGCGTTGGCGCTGGTGGCCGGGGTGCTGTCGTCGGCCGCAGGCGCTGGGCTATGGACGCCAGTCAACGCCGCGGGCAGCTTTTTTCTGGGCGTGCAGCCGATACCAACGGAGATGGCTGGCCCTGTCACTTACCTGGGCCTGGTCGTGATGGCGCTGATGGGCGGGCTGCTCGGCATGCTTTATGCCACCGCACAAGAGCCGCTGGACACTCCTTCGCTGTTGATCATCGCCGTGTATTACGGCGGCGTGATCTGGATCGTGTCGACTTTTGCCGTGTTGTCATGGCTCAATCCCGAAGTCCGGGCTGTTTGGCGGTCCTGGCCTGTGTTTGCCGGGCATCTGGTCTTCGGCGGGGTGCTGGGTCTGTATGCAGCGTTGCGCAATCCCTACCGCCGATCGCCAGGAATTGCTCCAGAGAAAAAAGCTTAACCGAAGTTTAACCAAAACTTCACCAAATCTTGTATTGACAAGGCGTTCTTGCGGGTGCTATACTGCGACTGTCTGCCTTGGCGATTGTCTAGCCGCACATTCAGCAGGAGAACGCACACATGTCTCTATCAAAGGTCAGGGACGTTGAAGTCCTGGAAGGCGAGTGGGAATGCATGGACTGCGGGTACATCGAAGAGGGCGCGTCGAACCGCCGCCCCAAGCGATGCCCGGAGTGCAACGCACCCGGTTCCGTGTTCGAATTCTTCGAGTACGAAGATGAGGACTGGAGCGACGACGGCGAGCTCGAGGAGTTCGAGGACTTCGACGACGATTTGGACGACGATTACGACTACGACGATGACGACGATGACTAGATGATCTACTCGTAATCATCTCGCCAGGGCGCCAAGCCTATTTGGGGGTCGATACCTGGCATAACACAAAAGCGGAGCCAATCACGTTGGCTCCGCTTTTTTTACGGTTTGGCGCTGCCGCGCCGGCTTCGACGAGTCAGCTTCGGCTCGTCTGCGCCCGCGCTCAATCTGTAAGGGAAATCAATCTCGGGGGGATCCAGAGAGACGATCTGCAGGAGGCAGTCGCAGCGCGGGCAAAACAGCATGCTCCCAACCTGCAGGCTGCGGGGAGTAGGGATGCTGGCATTGCACAGAGGACAGGTGGCCAAGTTTATCACATCCGTTCAGTAGCGCACAGCCCGCACTGTCTGGCGCGCGCTACACGGCTGGCGCAAGCCGGCCGGCCTACCAATCGGCCCAGCGACGCCGGCCGCGGATCACGCGGTCGTCGTCCTCTTCTTCGTCGACCGTCAGCAGGTCCTCATCGGCCTCATCGTCCGCCTCTGGCTCCCAGTCTGGCTCCTGCTCAAGCACCTGCACAGGGTCGTCGATGGTAGCATAGGTCAGGCAGACCCCCTCGTCGTCGATGTTGATGCGTGCAGCCGAACAGTAGCTCTCATCCCAGTTGACACAGTCGGTCATTCGACAACGAACTACGGCCATTAACTTCTACTCCTCAGCAAGCCGTGCCTCATCGGTCTACTCCTCAGACTCGGGATCTACCAGGATGTAGCCCTGTCCGCGCACGGCTTGGATATAGTTCTTGAACGGCGGGCCAAGTGTGCGGCGCAATTGAACGATGTGCACCTTGATCAGGTCACGCTTGGTCTCGTCGTCTGCGGTTTCAGCGCCCCAGATGGCGCTGGCGAGATCGTGGTGTGACACCACAACGTTGACGTTCAGCGCCAGATGGCGCAAGATGCGAAACTGAATGGGAGCCAGCTTGATCCAGCCATCGCCCAAAGTGACGCGCATCCGGCCGGCGTGAATGCGCATCTGTCCGACCTGGATCACCTGCGCCGAACGCGTGCGTTCGCTCTGGCTCTGCATGTGAACAAGGAGTTCTGCCAGACGATTGCGCTCCTCACCTGCGCTGATCCGCTTGCTGTCGGCCGAGGTCAGGAAGACGATCGGAAGCCTTGGGCTGTAGTCAAAAGCGACGCCAAACTGCTCGCCGCCTGCGGCCAGGCAACATTGCTCCAGGACGATCAGATCAGGGAACTGCGCCTCTAACTGCAAACGAAGGCCGCTCAAGCTGGGCAGATAAGCGCCTTCGGCTTCTTGCTGAGCAAGGAGCGCCTTCACCTCACGGAAAAACCGTGGCTCGGAGTGAACCACCAGAACGTGCATGGTGTGGATGGGCGTATCAGAAAGAATTCTGTGCCAGGCGGTCTGTCTCAGGCACGCCCGCATTGTATCCCCTTTTGTCCAGTTGTCAATATACACTGGGGTTGCACCACATGTAAGCAAGCCTGACAAATCCCTTTCCCTGTGCTATAATCGCAACGCAGGGAGGGCCGGGTTGGCCGCCCGGTAGTGCAGGTCCTGGCTGAAGAAGAGACGAATTATGAATGTTCCAACCCCTGAAACAACTAACCGCTCTCGCCGGGCGCCCCGGTGGCTGCTGATTTTGGCAGGTTTTCTGGCAGTAGGCGTGGTGATCATTTTGCTGGTCACGGTGTTGCGCAGCTTCGGGCCGGAGCCGCAGGTCTGGCTGCGCATTGCGCCGGCCGCGTCCACCGTGGACGAGGCTACGACCATCACACTGAGCAGCGGCGGCTGGCGCAGCGGGGAGCAGGTCGCCATCTGCCTGAATAGACCAGATGACGAAGCCTGTGAGGCCGGATCGGCTGTACAGGTGGAGGTCGCCGATGCTGACGGCAACTTCGAAAGCTCGGTGCTGGCCGCTGCACAGCTTGCCGAGGGCCGCACGACGTTCTTGGCGCGCGGCCTGGAGTCTGGACGGCTGGCCGATCGCTCGTTTCGCGTCCTGCGAGCCTCCAACACTTCCCTGACCTCCGCAGACGGTGCGACGGCCCTGACCCCCGGCGCAACGGCCGGCTTGACGCCGATTCCCGGCGAGCAACCGTCAGATGCGCCGCCGCTTGTGGGTGACGACATAGATGCGAGCAATGTCGCCACCATTGATCCGGGGGTTGCTCAGTTCCCCGACTGGCGCGGGGAGTATTTCAACAATCCCGACCTGGCCGGCGAGCCAGCTTTGGTGCGCAACGACCCTGATCCCAACCTGGACTGGGGCGAGGGGAGTCCCGCGCCTGGTGTCATCCCGCCCGACGAGTTTTCCGTTCGTTGGAGTCGTAGCCTGAATTTCGCTCCAGGCATCTATCGCTTCGTGCTGACGGCCCGGGATGGCGGCCGGCTGTTGGTGGAAGGCCAGCCGGTGATTGATGCCTGGCAAGGGGCAGAGGGTCAGACGGTTACTGTCGATCAGGCTCTGTCGGGTGGGCAGTACCAGATCGTGGTGCATTTCCGCAATCTCGTTGGGCCGGCCAGCATCGGCATTGGCTGGAGTCCGTTGTCTACTCCCACCCCGGTGCTGGTGGCCGGCGTCGATGCCACGCCGACGCCCGATGTCTTGCCAACACCGCCGCCAACAGTAACACCCGGCGGCCCACCCACAGCCACGCCAACGAATGGCCCGCCTACAGCCACGCCAACGACGGGCGCGCCTGCTGCGACAACCACGCCGGAAACCGGCGCGCCGGGCGCAACTGAAACCACCCTGCCAACGTCTTCAGTCACAGCAAGCGCCACCGAAACCAGCGTCACCCCCAACGGTTCTGCAACGCCCGCCACACCCACTATGACGCCAACACCCGTGACCACCGGAACACCTCTGACTCCCCCTGGCTCCGTGGAGCGTCTGATCGAGATCAACCCTACGGTCGGATTGCCCGGGCAATCGATTGAGATCAACAGCGGCAATTGGAGTCCAGGCACAGTATTGCGGGTATCGTTAGGCGAGTTCAATTCGTCTTACACTCAGGCGGTAGCGTTGCCTGGCGTGACCTTTACCACGCCCCTTGACAGCTCGCAGGCATGGTCGTTTCGTTTCACCTATCCCAACGATCCGCCCTGGTCGACCCAGACTCTGCCGGTGTTGATCTGGGTACATAGCGCCGACTGGAGCCAATGGGGCAGCGACAAGTTCGACATCGATATCGACAGGCCGTGATCGGTGGTCGGATGTCCAGCGCCTGCGCGGAGTCTTATGTGATAGAGCGAACAAATTCCGACGCGGCCGCATGGAACTTTGGATGCACAGATCATGCAGAGGCGCGGTTACCCCGTCTCTACATGATCTGAACGCCTTTAGACAGGACGGGCATGGCGATCAGCCATAGACATTGCGGTCGTCAATCGCCCGGCGCCTCAACGATAAGACAGCGCATATGCAGGACTTTCTCCAGATCGATAGTTTGCCGCAAAATCTGGCCTATCTGCTCTACAGCACCCGACAGATCGAGACTGTTCTCGATCTGCTGTTGGTGTCGTTGACCTATTTCCTCATCCTGGTGCTGATACGGCGCTCGCAGGCCGCTGTGCTGCTGCGCGGCGTACTTATTCTCGCACTGATAGCTGTGGCGGTCTCTGCTCTGTTTCAACTGCCCACCTTCACCTACATGCTGCGCGCGGCCTTGATTATCTGTTTGATTGCGACGCCGCTCATTTTCCAGCCGGAACTGCGCAGGGGACTGGAGCGTCTGGGACGCACTTTCGGTTTCTTGCAGATTCGACCGACCGAGTTGGTACATCGCGTTGTCCCCACGTTGCTGCGCTCGGCGAACAACCTTTCTGTGCAACGCACCGGCGGCTTGATCGTGCTCGAGGGCGCTTCGAACCTCACCGACGTGATCAACACAGGCGTGCTTCTCAACGCCGACGTGTCTACCGACCTGCTGGAGGCGATCTTCCAGGATAAGGGACCCCTGCACGACGGCGCCGTGATCATTCGCGAGGACCAGATCATTGCCGCAGCCACGGTTCTGCCGCTCAGCGAGTCTGCGTTGCCGCGCGGCATGCATCAGGGGACCCGCCATCGGGCCGCGCTGGGCATCAGCGAAAAGAGCGACGCGCTGGCCCTGGTTGTCTCTGAAGAGACCGGCGACATCTCCGTTGCCCTGCAAGGCCAGCTACACCGCAAGCTGGATACCACCGAGCTGCGCGATTTTCTCTACCGCTTCTACGACCCATTGCAGACCTCGTCCAACGGGGCCAGGGACTTTCTGTCCCTCAAGTATTGGCGCTCGCAGTCCAGGCGCAGCAAAGCCAACCCGCGCACGCGCCTGATGCGCATCGCCAGTTTTGTCTCCACCGCCGCCCTGGCCTTGCTGCTCTCCGTCGCTACCTGGCTGGTGGTGGCAGAACAAGTCAACCCGCCGCAGACCATGCGCATCGACAACATCCCGCTGCGTACCACCGGTCTGGATCGGGACCTGCTGATTGTCAGCAATATTCCGACAACGGTCTCGGCTGAGGTGCAAGCGCCCCAGAACATTGCAGTCGACCTGTCGCCTCAGAGCCTGCGCGCCACCGTCAACCTGGAACAGTTAAACGCTGGCGACCACCGTGTACCCGTCGATGTCCGGCCCGTGGACGACCAGGTGCGTGTCATCACCAGGGAACCGGGATCGCTGGATATGGAACTGCAGCCGCGCGCGACGCGCACCATGACGATCTCGCTGGTGATTCCAGACCGGGAAACCCTGCCCTTCTCCTATGAGATCAGCGGCAACCCCACCGTTACGCCTCCGCAGGTGACGATCACTGGCCCGGCTGAGGTGGTGGAGACGGTGGATCGGGCTGAAATCAATGTGCCGTTGCGGGGCGCGCGCGCCAGCGTCAACGAGGAGCGCCCCGTGGTGCTGAAGGATGTGGAAGGCAACATCCTGACCGGTCTCACCACCGACCCGACTGACGTGCAGGTCTCTATTCCTATCAGCCAGCGTTTCAACACGCGCGACGCCGCCGTCCATGTGGTGATCACCGGCACGGTGGCCCCAGGTTACTGGATCAGCAATATCAACGTCGAACCCAAGACGGTCACGTTGTTGGGTCCCCCCGCGACGTTGGAACAGATCGGGGGCTTTGTCGATACCGTGCCTGTGGACGTGACCGGCGCGGCCGGCGACATCGTGCGGCGCGTGCCGTTGGCGCCGCCGGCC
>JAAEKA010000185.1 GCA_014155705.1 Anaerolineae bacterium clx_CAG2 | reverse complement strand
CGAGGTTTCAAGCTGCTCCGGCTGACCCTCGGCCAGACGCAGCCCGCCGGCCAGGTTCTGCATCATACCCATGATCTCCGGCTGGGTCATCTGCTTGATGGTGGTCAGGATCGTGACCGCGTTGTCACCCAACTGGCGCACGTCCTCGGGGCCAAAGTGGTCGACGATGTTGTCCAGCACGTACTGGCCTTCCTTCAGCAACTTGAAGTAGCCGCGGCGCTCCAGCGCGTCCAGTTGCTGCACCGACATCAGCACCGCATCGTTGAGGATCGGCATGGCATCGCGTCCCAGGTCGGACAGGCTCTCCACCTGGTCCAGCAGCATCTCGATATTGTGCGTGCTGCGAGCCAGGCGCTTGAGCAGGTGCAGCATATCCTCGAGCTGCACGTAGGGCTCGACCTCGTTAAGCTGCTCCACGACGACCTGATACGCTTCCAACGCCACCGGGGTCAGGTCGCCCTTCAGCTCATCCCACTCCTGCTGCCGGCGGCGCTGCTCCTGCACGTGTTCGGTCAGCGCCTGCATCTGCGCCGTGAGCAGGTCCATTTTCTGGTTCAGTTCGAGCAGAGTTTGTGTCTGGTCCATAGCGACGACCTCAACTCCACTTGCCGGCCATCTGCATCTCGGCAGTGATCGGCAGCGGCTTGCCCTTCAGCAGCAGGTTCCAGTACATCCAGCGGAACATCATCTTGCCCCAGTGGTTGATGCGCGATTCCTGCAAGAGGGAGAAAGGGCCGATGCCGGGCAGCGGGAATTTGCCGGGCAGCGGCTCCACGTCGTAGTTGAAATCGATCAGGAAGCCCTTGCCGAACCCCGACTCGATGTAGCAGTTGGCGTGGCCGTCGAAGGTCTCGCGCAGCGGCAGCCCATCGATGTAGCGCAGGAAGTTCTCGAGGAAGACGTCGCCCTGGAAATGGGCCACCGAGCCGGCCTTGGAGCTGGGCAGGTTAGTCGCATCCCCCAACACGAAGATGTTGTCGTACTTGCTGGCCTTGAGCGTATGCTTCTCGGTGGGGACGAAGTTCAGCTCGTCGCCCATGCCTGAGCGGGCAATCACCGGGTCGCCCATGTTGATGGGAATCGTCACCAGCAGGTCGTACTCGACCTCCGCGCCGTCATAGGCCATGATCTTGTTGGCGTCAGGATCGACCTCCATCAGCAGGAACTCCGGCGCTACCTGGATGTTCTTCTCCTCCAGGATATTGCCCAGCAGGCCGGCAGCGCGCGGCTTGGTGAACGCGCCCGGCAGCGGCGTGGCGTAGGTTAGCTCCACCCGGTCGCGCAGCCCGTGCTCGTGGAAGAACCAATCGGCCAGGAAGAGGAACTCCAGCGGCGCCACCGGGCACTTGATCGGCATCTCGGCCACGTTGAGCACCAGCCGGCCGCCCTGCCAATGGCGCAGGTGCCTTGCCAGAGCCGCCGCGCCGTCCACGCTGTAGAAGTCGAAGATGTTGCGCCGCCAGCCAGCCTCGGTCAGACCTGGCGTCTCATCGGGCACGATGCGCGAGCCGGTGGCAATGACAAGGAAATCGTAGGGCAGCACCCGGCTGTCCTTCTTGATCTTGACCCGGTTCTGGTCCGGCTCGATGACGTCGATCTCCGAGAGAATGAACTCCACGCCGCGCGGCAGGTAGTCTCGCCGCGGCCGCACTACGTCCTCCTTGCTGTAGATGCCAAAGGGGATGAAGAGAAAGCCCGGCTGATAATAGTGGTTCTCTGACTGGTCGACCACGGTGATCTTCCATTGGTCCGAGTCCATCTCCTGAACCAGCTTGTTGGCGACGATGGTGCCAGCGGTGCCGGCGCCGAGAATGACGATGCGCTTCATAATCTGTAAGCCTCGCTCGAAGTATTTAATGCAGCCACGACGGCTGCGGCGAACGTGTCACGTTTGGCGATCACAATCTGCTGATCACGGCAATGCGTTGCAAACGGCCGGCCAGGTCCAGCCGCTCCTGGGCAATATGGGCAAAAATATCGGCGATGCGCTGCACAAAGGGCAGCACGCGCGCCTGGCCTTGCGGGTCAAGGCGATGCACCTGCTCGATATGCTCACGCATCAGGTCAGGCGTCAACTCCAGGTCCGCGGCAATGTGGTCGATCTGTTGATCGCTGGGCGGCCACTGCTGCGGCGCAATGCCGCCCACCACCAGCATGGCCTTGATCTCGCTGCCCACGCGGATCAAGCCGCGCGCACACAACAGGCCCAAATGGCTCTCCACAAAACGCGGCGCCATGGACGGCTCGCTGGCGATCCTGACCCACAGATCCAGGCAACGCTGACGCGCCACAGGAGAGGTCTCAGCCGCGCTGAACAGCCCACAGGGATTGCTGGGCCGCGTGATCGGTTGCCCCTCCAGGTCGGTGAGCAGGATCATCACCCCTAGGGCATCGGCGAAGCTGTCCTGGATCAGTTGCACGCACTCCAGCGGAAAGATTTCGGCCGCTGCGCCGTCGAACATCGCTTCCAGCGCCGGTTGCGGCGCGGGCGAGCCTGCGCCCTGGCGCAGCCAGCCGTCGATCTGCTGGCGGGGAAAACGCCACTGGCCGCCGACCTTGATGGCTGGCAGGCGCCCGCTCTCGGCCATGCGGTAGATCGTGGTGCGATCCACGTGCAAGATTGTTTGTAGCTCTTTGGTGGTCAGGAGATCAGTCATACTTGTGCATATCCTAACACACTTTCTCCCGAAGCAATATGATCCAGATCATATCTGGAGACAAAATCTGCAAAATAATGCAAATCATGCAGAAAATGCAACATCTGCACAGGTGTACGCCGAACTTGCGCCACCCAAACCGGCTTTTTGCACTTCGCGCCAAATTCGACTTGATTTTTATCCGTTCCTGATGTACACTAATGGTGTATTAATCTATGTTCTGGCCAATGCGGAGCGGCCCGCCCGCTAGCTCCGCACCTTCTATCCTGTCCCTGTGGCAGGAGCGCAGAGATAAAGCCCAGCCGCATTTCATCGTCATTGCGGTGGGGCGCGCGTTTCTATACGCTGCGTGGAGCGTTTGTCTGCTCTGTGCAGCTACGGGCCACAGCCCGTGCCGGATCTCACGACCAATCGCATGATGCAGTCGCTGCCAGGCAGCGGCGATGCCTCGTGCGTTTGTAGCAAGCTCTAGAAAGATCAGCCCTGCCAGCGGCTAGTAGCAGCAAATTGTGCCATTATGGCGCCTGCTGCTGGCTGTCGTTTGCAGAGCCGTGCCGAAAAGGTTCCCATGCAGGCCGTCGTTGGGCGCGCCAAAAGCGCAACCGTCAACGACCGTCTCGTCGGGGCCTGTCTGGCTCATCCACTAGCTGCTGATCCTGGACCCAAGCTGTGGCCGCCCATCGGGGCCACAGCTTTGCTTTTCTGTGGCCGACGTGACGATTGAACGACAGGCAAAAGCTATGGCTGCAACGATCACGGCCCTGCGCTTTCAACAGCGCAATCGGGAACGGGTCAACGTCTATCTCGACGGCGCCTTTGCTTTTGGCCTGCCCGCTGTCATCGCAGCATCCCTACGCATCGGTCAAAGCCTCGGCGAGGACGAGATCGCCAGCTTGCAGGACCAGGATGCAGCGCAGCGGGCTTACGAGCGAGCGTTGCGCTTTCTGGCCAGCCGGCCGCGCAGCACAGCCGAGGTGCGGCGCAACCTGGAGCAGCAAGCGCTGCCCGATCCAACGGTCAACGCAGTGATCCAACGCCTGCTGGCGGCAGGTTATCTGGACGATGAAGCGTTCGCCCGTTTCTGGGTCAGCAACCGCGAGCAGTTCCGGCCGCGTGCGCCCCTGGCTCTGCGCCAGGAACTGCGCCAGAAAGGCATCGCCGACAGCATCATCAACCGGGCGCTGCACGAAATAGACAGCGAAAACAGCGCCTATCGCGCCGGTCAAGCCCAAGCCCGGCGCTATGAAACACTGGATCAGCGCACGTTCCGCCAGAAGTTGGGCGGCCACCTGCTGCGCCGTGGCTTTCCCCACGCCGTTGTGTGGCCCGTGGTAGACCAACTGTGGCGCGAGTTGCGCGAGGGCACCGAACATGGGGAGGAGGAAAATGGCTGGCCTGGTTCCAGCTATTAGCCGATAAGCTAGCAGGGCGTCAGACAGAGAGACGCCCCCAGGAGTCACGATGCAAACACCGGTCTTTATGACAATACTAGGCCTGGTATTGGGCCTGGCGCTGGGTGCGGTCATCGGGCACTTCCTGTATCGCTACGTCAACGATGAACGCCTCAAATCGGCCAAAGCCCGGGCCGAGGAGATCGTGCGTGACGCTGACCGTACCGTCGAGCAGATGCGTACCCAGGCGGAATTGCAGTATAAGGAAGAGCAAGTCCGCCTGCGTGAAGAGATGGAGCAAGAGACCAACTCCCGACGCCGTGATCTGAGGCGCCAGGAAGAGCGACTGCAGCGACGACAGGAAACCCTTGACCACAAACTGGAAGAACTGGAAAGTCGGGATAAAAATCTGCAAAAACGGCAGAAAAATCTCGACAAACGAATCGCCGACCTTGACAAGCTGGAATCCCAGCATCAAAAAGAGCTGGAGCGCATCTCGGGCCTCAGCAGCGAGGAAGCCAAGCTGTTGCTGCTGGATTCGGTGCGGGATGACACACGCCAGGACATGGCGCGTGTGATCCGTGAGGTCGAAGCTGAAGCGCAGGCAGAGGCTGACCGCCGAGCCCGCAAGATCATCACCATGGCCATCCAGCGGGTGGCGTCGGAGCAGGTCGCCGAGACCACCATCGCCTCGGTGCCGCTGCCCAACGACGAGATGAAGGGCCGCATCATCGGCCGCCAGGGCCGCAATATCCGCTCGATCGAGCAGGCCACGGGCGTCGACCTGATCGTGGACGACACGCCCGAAGCGGTGATCATCTCTAGCTTCGACCCTGTGCGCCGGGAGGTGGCCCGCCTGGCGATCTCCAAGCTGGTGGTCGATGGCCGCATCCACCCGGCCCGCGTCGAGAAGGAAGTGCAGAAGGCGCAGGAAGAGGTCGAGCAGGTCATCTGGGAGGCAGGCGAACAGGCTACCTACGACACCGGCCTGCAAGGGCTGCATCCCGAAGTGATCAAGCTGCTGGGCCGGCTGCGCTTCCGCACCAGCTATGGCCAGAACCAGCTCTACCACGCAGTGGAGACGGCCCATCTGGCCGGCGTGTTGGCTGCCGAGTTGGGCGCAGACGTGCGCCTGGCCAAAATGGGTGGCTTGCTGCACGACCTGGGCAAGGCCGTCACCCACGAGGTGGAGGGACCCCATGCGCTGGTCGGCGCAGACATCGCGCGGCGCTACGGCGTGCCGCCCAAAGTGGTCAACATCATCGCTGCCCACCACCACGAGGTCGAGCCCGAAACGCTGGAGGCGATCCTGGTCGAGGCGTCCGATGCCATCTCCGGCGCGCGGCCAGGCGCACGTCGTGAGGCGCTGGAGACCTACCTGCGCCGCGTGACGGCGCTGGAGGATCTGGCTAACTCTTTCGAAGGCGTGGAGCAGTCCTATGCCATCCAGGCTGGCCGCGAGATTCGCATCGTGGTCAAGCCCAACGTAGTAGACGACATGGCGGCCATCACGCTGTCGCGCGATATCGCCAAGAAAGTCGAAGACAACCTGGAATATCCCGGCCAGATCAAGGTCACAGTCATTCGTGAGACGCGTTCGGTGGACTACGCCAAGTAGCTGCCGGCCAACGCCTAAGCACAAGATAGGGCCTCTGGTAACCCAGAGGCCCTTTGATTTACCCCCCAGACCGGTGAATTGCCCCATTCTGGCCGTAACCTTGAAAGAAGTTGCTCGTCTTTGATTTCAGTAGAGTAACCTATTTTAGGAGCGAATGCACTATGTCATTCAATGCAGCCACCAACAGCCGCCATGGGTTGCTAACGAACAACTCACAGGTCGCTACGTTACTACCGTTCATTCCTGGAGATGCGCGACCTATGGACATGATCAAGGTTTCAGCGAATTCCCGATCTACCGCAGTAGCAGGCGCCGTCGCCGGCATCGTTCGAGACAAAGGACACGCCGAAATGCAGGCCATTGGCGCCAGCGCTGTCAACCAGGCGATCAAGGCAATTGCGATCGCTCATGGATACCTGCAACTGGACAATATCGACATCGTCTGTGTGCCATCCTTTACCGAGGTGGATATCGACGGCAATGAGCGCACGGCTGTGCGGATTTCTATCGAAAAACGCTAGTACACAGGCTGAGACGAGGCAGCCCGGCCGGCTGCGATTGACAGACAAAAAGAAGCGTCCCTGAGGGACGCCTCTTTTTTTTGCCGCGATCCCTGCAGCATACGAAGAGGAAGGCGAATTTGCCCAAACAACTTGCTTAAATATGACCTAAATCATGGCTGGGATTGATCAGACGTGATATGCTGTCCTGTGAAACAAGGCACTTGGCGTACACGAGTTAAGCAAGGAGACTGCCATGCTGGAAAGCAAAACCAGAAGCACAGCAGCGCCCGATCAATCCCATCCCAGCGGCGATCCCAGATTTGCCCTGATCGACCGCACCCTGAAGCGCTTTCGCTTCCAACAGGATGCCCTGATCGAGGTGCTACACACCGCTCAGGAAGCGTTCGGTTTCTTGGAGGAGGATCTCCTCATCTATGTGGCGCGCCAGCTCAAA
>JAAEKA010000184.1 GCA_014155705.1 Anaerolineae bacterium clx_CAG2 | reverse complement strand
CTGCGGCGGCGGCCTCAAGGAGGGCGAGGCGCGCCAGGTAGGCCAGGTGCTCGGCGCGCTGCCCACCGGCACGGCCGAACCGGTCAAGTGCCTGACGTGCGGCGCCATGAACGCCGCCTCAGCCACCCGTTGCGAGAGCTGCGGCGCACTGCTGCCCAAACCACAAGCGCCGCCGCCGGCCGCGGCCAAACCATCCAAGCCGGCCGGCCGCATCCCCATCGGTTTGATCGCGGTGGTGGGCATCCTGCTGGTCGTGGTTTGCATCGCCATTGCCCTGCTGTCAGGCGGCCGCGACCGCGGCGGCGGAGCCACGCAGCAGGTGACCGCCCAGGTCAGCGACACCGCCTGGAAGCGCGCCATCCTGGTGCAGGCGTTGTTGCCGATAGAGCGGCAGGGCTGGGAGCCGGAGCTCCCCGGCGGCGCCACTGTGGACAACTGCGAGGAGCGGCTGTATCGCACGCTGGACGAGCCGGTGGCCGGCAGCGTTGAGGTGTGTGGCACGCCGTATGTGGTGGACACCGGCACCGGCGTGGGCGAGGTAGTACAAGACTGCCAGTACCAGGTCTTCGAGGACTATTGCAGCTACACCGTGCTGGGCTGGCAGGCTATCGCGCCCTTGGTGTTGGAGGGCAGCGGCCTTTCCCCATCCTGGCCCAACCAGCGCCTCAACGACCAGCAGCGCGAGACCGGCCGCGACGAAGAGTACGTGGTCACCTTCCAGACCGAGGAGGGGCCGGTGCGCTTCACCGTGCCCAGCCTGGAGCAGTACCAGCAGTTCACTCAGGGCAGCCGCTGGAACCTGGAGATCGACAGCCGCGGGCGGGTGGTCGGTGTGGAGGCGGCGGAGTAGCAGCGGCAACTACACCGCTTGATCGAGGTGAGGCCGTTCATGTGGACGTAGGAGCCTGTGCAAACACCTTCAGTTGACCGTCGGTGAGTGCGATGGTACAATTCCTTCCGAGCCTTTGAACGGAGTGGCGAAATGGACTTTCAACTTGCAGAGAAAACCTTTGAAGTACGGGTCCCCTTACCTTTGGTCCGGATGGGTTTTGATCAGCACGAGATCCAACGTCGCCTGTCGGATTGGCTGGTCCTTTCGCTGTTCACTGAGGGACGTATCTCGTCCGGCAAAGCCGCGCGTCTGCTGAACATCAGCCGCACAGAATTCCTGGCCTTGCTTCAGTCCCATGGGATTGCCTACGTCAACTACACACCCGATGAACTCGCCGAGGAGTTTGCGGCGGTAGAGGCGCTCCATGTCGAGGCCGTCTCGTGATCGTCGTCTCCAATACGACACCCCTGATCGGTCTGGCATCGATCGATCGCTTCGATCTGCTGAGGCGGATCTTTAGTGAGATCATCATTGCGCAAGCGGTCTATGATGAAGCAGTAGTCGCCGGACGTGAAGTCGGCGGCGCCAAACGTGAGGTGATGGCGGCCGGTTGGATCAAGACCGTCCACGTCAAAGACCGATTGGCGGTGGAGGTGCTGCTAGACGAGTTGGATCTCGGTGAGGCTGAGACGATTGTGCTGGCACGCGAACTGACAGCCGATTGGGTGTTGATGGACGAGAAGAAGGGACGGCGCAAGCTCACGCAACTGGGCTTGCAGAAGATTGGCACCGTCGGCATCCTGCTCAAGGCGAAACAGGTCGGACTGATCACAGAGCTGCGCCCAGAGCTGGACCTGTTGCGCGAGCGAGGATTCGGCGTGAGTCAAGGGGTAATCGATGCTGTGTTTCGCCAGGCGAATGAGTAGCCACCAGCTTCCCAAGCCAGTGCCGTCCAAGACAATTTCACGGAGACTCCGATGACCTGGCAGGAGAGCGCCGTTGTGGGCATCACCGCTGCAGAACATGCTGGAGGGTACAGACTGCGTCTGACGTTCGGCGATAACACGACGCGCACGGTCGATTTCGAGCCGTTTCTGCGCAAGTCGCACAATCCGATGATCCGCAAGTACCTGGACCCTGAGGAGTTCGCCGCCTTTTCGATGCAATATGGCGATCTAGTCTGGCATGACTACGAGCTGTGCTTTCCGATCGCAGACCTATACGAAGGTCGGGTGTAGGGTGCGCACAGCACGAAAACGGCCCGCATCATGATTAGCAATGGTCTACCAGCCATCCATCCGGGCGAGTTCCTGGCCGAGACGCTTGACGAGCTGGGCGTCTCCCAGGCGCAGTTCGCACGCGCCATCGGCGTGTCGCCGATGCGCATTTCGCACGTGGTCAAGGGCACACGGCCGGTGACAGCAGAGCTGGCTCTGCTGTTTAGCCGCGCCTTGCGCCAGACGCCACAGTACTGGCTCAACCTTCATGCGGCCTACGACCTCAAGGCAGCCGAGGCGGCAATCGGTGATCAATTGGACGCCGTCAACGAGCTGGTGCAGGTTTAGATTGGATACTCGTCAGCGCTGCGGCCACCAGGCACATGGCCTGCATATCAGGCGGTTCGGATGATCACTGGATCCTGATGGCTATCCTGGACAAACACGGATTCCGCACCAATAGCCCGTTCAAGGCGATCGAGTTAGCAGAGGAGATCATCACGCTATGGTATCGGCTCCACAAGTAGGTCAGATCATCCGTCTGCGATCCTGGCACGGCGTCGTGCTAGATGTGTTCACGAACGAAACCGGCAAGACGATCCTGCGCGTGCAGACGGTGCGTAACGTCTTTCGCCGCCTCAACCCAGAGTTCATCGAGTTCGACCTGGCGCCGGACGCCATCGAACCTGCCAGCCTGGAGGACCTGCAGGCCGAAGTAGCCAACTACGAGGCGGTGTTGCAGGAGTCGCTTCAGGAGTTGGTCAGCCACACCACGATGAACGGCGACAGCGCATGATAGCGCCCGACGAGTTGCTCCCGGAATACGATCTGGAATATCGCAAGGGTAGGCGCAATCGCTATGCTGGCAAGATCGACTGGAGCCAGGATGTGATCCTGCTCGATGACGAAACTGCCACGGACGCCGGTTCGACTCTGGCGCTCGACGACCGTGACAAGTATCCTGAGGTTGCCCCGGCAGACCTGGATCGAGCGGCGTTTCGCGTCGGCCTCAACGTATCAGGGCCGATAGGGGCTGATGGCGGTTTAGTTGCGGAGATCAAATCCGAAGATGATGAGAGTCGCTGAAGTTTTCTCTCAGCCGAACCACATCCTAACCATCGTGGCCGACGATAGACGCGTCGGCCAGTTCGATGTCAGTCCCTATTTGAAGTACGAGGCATTCGAGGACCTGCGCCAGCCCGGCGAGTTCGTCAAAGTGATCAACGGCGGCTACTTCGTCGAGTGGGCCTGCGGCGCTGACCTCTCTGCGGACACTATCGAGGCGCGCTGGCAGGTGGTCAAAGACACCATTGGCGAGCTGACGCCGGCCTAGGCAGGATGCCACCCGACTTCGCGACCTTCGCGCTTAGCGACTTCGCGACCCTTCGCGGTTTCGTGGTCCAAACTGCCGCCCCATGCCACTATCCCGCCCAGAACGACAACGCCGGACTACGCACCCACGCAGCAACGCGCAGGGCTGGACCACGAACGCGCGAAGTCACACGAACGACACGAAGCACGAAGACCACGAACCCCACGCCCGCCCGAGTTCGCGCGAACCTCTGGTTCCGCAGGTTCGTGTTTCAACCCCACCGACGGGACGCCGAGGCAAAAATCCACGTTCACAGCGCCTGGTCTGGGGAATAGCAGTATTCGTTGAGGGTAAGTCAAATGGATGAACTATTGGTATTCGCAGGGCAAGAATTGCTGCAGGGAGAATTCCTTCCCAAGAGACTCATCGTTCCTGTTGCGCTCGGAACCTTTGGGCTAATGCTCTACTCCGCATCCAAAGAACCCACCGATGAATGGGATCGATTCTTGAGATTCGCGAGTATTTGCATGTTGATAGCCGGAGCGGTTTGGCTGATGGCGATTGTCAGCCAACTGATCTATACGACCGCTTGACGAACGGCACCCAACGGCAGTAAGTTGTCGTTGGATGCCCTTCGTCGGCTGCTAGAACCAAGCCGAATCTTCCACCTGTTCCGGGTCTGGCGCATCCTGTGTAGCAAAGGAGGAATTTGGCTTGGACGCAAAGGCGGACACCGGCACGGACTCTGCGGGTTGATTGCTGGCGGTCATAGAGGATTGTTCCGCCTGCGACGACGGCTGAGGGCCTTCCTGCCTCTCCATATTGGTGGCATCCATAATGGATGGCTCACATGGAAGACCGCCATTTTTCACCCACTCAACATTCGTACACTGCCTGCTCATAGATGGTGGAATTTCAGCGGTCGCTTCGCGCAGATAGCGATGGATACGCCGAAGGTTGGGGTTGTGCTCGAGCCCAAACAGAATCGTCTCTAGAATTTCCATTGTGAGTGGGGGAGTGGCGGATGGGAAGGTAGCTGCAGTACGAGCCTTTTTGATTGCGATATTCCCCGCTTCGATTAGGGCCAGCATCTCCGTCGCCGCCTCCACCAACCTGTGTGCGTCGGCATGAGCCTTGGCCATCAAGTCATTGCCGAATTCGGTCCACTGACTCTCCTTCTTCAGCCGTTCTTCGCTCAAGAGCTTCTCAGGCTTGTCCACTCCCTCGTCGGTAAGTAATTTGAGCAGGGCATCAATCTTTTCGGACGAATCGGCAAGGACCGCGTCGGCTTTGATCCTATCCTTGGCAGCCTGTACTGATGCCTTGAGATCGCTGAACTTGTCTGCTGCGCCATTGACTTCGCTGGGAGGATTGGGCTGTCCAGCTCGCTCGTCTTGCTTCTTCTTTGCCTCCCGCTCGATTATCTCGGCGAGGGTCTGCAACTCCCTCGCTTTCTGTTCCACCTCGAGCAGCGGCTGGGCGACCTTGTCCAGAGCCTTCGCCAGATCATTCGCCTTGGCGGCAACATCGTCTGAATAGGCCTGACCCAAGGCTTGGAGCGATGTTGCCAGACCTTCAGTAACCTTGGCATCGGTGATCAGCTGCAGCGACGCCTCCACGTCGACGGCTTTGGCGCTGACGGTCTTGAAGACCGACTGCAAGTCTGTAGCTGCCGCAACGGCGTCTTTCAGGCTATCGCCCCCATTCTTCACGCGATCGTAGGCGTCATCTACCAACCACCTCGCCACCCGCACGGCCTCCAGCGCTGCAGCAATATTGTCAGTTGAAGCACCCGTCTCTCGGCCCTTGACGTCCGCCACTTTCGGTTGCGCATCCTTGACCTTGAGCTGGGCGCGCAGTCCAGCAAGTTGGGCCAACGGTATCGGATCTTCTACCATCGCGCCGCGCAGGGTCTGAGCCGCTAAGACGACCCGCAGCTTGTCTGCTGGGTTCGTGGTGGCATCCACCAGATCACTGGCGCCGCGTAGACCAATTGCGCGCAGTGTACCGACGTATGATCGACAAGGCTCTGCGCCCGCAGCCATCCACAGGATCGCTTGGTCGACCCAATCAACGATTTGCGTGGTCGGGAAGGGTGTCCACGTCACGAGGTCGACAATGTTGACAGTCGCCATTCCCTGGATGCCAATCACGCCCTCCTGCTCGATGCGTTCTATGTCCCACGCATCCAGGTCGTCAAGCAATGTCAGGTCGTGCCTGGGTCGCAGACGCTGCGCCAAGTCCTCGCATTGTTGAAAATCGCTGCCTTTCAGCCTCTTGTCAAACCTCTTCTCCAACTCGGCCTGTGCATTTCTTGCTAGCAACTGCAGAGTATGGATCGGGAATATCCCCGCAAAGACTCCTATTAGGATGGCGCTAAAAGTCCAGGCCTGGGAGTTCAGGTCTTCGGGCATTGGCTGAGCCTTGAAGAGGGCTGTCAGTGCCAGCCCGATCAAGAAGACCACAAACAGACGCTTGAAAGCATCCCAAAACGCTCCGGGAGTAATATCCGAGCGGTGATAGCGACGGACCAGCCCATAGACCACAAACAGGTAGGCGGTCAACATGGCGACAAGGGCCGCCGGCATGGCTGCAACCGCTTCCGAAAAATAAGTGTGAAGCGTATCAGCGTCTGTCAAGAAATGGCCACCAAACAGGTAGGTACCCTTCGGCCAGAAGGCCCAAGCGACCGTTGCCGTCAGAAAGAACATCAATAATGTCACCGGAACTAGAAATTCCGAAGCACCATAGCGCTTATTGACAACTGTCCATCTCTGATCAAGCGCCTCGCGTTTCCACTCCTTTGCGATCTCATACTGTTTTGGATGTTTGTCTTGTAGTTTCTTCAGTTGGTCCGGATCCTTGTCTGGCTCGATTACCATGGACAGGATTTCGTGCGAAGTAGGAGGTTGCCCTTGTTCCAGGGTTTCCGGGGACTTAGCTACTGACGGCGTATCCCCAGGCGAAGTTTCCAAACAATCCAACCTCGCTAATTCAGCATATACCTCACCCCAAGACGGACCTACCCCAAGTTTCTCCAAGTCAGCATCCAATTCCTTGGTTAGTCGCGGCACATGCTGAAGTGCAAATGCATACAACAGGATTGCTGGAAACAGAATTGCTATGCCGGCAAGCAAAGCCAGCGTGAAGAACTGCTGGCTGGCAGCCAAGGACGCAGGAAAGCCTCCGACCCGAACTGGATCAACCTGCCGCGTCGCAGTAATAGATTGCGTTGCAGTCACGCCTTTGGACGAAGCGGAACCTGCCTGCAAAGTCGTCGTCGTGGACTGTGTCGCGGTAATGGGCTCCGATGGTAAACTGCTTGGTTGTTCGGTCGCCTTATGGGACTCCTCGGTCGTCTTCTGTACGGTGGGAGTGGCATCCGCCTGCTTTGATGCAGCTCCGGTGAATGCACCATACACGGTGAAACCAAGCCCACAAGCGCTCATTAGACAAAAAAGAATAATAGCAAATAGGACGAAATATCTCGTGGACCGCTTGAACTCGACGGCCAACTGCTCTGGGCTCGCCGGCGAGTCGTTACCTGTGCTCATGTCTTGATCCTCCTCGATTTCCCGAACACCATCTGTGAAACAACGTGGGCTGTGATGAGGACATGGCGCACTACCCTGTTACCACCGTGCCAGTTCCTCTTCAAACAAAGCAAAAATAA
>JAAEKA010000183.1 GCA_014155705.1 Anaerolineae bacterium clx_CAG2 | reverse complement strand
ACCGAGACGCCCACATCGACGCCGTCGCCGACGGCGACCGCAACGGCCAGCCCGACGGCGACTGCCAGCCCGACCGCAACGGCCACTGCGACAGCGACGGCGACAGCGACGGCCACAGCCACGGCAACTCCGACAGCCACCGCAACCGCACCAATCACAGCCACGGCTGCACTGACATCCACGACGGCTGTGACCGTGTCGGCGGCTAAAAGCACCGTCACCCCCATCGTGCCAGGCGGCCCATGGCCGACACCCGACGTAACGCTGGCCAGCGACCATTACTGGCTGGCCCGGCCGACCGGGCCAGGCACCACGCAATGGGCCAGTCCTTTCTACCCCTATGCCAGCACCGGCCAGGGCCAATACCTGCTGCATCACGGCGCGGATATTGGCAATCCCACCGGTACGCCGCTGCTGGCGCCGGCCGACGGCGTGGTGGTCTTCGCAGGATCGGACAGCGCCACAGCGGTCGGCCCTACGATCAACTTTTTCGGCAACGCGGTGATCATCGAACTGGACCAGCGCTACAACGAGCAGCCGGTGTTCGTGCTGCTGGGCCACATGAACAGCGTCGATGTGCAGGTCGGGCAGCGCGTGACGCGCGGCCAGCGCATAGGCGAAACGGGCAGCACAGGCATCGCCCTGGGCCCGCACGTCCACGTTGAAGTGCGCGTGGGCCGCAACGACTATGACCACACCCGCAACCCCGAGTTCTGGCTGGAACCGATGCAGGGCCACGGGACCATCGCTGGGCGCATCCTCACTGCCGACGGCCGGCACCTGCCCAACGTCCCCATCCTGTTCTATCCGGGGCCAGACTTCAACTCACCCCGCTACTACGCGTATACATATGTCGATGCCATGGGCTTGATCTGGCCTGACGACGCATGGGGCGAGAACTTCCTGTTGGCCGACCTGCCAGCCGGCGCGTACAAGGTCGAGGTCTCGATCAACGGCAAGGTGTATTATGTCGATATCGTGGTCGAGGCGGGAAAGACAACGTGGATGGAATTGCGCATTAAGTAGGCCGGAATATCTATGGGCTGCCAACCCGCATCGGCGACGTCGTCCCGAACCAGCGGGTCGTCAGCGCATCCAGGGTCCCATCGGCCTGTAAAGCCTGCAGCGCCTCGCCGACCTGCTGCTGCAAGACGGGCGCTTTGCGCGGCAGGACAATGACGTAGGGATCGGAGACCACAACCTGGGGCGAGATGGCCAGACGAGCGTCGCTGGCTGTGAACTGCAAGGCGCTGATGTGGTCGACCAGCGCGGCGTCGGCTTGGCCCTCAGCCACAGCCAGCAGCGCGGCCTGAGGGGTGTCGCTAGGCAGCAGAACCACGTCGGGAAAACGACGGCGCAACAGCCGGGCCTGCACGTCCCCCTCGGAGCCCCACTCCACGGCCAGCCGCCGGCCGGCCAGATCATCCACCGAAGCGACACCAATACTGCCGGTTGGCGTGACCAGAACCAGCCCGGCCTCGAAGTAGGCGTCGGAAAAGGCAACATCCTCTGTGCGCTCGGGCTGGTAGGGCAGGGCCGAGATGGCGCTGTCGAGACGGCCGGCCTGGACCGCGTCCACCAAACCATCGAAGCCGAGACCCTCGATCTGCGCTTCCACGCCCCAGTGCGCGGCAATGGCGCGTGTCAGGTCCACGTCGAAGCCCACCGGCTGGCCGGCCTCATCCAGGTCCTGAAAGGGCGGGAAGCTGGGATCCATGCCGACCAGCCATTGACCGCTGGTCTGGATGTGATCCCACACGCGGTCGCGCGCGACGCCGACGGTCTGCCACAGCAGCAGGAAAGCTGCAAGCAACAACACGACGGCGACAGCGGCCAGGGCTGGCCAGCGCCGGCGCAGATTAATCCTCTCTGCCTTGAGCATAGCGCTGCGCCTCCAGATAAATCGCCTTGGGCTGGAAGTCGGGAGTCACGAAGGTAAAGTAATCCTGGTAGGTGCGCGCCGGCGCGGGATAGCGAAAGGCCCACAGCGCCACAGCCTCCAGCCAGGGCCAGTCGGCCAACGCCTTGTCGTACGCGCGCAGGGTGTAGTCGATGCGCTGGCCGGGCCGCACAGCGCGCGTCCAGCGAGGGTGGTCGTTCCAGCCCCCCTCGGTGATCATGATCGGCTTGTCGCCGTCGCCGTTCTGTACCATGATCTCGCGCAACAGTTCGGTGCGGGCAAAGTTGATGGCGTCGGCCGCGGCCGGCTCGTCGGGCGGGAACTTGCCGCCGTAGGCGTGCGCAGCCAGAACGTCGAAGTAAGGGGCGGCGCCCGCGTCGTACATGGCCTGCAGGTAGATCAAATCGTCCATGCCCCATTCGCTGCCGGGCGGGGCCAGGGTTGGCGCCAGCGCGCCCCCCAGCACCAGCACGCCGGGGTTGGCTTCTTTGGCGCGGGTGTAAGCGACGCGCAGCATCTCGGCGTAGCTGGCCGGGTCCACCGGCCGGTAGCCCCACTCCAGGCTCAGATTGGGCTCGTTCCAGATGATGATGTGGTTCACTTCATCCCTGTAGCGCCGGACGAACTCATAGACGTAGTCGCCGAAGGCTGCGTAATAGTCCTCGTCCAGGTAGAGGGGTGAGGTATCCTTGGGTCGGGCCCATGGGGGTACGTAGCCCAGACGGGCGATGACCTCAAGGCCCTGCGCGCTGGCATGGCGGATCACCATGTCGCTGTGTTCCCACTCGCCCTGGCCGGGCCGGTCCGGCTCGACATAGGCCCAGGGGAAGTACTCGACGATCCAGGGCGCGCCCATCTCGCGCACCATCTCCAGCGTGCGCTTGATCTTCCACTCCTCCACCTCGTCGGTCAGGCGGGTGTGGACTCCCATCTTGGGATTGGCGGTGACGACGGTTTGCTGTGGGCCAACGGTCACCGACGGCCGCGACTGGAGGCTGAGTATAATGACCACTGCCAGCAGCGTCAGCAGCGCCAGCAGGACTGCTCTGCGGCGTCGGCGAAGGGCTGGCAGGATTCGGCCGACATGGCCACGGACATGCAAGCCTGGCACGGTGATGGAAAGGTCCTCCTGGAAGTGTTAGGCTGCCAGCGCTATGCGCTGCGCAGCGGACAGGCTGGCATTATAGCATGGCCAAGGCTCTCCCAATAATCCGCATCCGGGGCTGGTGGCTCGGTCAGGAGACCGGCCAGAGCAACGCAGAGCGAAAAAAGAAGCGAGGACAGACCATTTGTCTGTCCTCGCCATCGCGCACTCCTTCCCCGACAGCGCGATCGGTTGGTTCCCCAGCCGAAATGAGCCGCAGTGTGTCGCCTCACTGCAAACCCAAACCAACCTCTGTGTGACAAGTATAACATACGCCCTGCAGGATTGCTATCCGTATCAATACGTAATTTTCATTACAACATAATGACAGTTTCTATGGCTCGATGGGCAGCAGCCCGCGGCGCAGAGCGAAACGGATCACGTCAGCCTGCGATTCGAGGCCCAGCTTGCGCATCATATTGGCGCGGTGGGTTTCGACGGTGCGGCGGCTCAAGCCCAGACTGGCTGCGATTTCGGCGTTGGTATGGCCTCTGGCGACGCATTCCAACACCTGCCGCTCGCGCTGCGAAAGCTTCTCCAGCGGATCGATGGGCGCTGTCGCCGACAAGCGCAGAGACTCTCGCACGCCAGCCTCGTCGATGCCAGGACTCAGATGACGCTTTCCACCAGCGGCTGCCCGCACAGCCGATACGAGTTCACGAATGTCGGCCTGCTTGATGACGTAGCCGATCGCTCCCCGCCGCAGGGACTCGGCCACATAGGCCACATTGGCATGCATCGACAGCACTACCACCTGGGTGGCGGGATTCGACTGCCGCACCCGTTGAATCAGATCCAGTCCCCCCAGGCCAGGCATCATCAGGTCAGCCACCAACACATCAGGCTGCATGCGCTGTACCAGGGTCAGCGCCTGCGCGCCCTCTTCACAGTCGCCAATCACCAGGATGTCGGCCTGCTCCTCCAGCAAGGTGCGTACCCCCTGGCGAACAATGCCGTGATCGTCCACCAAAACGACTCGTATCATGCCAGCAAACCTCCAGGGAACCTGGTGTCCTCTAGAAACCGGGAGTTTGCACAAGCTGAATCAAACACGAAGCGCTTACGAGAACTCCCGGTTTCTACATGTACTCGGTTTAGGTGTGGCGCGCCTCGTGCAGCGGCAGGAGCGCCGTGAGGCAGGCGCCGCTGCCTGGCTGCGCCTCGATTACCAGCTTGCCTGCCAACAGCCGCACCCGCTCCTGCATGCCGCGCAGCCCACTGGTGTTGTTGCGGCTCAGTACGAAATCGGGATCAAATCCCTGACCCTTGTCTTCGATCTGCGCGCTGATAGTGGCTGAGTCGGCCCACAGTCGTACCGATGCAGTCTGCACCTGTGCATGGCGGGCGACGTTGGTCAGCGCTTCCTGCACGATGCGAAAGAGGGCTGTCTCAATATCGGCATCGAAGCGACGCTCGATACCGTGATGCTCGAATGTAACCTGCAAGCGATACTGCTGTGCAATGCGGTCGAAATACCACAGCAATGTGGGCAACAATCCCAGATCGTCCAACATGGGCGGCCGCAGATCCAGCGACATGCGGCGCACCCGATCCGTCAGATCCTCGACCAGTCGCCGCGTTTCGGCCAGCCTCTGCGCTTGCTCCTCCAGGCCAACTCGTGACGCCAACTCCAGGTGAATGCTGAGTGCAGTCAGAGTCTGACCTACCTCGTCATGTAGTTCCCGGGCGATGGCGCGACGCTCGATTTCCTGAACCTGCACCAGACGCCGGGACAGTTCCTCCAACCGGCGGTGGCTGCTCTCGAGTTCGCCAAAAAGCTGGGCATTGTGCAGCACCATGGCCACGCGTCTGGCAACCTCCAATGCCGTCGTCTGAACCTGGGCGCTGAACGAGTCGGTTTGGCGCGAGGCCAGTATCATCATGCCCAGCAGCTTTTGCTGGGCAGCCAGGGGCACGGCAATGTAGGAGCGCAGGCCCGCCCGATGCAACTCCTTTTGAAAAGGTGTTCGCCGTGCAAGACGCTCCAGATCAGGAACCAGATACACTCCTTGAGCTAAATCCTCGGGCACGGACCTCCACCTCACCGCCTTGAACCGTCGTCCTGGCCGGATTCCGTTGTCAGTAAGAGGGCTGACAGCCATGACGACATAGGAATGTTGCGTGGGGTCGGTTTCAATGATGCTGGCCTGGTCGCAAGGGATCAGGCTTCTGATCAGTTCCAGAACCGAGCCGGCAATCTCCTGACGCGACGTGACCAGCAATCCCAGGCGGTCGATCTCGCTCAGGGTCTCCAACCGGCGGGCGTTGTTGCGCAGCACCTGCTCCGCCTCGACCAGCGCAGTGATGTCGTAGCCGGTGATAATCCAGGCGGTCTTACCCTGGTGATCAAAGGGGCACCAGTTGACCTCGATCCACCGGGTGGCGCTGTGTTTGACGGTGACCTGCAACTTCAGGTCCGACACCGATTCGCCGCGACCCATCCGTTCATAGGCCCGCTGCATGGTTTCCACCGAATCGGGGTGTAGCATGCTCCAGAAATCGGTCTCCTGCAACTCCTTCTCGCTCAAACCGGTTAAGCTGGCAGCGGCAGGATTGGCATAGACCACGCGGTCATCGACGTGAACGGTGATGCTGGCAGGTGAAACATGGGCCAGTGTTCGAAAACGGGCCTCGCTTTCCTGCAGCGCCTGTTCGATTTGCTTGCGGTCCGTGATGTCGATGGCCGTGCCCAGCACCGCTGGCTGCCCCTGGTAGTCGATGACGTTGCCGGCATATTGCAGCCAACGAGTCTCTCCACGTTTGGTCAGGATGGCCACTTCGTACTGGGAATCAACGTGTTCGCCTTGCTGTCGAGCCAAACCACGTTCCCGCACCAGATCGCGAAAGTCAGGGTGCAGGATCTGCCAGAAAGGCATGGCCACCAGCTCATGGTAGTCGAAACCAGTGATTCGGCATGCGGCTGCGTTAACGTGGATGTTATAGGCGCCGCGAAACAGAAATATCGCCGCATCAGTCGTTTCGGCCAGGCTGCGGAACAGCGCTTCGCTTTCCCGCAGAGCAGCCTCAGCGCTGATCTGATCAGTGATATCGCGAAAAGCCAACTGAATGACCGGTCGATCCCCCAGGTTCAGGATGCCTGCGGCAACCTCCAGGTCGATCTGCCGGCCTCCTGCCAGTTCCAGCCGCTCATGGAAGAACCTGGGCAGCGGCGCTGTTTCCATCACGTGACGAAGGTAGTCCCGCACCTCCCGACGGCGACGGCGCTGCACGAGCTGCAACAGCGACCGGCCGATGAGGTCTTGCGCTGCGGCAACGTCCAGAATACAGGCAGCGGCGTCATTGGCCAGCAATATTTCACCTGACTCCGGATCGACCATACAGGCGCCCACAGGCAACAGGTTGAGTACGGTACCCAGGTCCGTACCAGGACTCAAGGCCGGATCAGTTTGCACAATACCTCCTTAGTCTGTCTTGGACAGCCCGGCGTACTGCCTGCGTAGGGCAACTGTAGGACGCGTATCATGCGTCGCAGGTGACTCTGTGGTATCATAGATGATAACTGCTCAGCTCAAGACCTCAGCAGTCACTGCACCAGGGATACACCTGGTTGCCACCCTAGGCTGCGTCTTTTTCGGGTGCTACAGCGCCTGCCAAAGTCTGAGTCTTGCTATCGGCTGAGCTGTTGCCATCATTGTACATCGAAACGATTGGCTGGGAAAATGGCCCCTGGCATGCATCATCAACGCGGATCCGATCAAACTGTGCTGCGCTGCCAGGCGTGCGGCGCTGAGCACGATGCGGCGTTGCCGATTTGGGTCTGTCCCTGTGGCGGTCTGCTCGACGTGGCGATGCCAGCCCTCTTCCCCTGGGAGACGATGCGCCGCCGGCCAGCCGGGGTGTGGCGCTACCGC
>JAAEKA010000182.1 GCA_014155705.1 Anaerolineae bacterium clx_CAG2 | reverse complement strand
CGCGCCCGCCTGTGTGCCAGCAACCGGGTTTTTCCGACTGACCTGGGCTGCTTCTTCGCTCACCGCCGCATCCGACTCACCCCCAGCGCCGCGCCGGCAATCACAATCACCCACAGCCAGGGCAGCGCCATGCCGGCCGCCGGGTTGGCGCTGACGCCGTTCAGCGCAACTGCCGTCGGCCCCGCATAGTCCACACTCACCGGTCCATGCCGGGTCGTCACACCGGCCAGGCTGACGTCCTCCAGCCAGTAGTAGTAGACCGTGTCGGGAACCAGGTCAGTCCGGTCCTCCCAGGTGTAGACGAAGCCGCTGGAACTGCCCTGCGACTGAGAGGGGATCAGCGTCGCGTTCAGTTGTTGATCCGGCCCGGCCGGCGATGTGCCGCGGTGGAGGTTGAAGCCGCGGTTGCCTGACTCGCTGACCGTCTCCCAGGCTACCAGCACATGGTCAGCCTGAGCGGAGGCCTCGAAGCTGGCCAGGGTAATGGCCAAGGGGGGGTCGATGAAGGTGATGGTGCAAGGTTGTGCGGTAAATGGAATGATCCGCCCATCGATAGTGGAAAGCTCGATCGGACCCCAGGTCATAGTGAACGTGCCGGCCTGCAAGCCCTGAAAGGTAATGCGCGCTACTGGGCCAGAGCCATCGACCGGTAGAGTCGGATCGGTCTGGGTTGCTGCATAATGGATCGTGCCGGCCATGTTGTCGGCGACTCTGCGCACGATGAAGTCCGGTTGTAGAAAATCACTAAGTGGTTCGATTTGTATACTAGTGGTTGCAGGCACCTGGTCCACGACTTGCGCGATGGTTGTATTGAAATATGAGATTTGCAGATCGGCTCCATAGAGACCGACGACATCTTCAATGTACATGTCCACCACTGCGTTGGTCACGCCTACAACACCGATGGCGGTAGTAGGATTACAGCGAACAACCGTTGCTAGCTCAGGCTTTCCTGCGGTGGAGCCGGCTTGAGCGCCGGCCGCAGGCAGCAAGAGGGCCAGCGCCAGCACGATAGCCACACAGGGCGGGAGAACTTGTCTGGCCCGCTCAAAGGTCGCTTGTTTCAACATGTATTACACTCCTTGGCTGATTGCGATTAGCCCGGCGCATTACCGGATGGTCACCAGTGGAAGATAGCGCCACCGCGACTGGCTGAATTGCCAGTCGCAAGCCTGGGTTGTGGCTGGAATGGTGCTGCCGTCGTTTCTGGCCAGCTCGACCTGGGTGAAGGGCACGGTGATGGCACCGGGCTGGACACCGCGCAAGTTGATGCGCGCCACGGCGCCGGAGCCGCTGGCGGGCTGGCTGGGCAAAACCTGCGTTACTGCGTAGTGGATCACCCCGGTGGTGTTGTCGGCCGAACGCCGGACCACAAAATCGGGCGAAAGGAAGCCGTCCAGCGGTTGGATCTGCACCCCTGGAGTCGCCGGATCGGCATCGACCACCTGAGCGTGGGCCGGATCGAACTGCAGGCGCACATCCAGGCCGTAGAGGCCAGCTACTTCCTGCATATAGATCGTCACGCTCGCCGTCGACCCCACGGCGGCGTCCAACGGGTTTGGATCGCACCGCACCAGCGCCGTCTGGCTCTGAGATGGTGGAGCGACCTGGGCGGCGCTCTCTGCAGGCGACGGTCTCACGGCCATCGAAAGCCCCAGCCAGCTGAGCGCGCCACCCAGCAACACCGTCACCAACACGCGTGCCACATGAGTCATTCGGCAGGCCGCGACGGTCGTCACCGCCTGCAGTCTATGCTGTCGTTTGCCAAACACGTTCATGAGTCTACTAGATTACCTTTCCCAGATGGAAGCGCCTAGCCGCAATTCTGCTGCCATCGTTGAGTCACCATCTGGATATCCAGCACCGTGATGGCCCGATCGCCGTTCACATCGTAGAGCGGCTCATAGTTGGGTGTCACGGGGTTGTTGTCAGGGTCGGGATTGGCTGCGGTTAGGGACCAGCGCACGGCCAGGGCTACACTGTCGACCACATCGATCACACCGTTGTTGTCGAAATCGTAACATGGCCGCACGGGCTGGAACTGCACTGCGCAGGGCAGAGCGATAACGGGGATCGACGCGCCGTCGATATCGACCATCAGCGCGTCACTATAGGGCATCGAAAACGTGCCGTTGGCCACGGACTGAAAGGTGATGGCTGCTACAGGCCCGGAGCCGCTGACCGGTTCCTGTGGAAAGACTTGGGTGGCGGCGTACTCGATAGTACCGGCGCTGTTGTCGGCAACCCGCATGACCACGAAATCGGGCGACAGGAAGCTGTCCAGTGGCTGGATCTGCACGCCGGGCGTTCCGGGATCAGCGTCAACCACCTGCGCAATGGTTGGGTCGAAGCTGAGCTCCATTTCAACGCCGTAGAGATCGGCGACGTTCTCGACGTAAAGGGCAACCACCAACGGCTGGCCGGGTGGGCCAGCTGTCACCATTGGCTCGCAGCGCACCAAGGCGCTAGTGGTCTCAGGCCCGCTGCCAGTCTGAGCTTGTGCAGGCAGCAGCCCGCTGCCGCCCGTCCCAAGAAACAGCAGCCCAGCCAGTGTGACGCTCAGGCTGAGCAATGGCCACGGCCGGGGCCAAAGTTTGTCAAGTCCATACCATAAAGATCGATGCACAATAGACTCTCCAGACTAATTCGAGTGTTCAGCGGGCAGACCGGCGTCGAGCGATAGCCCACACGACTACGGCTACTACAGCGATCAGCGCCACGGCTGCCAGAACAGGAAACTGCGTTCTGGGTGCGACGTCGTCAGTTGCAGCCAGTTCGACCGCCGGTGGAGTCGCAGGCGCAGGCTCGGTTGGCGCCACCTGTTCGGCGGTCGTGATGCGAATCAGGCCGTTCTCTGGCTGCACGGCCAATAGATTCCCGGTGCGATCGGCCATCTCGACCGGACCGATAGTGAACGCGCTTTCGCCGCTTTCGGCCAGGGCGCGCAACTGCACGGTGAAGAGCACACCACCACCACTGGCCGGCTCGGTGGGGGTGAGTCGGATGCGGCGGTGAGCGAAGAAGCAGCCCAGGTCAGTCGGAAAAACCCGGTTGCTGGCACACAGGCGGGCGCGGATCGGGCACACCCTCCGAGCCGCGCCCGCCTGCTGATCGGGTCCATTAGACTAATCTGACCGTATGTCTGTTCTATTCGCAAGCAGGGTGTCTCCCAACTGCTACACGGAGAGGCGCAAGTGGGCCAGATAGCGCCGCATGCGTGCGCACCGGTCGTCTGAAACAAACAGGCCGCTCTTGTACAAGAGCGGCCCGTTTGTTTCAGACGACGTGACTTCCAGATCTATAGCGCCGAAATCACCACATCGATGCACGCCATCACCAACACCACCGCCAGGTACATGTTGGAGGCGATGAAGAGTGAACGAGCGTTCTTGCCGCTGGGCACGCGCAGCAGGCGTATGTTGCGCCACATCATGTCGGCCGTGGCGAGACCCACAGGAATCAGATAGATCAGGCCCAGGGCCGGATCCAGGCCTAGCGCCAACGCGGCCAGGGCGGTGCCGACTGTATGCACGAAGACCCAGAAAGCGGCCATCTTGGGGCTAGTCTTCACCGGCAGCATGGGGGTGTCGCTGCGCGCGTAGTCGTTGCGGTAGACGATAGCCAGACTCCAGAAGTGGCTGGGAGTCCACAGGAAGACCAGCAGCGCCAGCAGCAACGCGCTGGGCGCCGTCCAGTCGCCGCCTGCGGCAGCGCCGGCCAGCACGGCCGCGCTGCCGGCCGCGCCGCCGATGACAATGTTCAGGGTGGTGCGCGGCTTGAGCCAGAGCGTGTAGATGACCACGTAGATGAACGCGCCCGCAGCCAACCAGAAGGCCAGCGCCAGGCTGAAGGGCAGCGCGATCAGCACCGACGCTGCGATCATACCTGTCGCCACCCACGGCACCCAGCGGGGGTTGGCGATGTCGCCGTTGACCAGGGGCCGATGACGTGTGCGGGTCATGGCGCCGTCTGAGCGGCGCTCGATGTACTGGTTCCAGGCCGATGCGCCTGACGCGGCCAGCCAGCCGGTGAGCAGGGTCAGTCCCAGCGCGCCCAGGCCGGGCCAGCCGCCCGCGCCCATGAACGCGCCGCCCACGGCCGAGAAGAGCAGAAGGCTGACAACGCGCGCCTTGAACAGCACCATCAGCGTGCTGAAGAACGACGGCTTGGCCGCCGGGATGGCTCCCGCAACCGCCTCAGCCACCGCCACATCAGGTCCAGCGTACCGTTTCGTCTTGTTGATTGTGGTCATGAAAGCTCCTTGAAGCTAACTTATCCAGGATAGCCGTGCGGGCTCGGTCGGAGACCGGCCCGAGCCGTGAAATGCGTCTACCAGTCTACCAATTTACCAGTTTACCAAAGCACCGATCTGCCAATCACCTATTCACCCAATCATCCCGCGCATCTCCATCGGCAGGGAAAAGATGAGGATCGCGGCTAGCGCCAGTATCATCCATAGCGCCAACCAAGGCAACATGGCCCGACGGGCGGCCTTGAGCGTGCCTTCTGCTGCTGCCGTCCGGCTCAACGCATAGAGGCTGGACAGAAAACCGGTGGCCAGCGCGGCCAACACCAGCAAGAACACCGCATCCTCCGACATGATCGGTCCCAGCGACCAGTTGGGCTGGCTGCCCAGCAGGGTGACGCCGTGGTCAATCAGGAAATTTTGTGTCACCGGTACGATGGTCAGCGCGCCGCTGGCGAAATGAAACCAGTAGTGGGCGAACCAGATAGCAAAGGCCAGCGGCGCCACGGTGGGCGCGTAACGGGCGAAGACCACCCGCAGGCTGCCCCGGTTGGCTCGACGGTCCTGTGCTGCGCCCAGCCGCCGGCTCAGCCAGGCTGCGCCCAGGCCCAGTGCGGCCGGCAATAATACCATCAGCAGTCCGAAGATCAAGGCCAAAATCAACGCCTCGCTCCTGGTACCCAGCGCCCGGCTGAGCGTCGCGGCCAGCGTGTAAACGGGCGGGGTCATGCCGAAGGCGTTGGCGAGGCCGGCAAAGGCGAAAACCAAGGCCAGGAAGGCCACGTCCCAGCGCTGCGGCCAGGCGCTCGCTGCCAGTCGTGTCGCCGCAGCGCCGCTTGCGAAAGGCCGCACGGGGAGCGGAATGAACTCGCTCAGCGGCTTGCGGGCGGCCAGCGCCACGTTGTCGTGTGGGCATGCCCGGGCGCAGTCCAGGCAAAAGGTGCAGTCCAAATTGCTCTTGATCTGCGGCACGAACAGCTCGGTGCCGCAGCCCAGCGTTTGGGGCGAGCCGTTGACGCATTCCTTACCCACGCAAGTGCGGCACACATCTGCCCTGCGGGCCGCGATCTGCAAGGGCGAGATGGTCGAGGCCACGAAGTTGAACGTGCCCAACGGGCATACGTACTTGCAGAAAGGCGACTCGGCGAAGAGCGCTTCCAGCACGAAGGATGCTGCGAAGTAGCCGATCACCAGCCAGGCCGTCAGCCAGGGGCTGGCCCACAGATCGAATGCCTCGTAGAGCCAAAGAAAGCCCACCAGCGCACCCACGGCCAGCCATTTATTGCGCAGCGCCTGGGGCCAGCGCCGGCCGCGGCCGCTGATGCGGCGGGCCAGTGTGCGCGGCAGGGTGAAGGGGCAGCCCATGCAGAACAGGTTGCCAGCCAACAGAAGGGCCAGCATCACCAGCCCGCGGTAGTGGACCCACACCGAGACGGCGGCGATGTTCTGCGACGCCAACTGCGGCCCGGTCAGGCCATCGTAGATCACCAGCAGCGCTAACGCCAGCATGACCAACTGCATAACCAGCCGGCCCCAGCGCCAGCGCAGCAGCCGGCCGAGGCCAGGCACGCGCAACAGATCGAAGGATGTTTGCGGTTGGTGAAGAGCCATGGCGACTATCTTGCCTCAGGCGCCGGGCGGCTGTTGTTGAGCCTGGCGACTTAAGACCGCCGTCAAGCGCCCGGTGCCTGAACAACGTTCTAAGGGCATCTCAGGGCCTGCTGACTGCCAGATCGAAGCGGCGCAACAGAGTGCGCCCATCGGGCAACGTCGCCGTCACGGTTACAAACCAGTCTCCGGCCATAGTCCAGGCCCACTGCGCCTGGTAGACGCCGCCCGCGCCGCCGCTGGCCTCGGCCAACACTGGCTGCATGCCGGCGTGGCTCATATCGCCTTTGAGGCTGATGCCTGTGGCGCTTTCGACCGGCGCGCCGTTGGCGTCGGTCAACTGCACCAAAAGGGTGGCCGGGCCAACCAGGGCCGGATCAGGAGCGACGGTCAGCACGGCTGTGATCTCGGGCGCCTGATCGGCTGTCGTCTGCTGGCTGGCCCGCTGGCAGCCAGTGGGCAGCAAGGCCAGCAAGAGCGCAAACAACACCAAGAACACGGGGCGTGAGGCGTGAAGCAGATCGGGTTTTGTCGAGATCGGTCGCATAAAGACAGGCATGTCTGATGTTTTCAGAGTCTGGAATCGTTGGTTTAGCTGATTGTAGCCGATGTCGCCGGCTGGCTCAAGTCTGCGCTGTCCGCCGTCTCGCCGTCGTCTTGCTCTCTGTGAAGCCGGGAGCGCAGAGCGCCGATGTAGACCACGCCAGCGACGATAGCGAAGGCGAACCACTGCAAGGCATAGCCCAGATGCGGACCCTCGGACAGATCAACCTCCGGTTCGATGCGATAGGGCAGGGCGATGTTACCCTGCGGGCCGGGCGCTTCCAGCAGATAAACCGGCAACAACTGGTAAGGCACTTGGCCTTGAATGGCGTCGATGTCGATGCGGTACCACTCTTCTTCAGGCTGCTGCGGCGGGGCCGGATTGGAACCGGCCTGCTCAGCCGCTCTGCTGGGCAGAATCTGTGACGGCTGCACCCGGCCGCTGATGGTCACCGGTCCATGGGGGTCATCGTACTGCTGCCAATGGCCCGATTGGACCTCGTCGAAGGGGATCCAGCCGCGATCCACCAGCACGGCCTGGTCTGTGCCGGCCAGCACCAATGGGACCACCAAATGCGCGCCGGGCATGTCACGGTAGTTCTGTTGCACCAAGAGCATCTGGTTGGCAAAATCGTACTCGCCCGCAGCCTCGGCCTGCACGTTGCGCACAGCGCTGCGATCTTCAGGCAGCGGCCATGTGGCCGCCAGCGCTGCCTCGTTGAGCGAGACAGGCGCAGCCTCCAGCTTGGCCACCAGGTCGGCGTTGCGGGCGATGCGCTGCTCGCGTCGTTCCAACTGCCAGACGCCCAGCCGGGCCATGACGGCCATAGCGGCAATGACCAGCAGCGTGATTAAGATGTATCGACGACTAAACAGTGCTTTGACCATTGTTTTTCAGAACAAACCAGGCGCCGATGGCGATCACTGCCAACACTGCGCCGATGCCGATGGGCCGCCAGTTGCGGGCGGCCGGCTGTACGTCGAGCGCGAAGCCAGCGCTGCCGCTGCCGGCTGTATCGCTGTGCGCCACCGTGACCTGCCATGTACCCGCGGCCGGCAGATCGAGATCGGCCTCGTAGTAGGTCTTGATAACCGCATTTTCATGGGTAGCCAACGCTGTGACCGGCTGGCTGCCTTCGCCCGGCGTAGCCACGATCTGCACGTTGGCGTCGAGCACCGGCTGCTGCGTGGCAGGGTCTACCAGCGCCACGGTCACATGGATAGGGCCGGCGCGGGGCGGGTCCGGGTCGGTCCATGTGTAGAGCTGGTAAGGGCCAGACGACGCCTGCACCAATTGCGGCGTGCCGCCGCCGTGGGCCTGGATTGGCGCTGCGCCGGCCAGTGCAACAAGCGCCAGCGTGAGCAGGGCTGTGAGAAGTTGGACTTTTTGCGAAAAGTCCAACTTCTTGGTCCATGAGCGGCCCCTCATCGCACGCTCACCGCTACCTGCTCGTCCACCAGCCACGGTGCGTTAGTCTGCACCGGCTTCTTGGCCTCGGCGTTGACGATCTGCGTCAGCACGATCAGCGCGGCCCAAAAGAACATCTCGCTGCCTGGGATCCACATCAGGATGCCGGCGATCATTTGGTCCTCCATCACCGACAGGCCCAGCAGTCGCGGCACACCCAGGTAGTGGCTGTAGATCGGCGACGGCGCAAAGGCGATCACCACACCGATGATCATATTGACCGGCACCACCGAGATGGTGTAGACGATGCGCTGGCCCGCCGACAGGCTGCGATGCAGCCGGGGAGCCGCGCCCAGGATGTGCCACCACAGCAGCATGGTAGTGATGAAAAAGGACAGATGCTGAAGGTCATGCACGAATGGGTTGCGCAGCGCCAGGTTGTACAGCGCCGGGTCGTGCCAGCCAATCAGTGCGCTGATGTAGAGCAGCCAGACGACGCCCGGCGAAGTGACCATGGCCAGGGGACGACGCACCGGCGAGCGCTCGCTCAGCACGGCGCTGACCGGCCGGCGGGCCTTCCGGGGCAGGCCCCACATCAGCACGGGGAAGGGGTTGCCGATCAGCAGCAGCGGCACCGCCACCATGGTCAGCAGCAGGTGCTGGGTCATGTGCATCAAGAAGAGCTGGCCGCCGAGCACGTCGATGGGCGACATCAGCGAAACGGCCAGGGTTAGCAGGCCGGCCCAGTAGGTGGCCAGACGCCAGCCGGCTGCCAGGGCGCGATGCTGGTCCTGGGATTGCGCCGCAGCCGCCACCGGCAGGGCGCGCAGACGCAGCCAGCCGCGCAGGTAGACCACAGCCAGCAGGCCCAGCAGGAGGATCACCTCCGGTCGCATATCCCAGGAAAACAGAAGCGCCGTTGTCATGTTCAGTCCATTGGTTGACAGGATGATTGGGTGATGAGCTCAGATCGGTATGCAACCTGACGTAGTACGTCACCAATCACCCAATCACCTTGTCAATGCCCGTGCCCCACTGCCGTCCCGATCAGGTACAGCGCGGGGTAGAAAAAGACCCACACCAGGTCGACGTAGTGCCAGTAGATGGCCGTAGCCTCGACGCCCCAGTGGCGCTCGGCCGAGAAGTGACCCTTGCGGCCCAGGTTCCAGACCAGCAGGATGCCGATCACGCCGCTGATGACGTGCAAGGCGTGCAGGCCGGTCATGCCGTAGAATACCGCGCCGTAGACGCCGTCGGTCGGCTTGATGTGGTTGCCCAGGACGAGCTGGCCGTTCTCCACGGTGAAGCCCCATTCCACGAACATCACGCCCAGGAAGAAGATCGACCCCAACACGGCCGTCAGCAGCAGGCTGCGGGTGAAGGTCTTGCGGTCGTCAGTGGCGATAGCCATCTCAGCCCGGAACATGAAGAAGCTGCTCAGCAGCAGGGCGACGGTCAGCAGCAGGGGTGGGATCTGCGGCAGGTCAGGCCGTGTTCCACCCCACAGGAAGAAGCGCGCCACCAACAGCCCGCCGAAGATGAACACCTCCGACAGGAAGAAGAGCCAGAATCCCAAGCGGTTAGTGCGCGTTTGCCACTGATATGAATCGTGCAGAGTGTCAGTGCCTGCTGCCATTAGTGGGTCTCCTTGCTGGTCCACACGGACTTGATATGCATGAAGACAACCAGGATCGCGGCCGCCTCCAGGATGTTGACGATGAACAGAAGCGCCACCGAGTTCAGCCCCAACGAGACTGCAATCTCGGCCACTGTCAGGACTGCCAACACCAATAGCATCACATAGCCAACCCGGTAGGCCTTCTTCCGGTTAGCGGTAAGCTCGACGTACTCTGGCCCGCGGGCGGGCACAGCGGCCTTGGCTGCTGCAACCTTGGCGCTGTCCACCTTGCCATCGCCGGGCATGATCCTGGTCAGCAACCAGGCGCCGACCAGGACGCCGCCGCCCACCACAACGGGCAGCAGAATAAAGATTAGGAACAGATTTTCCATGCGTTACACTCCTTGCGCTGCGCCGTCAGTCGCCGCCGGTTACACCTGCGCCAAGCGCAGGCGCCAATGGCGCCGGCGCAAACTGCACGTAGGTGGAGCCAGGCTTGCCGTAGTCGTAGGGCTCGCCCACGACGATGGGCGTCGTGGCGTAGGTCATCTCAGGCATGGGCGACGGCACCTGCCACTCCAGCCCGCGCGAGCGCCAGGGGTTGGCCCCAGCTCGCTGCGCCCGCCAGGAGAGAACGAACAGGTTGGCCAGCATGATCAGCACCGAGGTAAAGATCACAAAGCCGGCGATGGTCACCATCATCTGCGCGTCGCCGATGCCCAGCTCGAACTCGTAGCTGGCGATGCGGCGGCGCATGCCATGGGTGCCCACGAAGATCTGGCCCAGGCTCATCACCCAGAAGGCCGGCGTCATCAACCAGAAGTGCAACTGGCCCAGCCGCTCGTTGTACATGCGGCCCGTCGCCTTGGGGAACCAGTAGTACAGCGCCGCAAAGAACGGGAAGACGAAGCCGCCGAACATGGTGGCGTGGAAGTGGCCGACCACAAAGTAGGTATCGGTCAGGTTCATGTCTGTGGCGACGGTGCCCAGAGGCGGCCCGGTCAACCCACCGATCAGAAAGACCGAAATCGCTCCCAGGGCGAAGAGCATCGGCGTCTTGTACTCGATGCGTCCGCCCCACAACGTGCCCAACCAACTAAAGAACTTGACCCCGGTCGGCACGGCCACCAGCAAGGTGGACATCATGAAGGGCACGCGCAGGAAATTGCTCATGCCGGATACGAACATGTGGTGCGCCCAGACCAGGAAGCCGACCAAGGCGATGGCCATACTGGACATGGCCACCCACTTGTAGCCAAAGAGCGGCTTACGGGAGAAGACCGGCAGCAACTCGCTGATGATGCCCAGGCCGGGCAGGATGAAGACGTAGACGGCCGGGTGAGAGTAGAACCAGAACAAGTGCTGGAAGAGGATCGGGTTGCCGCCGCCGACCCACTTGTCTACCTCGTACCAGACCGGGCCACCGGGATCGAAAAAGCCCATGCCCATGATACGCTGCATCAGCACCATCAAAAACGAGAGGCCGATGAGCTGCGTGGCGGTGAGCTGGATGATGGATGTGGCAAAGGCCGCCCAGACAAAGATCGGCATGCGGAACAGGCTCATGCCTGGCGAGCGCATAGTGATCGTTGTGACGATGACGTTGAGCGAGCCCAGGATCGACGACAGACCGATGAAGAAAACGCCCAGGAAGAAGTACTGCACGCCCAGCGGCGCCTGCGAACTGAGCGGCGGATAGCCGGTCCAGCCGGTGTTCCAGCCGCCGATAAACATGGCCGAGCTGAGCAGCAGCGCGCCGGGCACGTTGATCCAGAAGGCAAAGGCGTTGAGGCGGGGGAAGGCCATGTCGTTGGCGCCGATCATCAGCGGCACCAGGTAGTTGGACATGGCGCCTACGCCCAGCAGAATGGCGCCGATCATGATCATGCCGTGGGCGCTGATCATGGTGTTGAACGCGTCCGGCTGCACGAAGTTGAGCTCCGGCTGCGCCAGTTGCAGGCGGAAGATCATAGCCAGCGTGCCGCCCACGCCCAACAGCAGGATGCCGGTGATGCCATACTGGACGCCGATTACCTTGTGGCTGTAGTCCACGTTGAAGTAACGGGCCCATTCGGGGGTGCCAGGAATGCGCGCGCCGTGGTGGAAGGGGGTCTCGATGCCCCGCGCCCATTTCAGCCAGTCGGTCACGGCGCCGACGCCGATCATGAAGCCAATGGCGAAGAAGATGGCGCCTACCACCATGGCCGGCTCGTAGGGCGCAAAAGCTGTCGCCAGGAAGCGCCAGACCGTGCTGGTGTCGGCCACCAAGTTCGGATTCCATTTCGCTGGCAGCCCCAGGGCCAGGCGGGCGCCGATGACCAAGGCAAAGCCGAACAGCCAGCCCATGATGCCGCCTAAGAGGCCCCGGACAAGCCCTAGTTTGAGTACTCGCATGGAGTATCCTCCTTGTTGATCTGCGTCCGCTGGATGTTATTCCAGCGTCTTGAGGTACTCGATGATGGCGTCGAGCTGTTGCTCCGACAGCACATCGGCGTAGTTGGCCGGCATTACCGGCGCATAGCCGGTCACGATCTCGCTGGTGGGATTGAGGATCGAATTGCGCAGGTACTCCTCGTCGGCCACTTGGGACGTCCCGTCGGTGAACTCGCGCGTCGAGCCGAAAAGCCCCTTCCAGGTGGGACCAACGCCACCCGGATCGCCGCTGACGTTGTGGCAGGCGATGCAGCCTTGGCTGGCGTGTAGCCCTGCGCCCAGCTCAGCCAGCGCCTCCGGCGAGACGGCTGCCTTCTGCTCGGCCACCCAGGCGGTGAAGTCGGTCTCGTTCAGGACATTGACCGGCGCCAGCATGTTGGTGTGGCCGGTACCGCACAGCTCGTTGCAGCGCAGCCTGTAGGCGCCTTCGACGTTTGGGGTGACGCGCAACTGCGTGGGCACGCCCGGCACCAGGTCCTGCTTGACGCGGAACTCAGCGACGTAGAAGTTGTGGATCACGTCCTGGTCCAGCGAGCGCAGCTTGAACAGCACGGGCTGGTTGACCGGCAGGTTGAGCGTGGTGGCCTTCTCGATGCCCAACTCAGGATAGTCGAACTGCCAGCCGAAGCTAAAGGCCGTCACGTTGACCGTCATCTCGTCGTCCTGGGCGGCTGTCACCTCGGCCAAAGTGACGGCGCCGATCACCCCGAAGATCAGCACCGTGATCAACGGCACGACGGTCCAGGTGATCTCCAGCTTGGTGTTGCCCTCGAAGTGGTCGCCGTCGCCCTCTTCACCCGGCTTGCGGCGAAAGACGAACAGGCTGTAGAGCATGAAGACCATGACCAGGGCAAACAAAATGCCGATGACGCCCAGGTGCAGGTCCATCAGCCAGTCGACCACCAGCGCTTGCGTGCTGGCCTGGGGGAACTTGGGCACAGCTAACAGCCCGATGACCGAGATGATGGCAACCACGGCCACCAACGCGGACACGACGATGAAGTGCCTGGTGTACTTAGGTTTGTCGGTTCCTTTGTCCATTCGCTCCATTCTCCCTTGGGATGGTTGCACGGTGTAGATGGGTTGGGATGCTGTCGTTTCCTGCGTAGAACGGGCTGATGCGCCAGGTCGTTCGCCCTTGAGGGCCCGCAACAGATCGGCCTCGCCGGCGCCGGCCACCTGATGCCGCTCATGCACGGTCATCTTGTCGCCCGACAGGGTGACATAGATCACGCGCAGGTCGTCGGCGTCAGGCCAGAGCAGCGGTGTCAGGTCCTTCTCCTGTAAATCACTGCTGTCATGATCGACAATGATGACATCGGGCGCCTGGACGAGACCTAGCCCCTGCACCTCTTGCCAACTGGCCACCGAACCGATCACCTGGGCCTGGTCGCCCAGCAGCCGCGCGATGCCCTCGCGAAACAGCGGATGGGCCGAGACGATTAGTGCTGTCTGTTGTGCGCCGGAAGGTGTGGATGCGTTGGTCACAGCAGATGTCTTTCGGAAGCGGGCATGGGAATCGGGCTAAGCGCTAATGCGCCGACAATCAGGCTCTATTGTAACCGCCGCGCCCCCGCTTGTCATCGGCAGAGTGGACCATTCTGCCAAAGTAAAACGAGCGACCGTGTGATCGCTCGTTTGGAGTATATCAGGACCGACGTATCCCCCGAATGGCTGATAGCCTCGTCATTGCACCCCTGCTCAGTCAGTCGTCAAGAAGTGTCGTCGCCGATCCAATGGTCGTAACCATCCTCCAATTTATGGTAACGGCCGTGCGCCCAACCGTAGAAATCCTGCCACGTCTTCATCGGCTTCGAATCTTCAACCGTCACCGCAACGCCCGCTTCTACAGCACGACGAATCTCTCGCAGCGCCTCGACCAAGAAGCTCCAGCCACTGTGATATCCCGGAGGGGACCATTCCTCATACGAAGCATCCAACTCGCTGAGCATCTTAGCAGGGATCGAGTACTCTCGTTAATGTCATAGCCCATGCGGGTATCGTCGTACTCATGCCAGGTTCCTCACTCGCCAAAAATTATCCCAACACAGCACTGACTCGCAGCAGCGCAATCTCTTGCTCGGTGTAGCCAGCCTCGAACAGCACCTCGGCTGTATGCAACCCAAGCGACGGGCCAATGTGATGGTAGACCGACTGGCTGGCAGAGAAGCGCAGCGGGTGGGCTACCTGGCGCTGAGCCGCGCCGTCGCCGCGCGGCGTCTCGACCACCAGCCCGCGCGCTGTAGTGTGTGGATGGATTAAGGCTTCCTCCACGGTCAGCACCGGCTCCACGCACACATCCAGGGGCGCAAAGATCGCCTGCCACTCGGCCAGGGTGCGTTGGGCGATCGCAGCGGCGATCTCGTCTTTCAGGCCCGATTGCGCCGCGGCCGGACCGAAGATGCCCCGGTCGGCCAGGTCGGGCCGCTCGATGGCCTGGCAGAAGCCGCGCCAGAACTTGTCCTCCAGGCTGGCCACTGCCAGGTAGCGGCCGTCACTGGTGCGGTAGGTGTCATAGAGCGTGCCGCCGTTGAGCAGGCCGCTCTCGTAGGTGGGGTTTTCGCCGCTGGCCAGGTACTCGGCCGCAGGGAGGCTGTTCCAGGCCAGCGCCAGGTCGAACATACTGACGTCCACCATCTGGCCGACGCCGCTGAGCTGGCGCTGGATCACCGCAGCCAGGATGCCGGTGACGGCCCCAAACGATCCACCGCCCACGTCGGCCACCTGCACGCCCATGCCTGGCGGACCGTTCTCTGCCCGGCCCGTGTGGCTGAGGATGCCGGCCAGCGCCATATAGTTCAGATCATGGCCGGCCCGGTCACGGTAGGGACCAGTCTGGCCATAGCCGGTAATGGCGCAGTAGATCAGCCGCGGGTTGGCGGTCCGCAATGTCTCGTAGCCCACACCTAATCGCTCCATCACCCCGGGCCGGAACTGCTCGACCACGATGTCGTAACGCTGCACCAGCCGCTTGACTACCTGGGCCGCGCCCGGCTGTTTGAGGTCCAGCGTGATCGAGCGCTTGTTGCGGTTGAGCAGGCTGTGCCAGGCCGACACGTCGCTGTCGAAGGGCGGCATCATGCGCGCCATGTCGGGCCGGTCAGGCGCCTCCACTCGCACCACATCGGCGCCCAGGTCGGCCAGCAGCAGGGTGGCGAACGGGCCGGGCAGCAGGGTGGTGAAGTCCAGGACTCGCAGGGAGGAGAGGGGAGGATTGGGAGATTGGGAGATTGGGCGATTTGAGGGAGTCATACGCAGAGCCCAAGAACGCAAATCCGGGTTACGAGTTACGCATTACGCCGGTACATCGTCACCACGCACGCGCCGCCCAGGCCGATGTTGTGCTGGAGGGCGATACGCGCGCCTTCAACCTGGCGAGCGCCGGCCTGGCCGCGCAGTTGCCAGGTCAGCTCGGCGCACTGGGCCAAACCGGTCGCGCCCAGTGGATGGCCTTTGGCCAGCAGCCCGCCCGATGGGTTGGTGACGACGCGACCGCCGTAGGTGTTGTCGCCGTCCATGACGAAGCGCTCGGCCGTGCCCTCGGGCGTCAACCCCAGCGCCTCATAAGAGATCAGCTCGTTGGTGGTGAAGCAGTCGTGTAACTCCACCACGTCTACCTCGTCGGGGCCGATGCCAGCCTGCTCGTAGACCTGCTGTGCGGCGGCCGCGCTCATGTCGTAGCCGACTACTTTCATACGGCTGCGCTCATCGAAGGTCGAGCGGAAGTCGGTGGTCATGGCCTGGCCCACGATGGCTACGCTGCTGTTCAGGCTGTGGCGACGGGCGAAATCCTCGGTGCAGACCGCGGCTGCGGCCGCGCCGCAGGTGGGCGGGCAGCACTGCAGGCGAGTCAGCGGGCCGGTGAAGCGGGGCGAGGCCAGAACCTCCTCCACCGTCAAGAGCTTGCGAAAGATCGAGCGCTCATTGAACTGAGCGTGGCGCCGCGCCTTGACCACGATGCGGGCGAAGGTCTCGTCCTGGGTGTCGTAGCGCTCCTGGTACTCCGCGCCGGCCCCGCCGAACAGGCGGATGGCCATGGGCGACTCAGAATGCCCTTGCAGCGCGTCGGCCAGCTCCAGGAATCGGCCCAATGGGGCCGGCCGGTCGTGGAAGACGTGGTCGATGGCCCCGCGCGCCATCTGCTCGAAGCCCACGGCCAGCGCGCACTCGGTCACGCCGGCCTGCACCGCCTGGCGGGCCAGGAAGAGTGCGGTCGAACCGGTGGAACAGTTGTTGTTGACGTTGATCACCGGGATGCCGGTCATGCCCACATCGTAGAGCATGGCCTGGCCGGCCGTGCTGTCGCCGTAGACATAGCCCGTGTAGGCCTGCCGGATCTGGCTGTAATCGAGCCCGGCGTCTTCCAGCGCCATGCGTACAGCCTTGGCGCCCATGACAGTGTACGGTTCTTCCGTACCCGGCTTAACGAAGGACGTCATGCCGACGCCGGCTATGATGACAGGGGTGTTCATGGTGCTGTGCTCCAGAATGGTGCGACGAGGTCAGAGAACGGGAGGATCTGGCGCGTAGCCAGACATCTCAGTGCGGCGATTTGGTTTTATTGTATCATGCCCGCAGGCGCGGGAGAAACCCTGGGGCACGGCCGCGCCGGTCTTCAAGATGCAGTCAGCGGCCAAAGCGCTGGCAACAAAACCATCAGCACCACGAAGACCACCACGGTCAGCGGCAGGCCGATGCGGAAGAAGTCGCCGAAGCGGTAGCCGGCGGGACCCATCACCAACACGTTGACCGCGTGGCCCAGCGGCGTCATGAAGGCCATGGAGCAGGCCAGCGCCACGCCCATAGCCAGGGCGCGCGGGTCCAGGCCGGTTTGCTGCGCGGCCTGGATGGCAACCGGTGTGATGACGCTGGCCACGGCCGCGCCGTTGATCACCTGGGTCAGCAGCACCGTCAGCAGCGTCAGTCCGGCCAGCAAGGCCAGCGGCCCCAGCGGATGCAGCCAGGCCACCAGGCGCTCGGCCAGCAGAGCGGCCGCGCCGCTTTCAGCCATGGCCAGGCCCAGCGGCAGCAGGCCGGCCACCAGGAAGATAGTGCGCCACTCGATGGCGCTGTAGACCTGGTCCATGGTCAGCAGGCGCGTGACCACCATGACCAGGGCCCCGGCCAACATGATCTCGCCGACCAGGGCCGGGTTGAGGGTGGCCAACAGCAGGGTGACGGCCATGACGCCGATGGCCACGCGGCTCTTTTCCGGCTTCCGTGCGGGGCCGCGCTCAGCGTCGCCGGCCAACACGATCAAGTCGGGCTCGGTTGCCAGTAGCGCGATGCGCTCGCGCGGCCCTTGCAGCAGCAGCGCGTCGCCGAACTGCAAAGGCAGATTGCCCAGATTGACGCGGACAGGCTTGCCTTGACGCCAGATGCCCAGCACGGCCATGCCATATTTGTCGCGGAAGCGGCTGGTGCGCAGAGTCTGGCCCAGCAACGCGGAGCGGGGCGCCAGCACAGCCTCCACCACCACCACCGCGCTGGTCTCCAGGTCCCCCTCGGTCCACTGTCGCGGCGGCAGAATCTCCAGATAGGGTTCGACGTCGCGCCGCCTGAAGTCGTCCAGATTCCCCTCCAGCACGACTACATCGCCCTGGGCGACCTCGGTCAGGGGGGAGGTTACAGGAATCGTTTGGCCGCCGCGCTCCAGGGCAATCACCGTGACGCCGAAGTCATCGCGCAACGGGCTGGCCGCGATGGGCCGGCCAATGAGCACCGAGCCGGCCGGCACGCGCGCGCGGAACAGACGATCGCTCAATTGATAGACATCCACCAGGTCAGGATGGTGGTCCAAGGCGTGCCGGCCTTCCATGCCCGGCCGCGCCGGCAGCAGGCGCCGGCCAACCAGCGCCACGAAGGCGATACCGGCCAAGGCCATGGGTCCTCCAACCGGCAGGAAATCCAACAGGCCGAAGCCGGGCAGGCCCTGGCTGCGCAGAATACCGCTGACGATGATGTTGCTGGTGGTGAACAGCGTGGCCATGCCGCCCAGAATCGTGGCGAAGGCCAGCGGCATGAGCAAGCGCGAGATCTGGACCTGCGTGCGGCTAACCAGGCCAGAGACGGCCGGCAGCAGGATAGCTGCGGCAGCGATGTTGTTCATGACCAGCGACAGCAGCGCGCCGAGCGCCATCACTGCCACCAGCAGGCGGCGCTCGCTGTTGCCGGCCAGGCGCAGCAAGAGCGCGCCGGCCTGGCCGGTGACGCCGGTGACCTGCAGGCCGGCCGCCAGCACAAAGACCGCGGCCATGGTCACTACGGCCGAGCTGCTGAAGCCTGAGAACGCCTCGCGCGGGGCCAGCACGCCGCTCACGCCCAGCGCAACGGCCACCAGCAGCGCCACCAGGTCGGCGCGCACGCGGTCACTGAGCAACAGGACGGCTGCGGCAAACAGGATCAGCAGCGTGATGAGCAGATCGTTGGGCACTGCCAGCTCACCGCCCTTCGCCGGCCAGGTTCACCATGGGCAAGAACGCTGGCGCCCGCCGCGCCTGCGTCGCCTGCTCGAAGGCGTAGGCCAGGCGCAGCAGGGTGGGCTCGCTCCACACGCCGGCGAAGAAAGAGAGGCCGACGGGCAGGCCGAAGACAAAGCCGGCCGGCACGGTGATATGCGGGTAGCCGGCCACGGCCGCCGGGGTGGTGCAACTGCCGCCGTAGTGGTCGCCGTTGACCAGGTCGATGGGCCAGGCCGGGCCGGTGGTGGGCGCGACGATGGCGTCCAACTGCTGGGCAGTCAACGCCTTGTCAATGCCCTCAGCGCCGGCCAGCCGTTTGCTGGCGGCCAAAGCATTCAGATAAACTTCCTCGGTCAGCGGCCCCTTGGCCTGGGCCTGCAGCATGCGTTCCTGGCCAAAGAAGGGCATCACCAGATTCGCGTGGGCGTCGTTGAAGGCGATCACGTCGGCCATGGACTTCACCGGCGCTTCGGGGCCCAGACCGGCCAGGTAGACGTCCAGGTCGGCCTTGAACTCATAGAGCAGCACCTCGATCTCGTGCTCGCCGATCTCGTCGTCGGGCAGGGGCGCGGCCAGGTCCAGCACCTCGGCGCCCAATCCGCGCATGACCGCCAGACCGGCCTCGATGACTGCATCCACTTGGGGATGCTTGCCAAAGTATTGCCGCGCCACGCCGACGCGCGCGCCGCGCAGGCCGTTGGGGTCGAGAAACCGGGTGTAGTCGTTAATGGGCGAGCGGTCTGTGTTGCTCAGTGCGGTCGCCGGATCACGCGCGTCTACGCCAGCCAACACACCCAGCAGGATCGCTGCGTCCGTCACAGTGCGCGCCATGGGACCGGCCGTGTCCTGGCTGTGGGCGATGGGGATCACGCCGCTGCGACTGAGCAGACCCAGGGTAGGCTTGACGCCGACGATGCCGTTGACGGCCGCCGGGCAGGTGATGGAGCCGTCCGTCTCGGTGCCGACGGCGGCCACGCACAGATCGGCTGCCACGGCCACGCCCGATCCCGTGCTGCTGCCGCAGCCGCTGCGGTCCAGTGCATAGGGGTTGCGAGTCAGGCCGCCCTGGCTGCTCCAGCCGCTGCTGGAACGGCTGGAGCGAAAGTTGGCCCACTCGCTCAGGTTGGCCTTGCCCAGGATCAGCGCGCCGGCCTGGCGCAGGCGCTGAACGATGAACGCGTCCTGGGGCGCGATGGAGCCGGCCAGCGCCAATGAGCCGGCCGTGGTTTGCATGCGGTCGGCCGTGTCGATGTTGCCCTTGAGCAGGATGGGGATGCCGTGCAGCGGACCACGCGGACCCTGCGCCCGGCGCTCCGCGTCCAGCGCGTCGGCGATGGCCAGCGCGTCGGGGTTCAGCTCCAGCACCGAATTCAGCCGCGGCCCGCTGCGGTCGATGGCCTCGATACGGACGAGATAGGTTTCGACCAGGCCGCGGGCGCTCTGCCTGCCAGCAGCCATCTCAACCTGAAGTGTAGATATGGTGTTCATCATACCCTACGCAATCCACTCCCGCCACTGCTGCGGTCGCGGCTTGCCCAGGGCTTTCAGATAGACGCTGACCTTGCCGTAGAAGATCAGCAGCGCCTCCTTGTAGACCTCGAGCTGGATCAGCGGCAGGACGCTCCAGCCGCCGCGGTCGATCTGGCGGGTCTTGATGTCCTCCTCGGACAGGTGCGAAATCACCGCCTCCAGTTCGGCGTCCAGCACCCGGTACCAGGCCGTCAAGTGACTGACGCTTTCAGATAGCTCCGGCTCCGGGTTGCGGTAGCTCAGATCCATGCGCCAGTCCATGAAGGACTGGATGTAGGCGTGCTGCACCTCGCCGATCTCGACGCACAGCGCTCCCAGCGGCGGATTTTCGCCGCCGGGGGTGAAGCGCAGGTCATCGTCGCTCAACAGTTCCAGCAACTGGCCGCGCAGCGCCTGGTACATGCGAAAGGTGGGGTAGGTGTTGGTCATGAGGCTGTTCATCGCGTTAATCCTCCATAGCCACAAGGTTAGCCGGAGTATACCACAGAACAGCTCAGGGAAATAAGCTGCATTTTGGAGTGGAGTTTGAAGCGCAAGAATCCGATAGCACGACCGGGCACGCTATGCTATACTGAGGGCGCGAATCACGTTAGCAAGGAGAATCAGCTATGCAGGAAGCAGCCATGTGGCAAGCAGTGATGACGCGCAATGACCGATACGATGGCGAATTCGTCTTCGCCGTGCGCACAACAGGCATCTATTGCCGGCCATCGTGCCCGGCCCGCCGGCCGCGGCGCGAGAATGTCTGTTTTTTCTCGCAGCCCGCGCAGGCCGAGACGGCCGGCTATCGCCCCTGCCAGCGCTGCCACCCTGACCAGGCTGCCCTGCCAGAGCCGAACCTGGCCTTGGTGCAGGCTGTGTGCCGCGCCATCGACGAGCACGCGGAGCGACCACCGACGCTTAAAGACCTGGGGCAACAGTTTGGCCTGAGTCCGTACCACCTCCAGCGCACCTTCAAGCGGATCGTCGGTGTGACGCCGAAGCAGTATGCCATCGCCCAACGGGCCGAAAGGCTGAAACGACACCTCAAGGAGAAACCCACCGTGACTGAAGCCATCTACGAAGCCGGCTATCCTTCCAGCAGCAGCGCCTACGGCGAGACCAGCGGGCAATTGGGCATGACGCCGGTCGCCTACCGCCGCGGCGGCTCTGAAACGGCCATCACCTACACGATTGTCCCTTGTCCCCTGGGTCATCTGTTGGTAGCGGCTACCCAGCACGGTCTGTGCGCGGTTCGCCTGGGTAACTCAGAGCAGGAGTTGGCCGCCACACTGGTTGGTGAGTTCCCGGCCGCCCAGATGCAGCAAGACGAGGACGGGCTGGCTCCCTGGGTAGCCAGCATCCAGGACTACCTGCACGGCGCGCAGCCGCATCTCGACCTGCCGCTGGACGTGCGCGCCACGGCCTTTCAGCGCCGCGTCTGGCAGGCCCTGCAAGCCATCCCCTATGGCAGCACCCGATCATACAGCCAGGTGGCCGCGGCCATCGGCCAACCGACGGCCGCACGCGCGGTGGCGCGCGCCTGCGCGACCAACCCTGTGGCCATGGTGGTCCCCTGCCATCGCGTCGTGCGTGAAGACGGCAGCCTCAGCGGCTACCGCTGGGGCCTCGAACGCAAAGAGGCGTTGCTGGCGCTGGAAGCGCAGCAGGCGAATCTCGCTATTGCAGCAGATCGAAGAGACGCAGAAAAGCCTCTGGCGTAATGAGGGCGCCGCCCGCACATCGTTGGTAGCGAGCACCGCTCCTAGGTCTCTAATACAGACGAGCATAAATGGGCCGACGGTTCGTTAGTAGCGCAACCGTCCGGGCTGGATTGCGTCTGAACAATCCGGCGGATTGTTCTACGATACCACTGGTTCACTTCCGCCTGTTTGTACTAGGGTGTTGTCTGTTTGATCACCAGGCGTCCCCGCCGGGTCGAGCGCACAGTTTGGACCAAATGGGCGCGCGCGGTAGAATGTCTTCCTGACCCCGACAACCAGAGGAGCACCGACCACGATGACAATCCACGGTTTTGAGCTGATCGAAGAACGGCATATCCCAGAGATCAATACCCAGGCCAAGCTCTACCACCACGCCAAGACCGGCGCCCGTCTGTTGGCGCTGGAAAACGACGACGAGAACAAGGTCTTCGGCGTCGCCTTCGCCACGCCGCCCGAGGACTCCACCGGCTTGCCCCACATCCTGGAGCACTCGGTGTTGTGCGGCTCGCAGACCTACCCGGTCAAAGAGCCCTTCAAGGAGTTGCGCAAGGGATCGCTCAACACCTTCCTCAACGCGATGACCTTTCCAGACAAGACGGTCTACCCGGTGGCCAGCCAGAACCAGGCTGATTTCTACAACCTGGTCAGCGTCTATCTGGACGCGGTCTTCAAGCCTTTCATCACCCCGGAGACCCTGCAGGCCCAGGGCTGGCACTACGAAACTGAGGGCCTGAACGCGCCCTTGACCTACAAAGGCGTCGTCTTCAACGAGATGAAGGGGGTCTACTCCTCGCCCGATGCGCTGATCGGCCGTTATAGCCAGCAGACCGTCTTCCCCGACACCATCTACGGGCTGGATTCGGGCGGCGACCCGGCCGTGATCCCCGACCTGACCTACGAGCAGTTCCAACGCTTCTACCAGCGCCACTACCACCCCTCCAACAGCTACCTCTTTTTCTACGGCGACGACCACTCGGGCGAACGGCTGCGCCTGGTGGACACTTACCTGAGCAGCTACGAGCCCATCGAACCTGTGCAGCCGGTGGCCCTGCAGCCGCAGTTCGACACCACACGGCGCTTCGTCTATGGCTACGATGCCGGGGCCGGCGACAACGGGGCAGGGCCGGCCAGGCGCAGCTACGTGACTATCAACTGGCTGCTGAACGAAGTCACCGACCTGGAGACCACCCTGGCTTTGCAGGTGCTCTCTCACATCCTGATCAACACCCAAGCCTCACCGCTGCGGAAAGCGTTGCTGGATTCAGGGCTGGGCGAGGGAGTGATCGGCGGCGGTTACGACTCCAGCTACCGCCAGGCCATCTTCAGCGCCGGCCTGAAGAATCTGGCCGCCGAGGACAGCGATCGGGTGGAGCAGTTGGTGCTGGACACGCTGGCCGGTCTGGCGCGCGACGGCATCGACCGCGACATGATCGCGGCCTCGCTCAACACCCTGGAATTTCGCCTGCGCGAGGCCAACACCGGCAGCTTCCCGCGCGGCCTGATGTATATGTTTGCGGCGTTGAGCGGCTGGCTGCACGGCGGCGACCCCATGGCCGAGCTGGCCTATGAAGCGCCGCTGGGCCGGCTCAAACAGCAGGCGGCCGGCGACCCCCGTTTCTTCGAGGGGCTGATCCAGCGCTACCTGCTGGACAATCCGCACCGCACCGTCGTCCTCTTGCAGCCTGACCCGAGCGCGCGCGAGCAGGCTGAGGCCACGGAGCGCGCCCGGCTGGACGCGGCCCGCGCGACCATGACGGAGGCCGACGTGGCCCAAGTGCAGGCCACCATGCAGCGACTGCAAGCTCTACAAGACACCCCGGATACGCCCGAGGCGCTGGCCACCATCCCCACCCTTTCCCTGGCCGACCTGGACCGGGAGATCCGGCGCATTCCCAGCGTCGAGGGCGAGTTGGCCGGCGCACGGCTGCTGACCCACGACCTGTTCACCAACGGCATCCTCTACCTGGACCTGGGCTTCGACCTGCGCAGCCTGCCGCAGCATCTGTTGCCCTATGGCGAGCTGTTCGGCCGGCTGCTGTTGAGCATGGGCACCGAGCACGAGGATTTCGTCAAGCTGTCGCAACGCATTGGCCGTGAGACAGGCGGCATCTACCGCACCGCCCACCTGGCCACCACCCGTAGCGGCGGCACGACCACGCATCTTATGCTGCGCGGCAAGGCCACATTGGACAAGAGCCAGGCGCTGTTGGATATTCTGAGCGATGTGCTGTTAAGCGCACGGCTGGACAACCCCGAACGGCTGCGCCAGATTGTGTTGGAGGAGAAAGCCGGGCAGGAGGCCAGCCTGATCCCCGGCGGTCACGGGGTGGTCTTCCGCCGCCTGCGTTCCCGTTTCACGACGGCCGACTGGGCTGCCGAGCAGATGGGCGGCATCGCCTACCTTTTCTTCCTGCGCGAGCTGATCCAGCGTATGGAGCAGGACTGGCCAGCCGTGCTGGCGGACCTGGAGGCGGTGCGCTCAGCCCTGATCGGGCGATCCGGCCTGCTGTGCAACGTCACCGTGGACCAGGCCAGCTTCGACGCCTTCCAACCGCGGCTGGCGGAGTTTATCGCCGCGCTGCCGGCCGGCGCGGGCAGCGCGGCCGCCTGGCAGCCCACGCCGTCTGACCAGCTTGAGGGGTTGGCGCTGCCGGCCCAGGTCAACTACGTCGGCAAGGGGGCCAACCTCTACCGCCTGGGCTACCAGTTGCACGGCTCGACGATGGTGGCGGTCAAGTTTCTGGACAACACCTGGCTGTGGGACCGGGTGCGGGTGCAAGGCGGGGCCTACGGCGGCTTCTGCGTATTCGACAGCCTGTCGGGCGTGCTGGCTTACCTGTCCTACCGCGACCCCAACTTGTTGGGGACGTTGCAGGCCTACGACGCCTCGGCTCACTACCTGCGCACGGTGGAGTTGACGCAGGGCGATGTGGACAAGATCATCATCGGCGTCATCGGCCAGATGGATGGCTACCAACTGCCCGACGCCAAGGGCTTCACCGCGCTGCTGCGCACCCTCAACGGCGACACGGACGACATTCGCCAGCGGCTGCGCGACCAGGTGCTGGCCACCACCGTGGCCGACGTGCGCGCTTTGGCCGATCTGCTGGAGCAGGTGGCGCGGCAGGGCGCCGTGGTTGTACTCGGTTCCGAGCAGGCTATCGGCGCGGCTAACCAGACACTGGACGCGCCGCTTCACCTGACTAAGGTGTTATAGACAACGTTTCACGGTATCGCCTCATTCCCCGGCAAGGAGACTCATCCCTTATGTTTAAACGGATCATCGGTGTGCTGCTGGTTATTGTCGCTGCCGCCAGCCTGATCGCCAGCCTCGTCGCCACCATCGCTGTATGGCGCCTGAGCGGGCCTGCGGCTGATGTCGCCATCGACGGACTGCGCCTGGTGGACTCCACTCTGCAAACCACCGGCGAAGCGCTGGTCGCGGTCGATGAAGCGCTGCGCAGCACGGGCGACAGCGTGGCCGCTGCGCAGCAGACCTTCCAGTCATTGGCGTTGACCATCAGCTCCTCAGGCCCGACGCTGGACTCGCTGGCCAGCTTCCTGGGTCAGGGCTTGCCCGACGCACTGCGCAGCACGCAGGATACTGTGGCGGCTGCGGCCGAGAGCGCCAAGATCATCGATGCTGTGCTGGAAACTTTGTCCGCCATCCCCTTTGTCAACGTCTCATTCGCCCCAGAGACACCGTTGAGCGAGTCGCTGGGGGACATCGGAACCAGTCTGGCGGCGGTACCAAACAATCTGGAGACGCTGGGGAGCGATCTGGGCAACACCAGCGCCACTCTGCCAGATCTGGCAGGACGCCTGGACGAGTTGGGCGCTTCTATCGGCGCAGTGGATTCCTCACTGGTCAGCGCGCAACAAATCGTGGCCTCGTACCAGCTATTGATCGTGCGCTATCAAAACTTACTGCGCCGGCTGGAGGACCTCATTCCCACCCTGGCTGCCATTGTTCCCGTTGTTTTCACGTTCATCGTGTTCTGGCTGGCCGTGATGCAGGGCGCTACGCTGCTCAAAGGTTGGCAGTGGGCGCGCGGCAACCAGACTAGCGCTAGCATGGCCGTGACGTTTCCCGAACCGGTCACTTGACGGTATAATGAGCGCCTGAATTGGCAGTCCTCATGCGACAGGACTGACTTCAATGGCTGCTTGACCTACGCAGCCAACCGCTTGCAAATCCGCCCAATCAGACGTACCCAGGCTATTTCTTAACCATTCAGGCAAGGAGAACCTCATGAAACTACGACTGACTGTTCTTGCTCTGCTGATCATTGTCAGCCTTTTGGCCGCGGCCTGCGCCGCAGCGCCCACCTCAGTCCCGACTGAGCCAGCGCCGGCCGCGCCTGCATCTGATGAGACTGCGCCGGCCGCGCCCGCTCCTGCCGCGCCTGCGCCCGCTTCGGCCCACGACTTCGTGGTCTCGCAGCAGCCGCTGCCTGACCTGGGCGGCCGGTTGATCCAGGCAGTCACCGAGAACGCCTACACCCCGCTCAACTTCGTCGATCCCGCGACCGGCGAGGCCGTGGGTTGGGAATATGACGCGGTGGAGGAAATCTGCCGGCGGCTGAATTGCCAGGTCAACTGGGGCGTCACTGCCTGGGACACCATGATCTCGGCCGTGCGCGAGGGCCAGTTTGACGTGGGCATGGACGGCATCACCATCACCGAAGAGCGCAAGCAGCAGGTGGACTTCTCCGATCCCTACCTGCTGTCGCAGCAGTTCATGCTGGTGCGGGCTGGTGAAGACCGCTTCCGCGACGCCCAGGAGTTCGCGGCTGACCCTGAGTTGCTGATTGGCTCGCAGGCCGGCACGACCAACTTCTACACGGCGGTCTACGAAGTGCTGGACGGCGACGAGAGCAACCCGCGCATCAAGCTGTTCGACACCTTCGGCGCGGCCGTACAGGCGCTGCTCAACGGCGACGTGGACATGGTGTTGACCGATGCGGCCTCGACGCGCGGCTACATCGGCGCCAACCCTGACCAGTTGATGACCGTCGGCGATCCGTTGGGCGTCGAGGAGTTCGGCTTCATCTTCCCGCCCGGCAGCGACCTGACGGCGCCTTTCAACGCTGCTCTCACGTCCATGCGCGACGACGGCACCCTGGGCCACCTCAACCTTAAATGGTTCTTCGTCACCGACCCGGTAGGCGAGGACATGTACGACCGGCTGCCCGACCTGGACGGCCGGGTGATCCAGGCAGTCACCGAGAACGCCTACACCCCGCTCAACTTCGTCGATCCCGCGACCGGCGAGGCCGTGGGTTGGGAATATGACGCGGTGGAGGAAATCTGCCGGCGGCTGAACTGCCAGGTCAACTGGGGCGTCACTGCCTGGGACACCATGATCTCGGCCGTGCGCGAGGGCCAGTTCGACGTGGGCATGGACGGCATCACCATCACTGAGGAGCGCAGGCAACAGGTGGACTTCTCCGATCCCTACCTGCGCTCGGAGCAGTTCATGCTGGTGCGGGCGGACGAGGGGCGCTTCGCCACCGCTGCTGAGTTCGCGGCCGACCCCGAGCTGCTGATTGGCTCGCAGGCCGGCACGACCAACTTCTACACGGCGGTCTATGAAGTGCTGGACGGCGATGAGAGCAACCCGCGCATCAAGCTGTTCGACACCTTCGGCGCGGCCGTGCAGGCGCTGCTCAACGGCGACGTGGACATGGTGTTGACCGACAATGCATCGAGCACCGGCTTCATCAGCGCCAACCCCGACCAACTCAAGGTGATCGGCGACCCGCTGGCCAGCGAGGACTTCGGCTTCATCTTTCCGCCCGGCAGCGACCTGACGGCGTCCTTCAACGCTGCCATCGCGACCATGGTTGAGGACGCCTACATGGACCACCTGAACCGTAAGTGGTTCTTCCTCTACGAACCCGGTCAGTAGATCCGGCTTGGCAGCCCGCTCTCCCTGCTCGGGCAGGTCTCCCGACCTCCTTGCTCGGGCCGGTCTCCCGACCTCACCGCTCGGGCAGGTCTCCCGACCCCCCGCTCGGGCCGGTCTCATGACCGAGCCCGCTCTGGGCTTCGCGTCGCCATGATGGCTCGCTCAGAAGACTGGGAACCATCCCAGCGGAACCAGCCGCAGCCAGCCTGTCACCTGGATAACGTGACCTGCTCAACATGACAACACGATGCGTGGCCGGACCCGCCCCCGGCCGCGCATCGCTTTTTGCACAGGACAATGCCCATGCACAGCACCGAAACACCCACGCTCGCCCCTCCTCCTTCTCGTTCTGCCCGCGCCGGCAGCGCTGTGGCGCGTACACCACTCTGGCTGGTGGCAGCGGTGATCCTGGGCGCCATCTTCCTCTGGGTCATGCTGACCGATCCCGGCTATCAGGTGATCTTTGCCGCAGTCATCAAAGGCGTCGGGGTGACGATCCAGGTGACGCTGATCTCCTTCGCGCTGGCCATCGTGCTGGGCTTGATTGTGGGGTTAGGGCGGGTCTCCAGCCGGCGGCTGACCTACGAGGCGGCGTCGTTCTACGTGGAGATCAGCCGCGGGGTGCCGATGCTGGTGCTGCTCTACTACATCGTTTTTGCCGGCGCGCCGGCTCTGATCAACGCGATCAATTTCGTGGGCGTGGGCTTGCGCAACGCGGGCGTCCTGCCAGGGCTGGG
>JAAEKA010000181.1 GCA_014155705.1 Anaerolineae bacterium clx_CAG2 | reverse complement strand
CCACCACCTCGGCCGCCGGCTGTGCTACCAGCGGACCGGGCACGATGGTCGGGAAGGCCGTCGTGTCCTCTTCGTCGATCTCCCAGGTCAGCGTGCCGCCGCCGGTGTTGGCCACGTTCAGCATCTGCTGAGTGGTGGTGTTTGCCGGCTGGGTGCTGCTCATGGACAGCGGATCGACGTCGATGTTGGGCGGCTGGCCTTCGACCACCAGGCGCAGCGGCACGACCACCAGATCGGTCCCGTTGCCGGGGCCGGCGTCAGGGTCGTTGCTCTCGACGCACAGGTTGCCGGTGTAGGTGCCCAACGCCAGGCCAGTCGAGTCAAAGGTGACATCGACGGGCGTGGTGGCGCCAGGCGCGGTGGTGCCGTTGGCCGGCGCAATGCTAGCCCACGGGATGTCGTCGGGCGCATCGCAGACTGCCGGACCAGAGACGTCCACCAGGCTCATATCATCGTAGTAGATGACCGAGGCGCCGTTGGCAAACAGGTCAACCGCCGCGATGGTAGTCGCGCCGCCGCCGCTGACCTGACCGCTCCAGGTGCCCGAGTAGAGCAACTGGTTGTTGTAGTAGAAGGCGCCGGTGTCAGCGTCCAGGTCGATCTCTAGGCGCAGCTCGACCCACTGGCCCTTGACCAGCGCCAGCGTGCCGCCGGAGACGCCGCCGTCGTTCAACACCTGGTTCGTGGCGCCGTTGAACATCACCTGGGTCGACCAGTTGAGGTTGGAGCCGGCGTCGTCGTAGGAGTTGAGCATGATGAAGTAGGACTGGCCGGTGAAGTCGGTCGGCACGTACTGCCAGGCCGTGTAGACCCACTGGCCGTCGGTCTCGCCGTACTCGTGCACCAGGTCGCTGGCGCCGAGGATAGCGGCTGAGTTGGGCGAACTGCGGAACTGCGCCCCACTGGTCAGCGCGCCGCCGGCCGGGTCATTGAACCAACCCTTCCAGCCGCCCTGGCCGTGCAGTTGGCTGCCGGTGGCGTAGCTGTCGAAGTTGTCGCTCCAGTTGGCCAGCTCCGGCGCGGCGGAGGCGTCCTCGAAGATGTTCCAGGTCAGGTCCTCGCCGCCGGTATTGCCCACGTCCAGCGTCTGGTTGGTGGTACTGTTCGGCGCTTGCGTGCTGGCCAGACTCAGCGGGTCCACGTCAATGTTGGGTGGCCCACCCGCCTGACAACTCTGGCTCGACACGTCCATGGTATAGGCGCCAGTCTCGCCGTTGTCGAAAGTCGTGACCACCACGTCGATCCAGCCTGCACCCAGGCCAGTCGCGCTGATCTGCGACTGCAAGCCGCCGCCGAAATCGTCGTTGTAGGCCACGCTGTTAAGACAGCCTTGAGCCGGGTTGAAGGGATTCTGCGAACCGTCAGGCGCCTGGTAGAAGACCAGCACCGTGTCCATGGTGGTTCCGCCCACCAGGCTAGCGAACAGATCATGGGGAGTCGGGCCGCCCAGGTTGTAGGAGTAGACATCGTAGTGCACGGCTGTACCGACGCCGGACAGAGAGCAGCTTCCGCCGAAGCCGACCGGGCGGTTGAACACCGGGTCGTTGGGGGTCAGCTCGCCGACCTCAGGGCCGGCCGGGCATTGCCCACCGCCGCCGCCGCCTACCGTCAGAGTCACAGGCACCTCGACCAGCGGGGTGGCCGGATCGTTGCTGGTGACGCACAGCACCGCGTTGTAGGTGCCCAGCGCCAAGCCTGTGGAGTCGAAGCCCACGGTGACCGCTGTACTGCCAGCGGCCGGGGTCGTGCCGCCGGTGGGGTTTACGGTCAGCCACGGCACGTCAGCCGGGTTGTCGCAGGCCGCTGCACCCTGGCCGTAGCCGCGCACCATCATGTTGCCGGGGAAGCCGAAGCTGTCCACCGTGCCGAAGGTCGCCGGCGGAATAGTCGGCGGATTCGTGGTGGCGCCGGCGCCCAGGCCGATCCAGGAGCGGACCTGGCTGGGCGCAGTCTGGTCGATCGCCGCTGGGAAGGTGCCTGCGGCCACACCCGCCGTGCGGTTGACCACTGCAATCAGCACGTCGCCGGGGCCATTGAAGGTTACCGGGGCCGGCAGCGGGTAGGTCGAGAAGGTAGTACCATCGACAGCTTCCACCGCCTGATTAAGCAGCGAGCTCACGAAGGTAGCGCCGTTGGCCGGGTTGCCGTCGGCATCCTCGTACAGATAGATGTCCACCAGCTCGCCCACGTTGACGCCGCCGGGGCTGCCCGGATAGCCGAACATCACGTCCACCTGGTCGAGCTGGAGCGGGAAGTTGCCGGCGCCGGGCGTGAAGCGATTGAGCCAGAGGAACTGGCCGCCGTTGGTCAGGCCGATAGCGTTCTCGCCGACGCCGTCGTCGACGATCAAGGAGATGGGCGCTTCAGGTGCGTCCACGCCCTCAGCCGTCAGCTCGATGCGCATGGTCAGCGGCGCCTCGGCGATCTGCCAGGTCAGCGGAGCCGTGCCCACATTGCCGATGGTCAGCGCCTGGCTGGTGGTGGTGTCAGGCGGCTGGGTGGCGGCCAGACTGGCGGGCGTGACGTTAATGTCGGGGATGGCCGACGTAGGCTTGACCACCACGGGCAGCGTCTGGGCTACCACCTGCGGGGCGCCCTCGGCCACAGCCGGCATCAATGTCACCGAGCCGAAGGCCCACTGGTCCGTCGGCAGCGTTCCGACGTTGAACGTGATCGTCAACTGCTGGGTCTCGTCAGCGTTCAACGTGAAGTTGTTGGGCGTGACTGTGATGGTAGCGTCGCCGGGAGCGCTGCCCGCCGCACCCCAGGTGCCATCTTCCACGGCCCTGACCGTGCGGGTCCAACTGCACGAGGTGGCGCAGTTGTAGTTGGCCATGCTGGGCTGGTTGAGCGTCTTGGGGTCGCCGCCGATGGCCGGGTTGGCCGCCGCGTAATTGGCGCCGGTCTCATTGAAGACCAGCCCCACGTTGGCCGCGCCGCCCAGAGCCAGCAGGCCGGAGCCGACATCGAAGGGATCGGCCGGCGTGACGTCATCTTCCTTGACCAGGCCGCCGGTGGCCGAGGAGGCCAGGGCCGACTTGATCTCAGCCGGCGTCCAGGCGGGATAGAGGCCTACCATCAGGGCTGCCGCGCCCGCGCCGTGGGGCGAGGACATGGACGTGCCCTGCAGGAAGCTGTACTGTACCGGATCGCCGCCCGAGGCCGCATAGGCCGCCAGAATGTTGACGCCTGGCGCGATGTAGTCGGGCTTGACCAACTCGAACTGGCTGGGGCCGCGCGAGCTGAAGCCTGCTACTACGTCCTCCCATACGGGGTCGGTCATGTATGCGGTAGCAGTGTTGATGCGTACCGTGGCGCTGGTGGGGTTAGCGATGACGTAGTCACGCAGCGCTGTGCCCTTGGCCAGGTCTACCATGACGGCCGGTGGGGTGCCTGTCAGGCCGCCCATGGTGATGGGTGGGCCGCCCTGGCTGTTGAACATCACCACGCCGGTCGCGCCGGCAGCTACCGCGTTGTTCACCTTGATGTCAAAGGTGCAGCCGCCGCGCTGGATCAGCGCCAGACTACCCGTGAACGTGCCAGCCGCGAAGGCGGTGCATCCGGTGACGTTGGTGGCGTCGTAACGCAGCGAGCCGTTGATATCGGCTAATATCGAGGTATTCTCACCAGGGACAGCAGCCAGGCCCTGCAGGGCCGCAGGGGTGGTCGGGCCGGTCACGTCCAGAGTATGGGCGATGACGCGATTATGGGTAGATGCCGCCACGGCTGCGTTCCACGGGCCGGTCTTGGCCACGGTGCTGGCGCCAGGGCCGCTGTTGCCGGCCGAGGCCGAGACAAAGATGCCGGCGTTGCTGGCGTCAAGGAAGGCCAGGTCGACCGGGTCGTTCCAGGGGCTGTCGCTGCCGGAGATGGAGTAGTTCAGCACGTCCACCTGGTCATTGAGGATGGCCGAGTTGACGGCCGCCACACTGGCAGTGCCGGGGCAGCTCGGGTTGCAGACCTTATAGGCGACAATGTTGGCGCGCGGCGCTACGCCTTGGATGTCCACATTGTAAGCGGTCGGGCCGACGGTGATGGAGGCGGTATGGGCATTGCCGCCTGAAGTGCTGGCCGTGTGGCTGCCGTGACCGTCGAGGTCCTCAGGCGAACCGCCCACCGGGTTCAGGCCATAGGCCGCTATTAGCTTGCTGTTGCAAAAGCTGGGGTTGGCGACGCACCAGCCCTTGTAGACGCCGGCGCCGTAGGGATTGGTGTGGGTGTAGCCGCCGCCGTCGGTGGCCGCAAAGGAGGGATGCTGCGAATTGATGCCGGAGTCGATGACGCCGATCACCACACCCTCGCCGCGGGTGGCAGCACCCGTGCCGGTGTTGCCGTTCCAGATCTCCGGCGCGCCGATGTGAATCGGGCCGACGTCGGTGTCCAGCTCGCGCTCTACATCGCGCCAGACCGCCTTGACATCAGGCTGCTTGGCGACCTTGGCTGCTTCCTCGGGGGAGAGGGTGACGGCAAAGGCGTTGAGCACGGCCAGGTACTGGAAGGTTACATCCAGCGAACGACCCAATATCGATTCAATGCCGTTCAGCGCTTCTTGCTGTTGACCTGCCAGATAGCGCAGGTAGGCTTTGCTCTCAGGCGAAGTTGCATCCAGCCGGCCGCCGCCGATGGCCTCAGGGCTGGTGGCTGCCAGGCCCGGAATCCCGCCGGTATAACTGGCAAGGCTGGGGTCGTTGAGTTGAACAATGTAGAGGGCGGGGCCGGCGGCTTCGGCAGCCTGGAACACAGGGGCTGCCTGTGCGGCCGGCGCTGGGGGCTGCGCTGTCTCCTCGACAGGCGCATCCAGGGGGGACGCAAATGCCGGCGAAGCGATCATGGCAAGGACCATGATCAGTGTCAGTAATCGGGCAATTTTGCCGTTCATACAGCGATGTATCTCCTTCTTGAATGGTGGCGCCTGCGCGGAGCAGTGACGCTCTGGCTGGCAGGCTGCTACTAGAGGGGATGGACGGAGGATATAGAACGGGTCACGTCGATAGGCGCCTCCTGTGTATGATAGGGCTGTTGTCCGGACAACGGACAGTGGATCGAAGGGTAGGTTCTGAAGGGAAGCGGCGGCATTATATACCCAACCAAGGGAACCGTCAACCCTGGCATCACGTCAAACTTAGTTAACAAGTGACTACCCAGCCAGTCGTTCAGAAACCGGGTTTTTCTTGTGTGGGAAAGACCCCTGTGTCTGCGCACACCGCACTAGGCGCCATGATGGTTGTCTCAGACACAAAAACCCGGTTTCTTTGGCCTCGCCTGAGTGGTCACGCTAACAACATGAAATGCCAGTCCGCTACCTGGCGGCCAGCTTCGCCTTCTCTTCCTCCACCAGCACGCGGCGCAGGAACTTACCCACGATGCTCTTGGGCAGCTCGCTGCGAAATTCGACCATGGTTGGCGCCTTGTAGGGCGCCAGTTGCTCTTTGCAAAAGGCGATTAACTCGTCCGAGGTGACCTTCTGGCCCTCTTTGAGCACCACGTAGGCTTTGACCGTCTCGCCGCGCACTGGGTGCGGGATGCCGGCCACGACCGCCTCTTGCACCGCCGGATGGCTGAACAGCACTTCCTCGACCTCGCGCGGCACCACGTTGTAACCGCTGGCGATGATGATGTCCTTCTTGCGGTCGACGATGTAGAAATAGCCATCGTCATCCATCCTGGCGATGTCGCCCGTGTAGAGCCAACCGTCGGCGTCCTTGACGTTGGCGGTCTCCTCAGGCTTGTTCCAATAGCCCATCATCACCTGCGGGCCGCGCAGCGCCAACTCGCCGTCCTGGCCAACCGCCACATCGAGCGGACGGCCGTCCGGGCCGGGCTCCAGCGAAACCAGCCTGGCCTCCACGTCAGGCAGGGGGATGCCGATAGAGCCGGCCTTGCGCAGGCCATAGACCGGGTTGCAATGGGTAACGGGTGCAGCCTCGGTCAGCCCGTAGCCTTCCACCAACCGGCCGCCGGTGATAGCGCCGAACTGCTCCTGCACCTCCATGGGCAGCGGCGCTGCCCCACTGATGCAGGCCTTGACGCTCTTCAAATCGTACTTTGTCACCTCGGGATGGTTGACAATGCCGATATACATGGCCGGCACGCCGGGAAAGATCGACGCCCGCTCGCGCTGGATCTGGTTCATGACATTGTCGATGGGCCGCGGGTTAGGCGTCACGATCAGCTTGCCGCCCATGGAGACGCTGAGCGCCATGCCTACAGTCATGCCGAAGACGTGGAAGAAGGGGATCGCGCCCATCACAATCTCGCGCCCCGGCTCCAGGTCGGTCAGCCAACTGGAGCACTGCAGGACGTTGCTCACCAGGTTGCGATGGCTGAGCATGGCCGCCTTGGGCACGCCCGTGGTGCCGCCCGTGTACTGGAAGAGGGCGATGTCGTCGGGCTGCACGTCCACCTTGGGCGGGGTGGGCGGATACTTCCTGAGCAGCGAGGTCATGTGATAGACCCCGTTGCCCTCCGGTACGTCCACCCACTGCCCCTCTTTAGCCTGCGTCCGTTTCACCAAAAAGCTGAAGGGGAAGCCCATGAAATCATTGATGTGGGCGATGATGACCCGCCTGATCCGGGTTTTGACCTGGATCTCCTGCAGCTTAGGGTAGAAACTGTTGAGCAGGATCACCGTCTCGGCGCCCGAGTCGCTGAACTGGTGCTCCATCTCACGCGGGGTGTAGATGGGATTGGTGTTGACGACGATGGCGCCCAGCTTGAGCACCGCATAGAAGACCAGCAGAGAATGGGGGGAGTTAGGCAACTGCACAGCCACCCGGTCGCCCTTGCGCACGCCCATCTCGTGTAAGGCCGTTGCCAGCCGGTCGACCTTGTCCTTCAGGTCGGCGTAAGAGAACTCGACGCCGATGGTCCGGCCGGCCGGTAAATAGCGCAGGATCATCTTGACGGCTGGCTGAGCTCCATACTGGGCCGCCGTGTTGGCCAGCATCTGGTAGAGCGAAATGTCGGGATAGGAGAGAGTCGCCGGGACCCCATTCTCGTACTGCTTCAGCCAGGGTTTCTCCATGTCTGTTACCTCGTTGTGGAAGAGCTATGATTTGGAAGGCAGCAGGAGCTCACTGCCCGCATCGGCCGCATCGGGGGTTGCTTCGCCGCAGCGGCGCGCAATGACGGGGTTTCGACTCGCTACAAACTCATCTCATTATACTACCAAAGCACTTCGAACGTCAACGACCTGTGGCGACTTCCAGCAATTCCACATATAAACTCTGCCAACGCGGAGGCGGGTCAGCGCGCTCGATTCGCACCCGGCAATCCCGACTGAAGCCTCGACTCCGTGCCAAAGTTGGAAGTGCTGCTCGTGATTTTCCTAACTTGACTCGCATGACGCGCTGTGCTATAATCGCTAATGACGCAGTGCGTCATTGAAAGCAAAAGCTCACTCACACGCAGACGTCGTTGACGTCTAGCACATCATTTGGAGGTTGAAGATGAAAAAGGAAATGGAAGCAGCCGTTGCTGAGGCGGTTGAGATCGTAGAGAACAGCGTCGAAGAGATGCCGGTCGAAGTGGCCGAAACGGTTGAAGCTACTGAACACACAGCCACGGGCATGGTAGCCGCTGTGCGTCGGGTCTTGATGGCCGGCGTCGGTGTTGTGGTTCTCACCAAGGATGAGATCGAGGACTTCGTCGCCAAGCTGATCGAACGCGGCGAGATCGCTGAACAGGACGGCCGCCGGCTGGTCCGTGAAGTGCTCCATCGCCAGCGCAACGGCGCCGAAGAAGTGGCCGAAAAGGTCGAGGGCGTCGCAGAAAAGATGCAGGAAGAGACCGAGAAGCAGATCACGCGCGCCGAGTCGATGCTGGATCAGCGCATCGAGAGCATTCTGGGGCGTCTCAATGTGCCCACCAAGAACGACATCGACGCGCTGAGCGCGAAGATTTCTCTGCTGGCCGAAAAGGTGGACGCCTTGAGGCATGGGTAGCCCCCGCCATCTGCTGTCTCGTCCGGCTGTTGTCCCATCAGACAACAACCGCTGGCTGAGACCTGCGGGCTGCGCAGATGAGGATGAAGCGCCGGCAGAGTGCGTGCTTGTTGCACACAACTCTGCCGGCGCTTTTGTCTGTCAGATCCGGCTGAAGCCTTAACTCCGTGTTGCTGAAGCCTTGACTCCGCGTTGTATGTGGGATTGCCGATACGATTTGGACACATTTGACACGGCGCGGTATAATCTCTTCAGGAGCGACGCTATTATGCCTACTGTCTTGATCAAGCGATATCCCAATCGCAAACTCTACAACACAGACGCCAAACGCTATATCACCCTGGACAGCATCGCCGACCTGATCCGCGACGGCTACGATGTCGAGGTGCGGGATCACGAGACCAGCGAAGACCTTACCGGCGTGACCCTCTCTCAGATCATCTTCGAGCGCGAGAAAAAGGACAGCGGCTACCTGCCCAACACCCTGCTCACCAATCTGATACGGGCGGGCGGCGATACCTTCGGCTACGTGAAACGCTCCTTTCAGGCCTCACTCAACGCGGTCAAGGCGCTGGAGGCTGAGGTGGACGAGCGCATCGATGCATTGGTCAGGCGGGGTGAGATGGCCGAAGAGGACGCCTCACGCCTGCGCGAGGAGTTGAGCCGGGAGCGTCTGTCCACCCTGATTGACCCGCGTCTGGTGGACACACGCGTCGAGGCCGCGCTGCATCGCCTGAACATCCCCTCGCGACTGGATGTCGTCAACCTGCAGAGTCAACTCGAACATTTGAACCAGGCCCTGGACGTCCTGCTGACCACCGAGGTTGAAACCGACGGAGAGCAAGCGTAGCATTCGCGCTGCCTGAGAGCGTCTACGCCAAGACATATCCGCGCGTGCGACGCCAAGGTATCCTGGCAGTCCGCAGTGTGATGCGCGACATACGATGGCCCCTGCCAGGCGCACGCTCTGCGGAGCGCAAAGAACAGACAATGACCAGGAGTGCGAGTTAGTCATGGATGACGAGAGACAGTCAATGGGTCGCACGGCGCTGGTTCTGGCCGGCGGCGGGACCAGCGGCGCTGTGTATGAGATCGGCGCGCTGCGCGCCATCGACGAGTTGCTCGTCAATCGCACGGTCAACGACTTCGATATCTATGTCGGCACCAGCGCAGGTGCGCTGGTGTCTTCCTATCTGGCCAATGGCATGTCCTCGGTCGACCTGATGCGGGTAGTCAACGCCAGCCATCCCATTGCCACCTTCCCCGAGCCCAAGCATCTCTTCCGCCTCAACACCGGCGAGATTCTGCGCCGCAGTCTGGGCCTGCCTCGCCGCCTGGCCAGCACAGGGATCGACGCCCTGGCCAGCCGCGGGCGGCTGTCAGTGCTGGACATGGTTTTCAGCGGACTGGGCAGCGCCCTCCCCTCCGGCATCTATGATAACCGCGCCTATGGGGAATGGATGGCCGAAACACTGGCGCTGACCGGATGCACCAACCGCTTCGACCAACTGACCCGTGAGCTGTACATCATCGCCACCGAGCTCGATACTGGCCACCGCGCGGTGTTCAGCGCCCAGACCCCAGGCGTCTCGATCTCCGAGGCAGTCGCCGCCTCATCCGCCGTGCCGATCATCTACAAACCCTTTCGCATCGGCAACAAGGACTTCATCGATGGCGGCGCGCGCGGCAATGCCAGCCTGGACGTCGCCATCGAGCAGGGGGCCAAGCTGGTGGTGTGCATCAACTCGCTGGTGCCGTTCGACTCGACCGGTCAAGAGGGATCCAACGGCGAGATGATCAGCAAGCGGGGACTCGAGGCAGTCAGCGCCCAAGCCACGCGCGTCATGCTCCATTCCGGCTTGAAGTACCAGATCAAACAGCTTCAGCGCCGCCATCCCGACGTGGACATCATCCTGATCGAACCGAGAACCGATGACAGCATGATGTTCTTCGCCAACATCATGCGCCTGCAGGACCGGGTCAAGATCGCTGAACACGGCTTTCGTTCAGTGAGCGTCGATCTGGCGGGCGGCTACGAAGTGTTCAAGGAGACGCTGGCGCGCTACGGCATCAAGATCTCGCGCAGCATGGTGATGGCCGATCTGGCCGGGATGCGAGAGGCTCAACACCGCCCCGAAGTGGTGCAGCGCATTCTGGAGGGCGGCAGCAGCGGCGAGACTGCCAAGAAAACACCCCACAGCACGACAGGCAACTTCCTGGACACCCTGAAGCGCACGTTGGAACTCCTGGAACAACAGATCGACCGGGTTGTCTGAGCCGGCGCCTAGCGCCCAACCAACAAGCAGAGCCGCCGCGGAAATCCGCGGCGGCTCTGCTTGTTGTGCTGCCAGGATCAGCCAGCGTGCAGCAGCTATGCGTCGTGCCCCAAATCCCGCCGCACCTGGGGATAGACCCGCTGGATTTGATGAAACAGGTCGGTCAATTGCATGGCGCGAAAGACATTGCCCGATACCTGGACAGCGCCCGACATAAACGACGCCTTGACGCCGGCGGTTTGCATCAGAATCTGATGCAGCAGGTCAGCAGGCATCTGCAGGCCCAGGTCTGCCTTGGCGGCCGGCGCGCCAAAGGTCACCTGCACCGGATGGGCCCGGCCATCGAGCGCGATAACAGCCTCAGGCTCAGTGGTTTTGATGGACACGAGCATGCGCCGGCGCTGGAAATCACTCATGGCATCGGGATCGGCGGCCATGCGCTGAAAACCTTCGTCCATGACGGCGTAGAACTGCTCTGCGGTTTGATAGACGGGCATCTTCATCTCCTCATGAATAGGACTGACGGTCCTGCGGTGGCCTTAGCCCAGAAAAACCGACCTTCGCCTGGCCAACCGCTCCAGTAACATACGCTGGATGGTGGTGCGCACCTGGTCGGTCAGGCGGGCTACCACAGATGGATTGGCTGCGGCGCGTGCGTCGTAGCCGTCCAGATAGATGGGCTGGCCGATGTCGATAAACCACTTGGTCGGCAGCGGCGCCAGCCCCAACGGCCCCGTCCAGGGCCAGGTGGGCGTCACCGGGAAAAAAGGCATGCCAAGCAGCCGCGCCAACGGGTCCCAACGGCCGATCACCGGATAGATTTCCTCGGCGCCAACCACAGCCACGGGGATGATTGGCGCGCCAGCCTGCAGGGCGACTTTGATGAAACCGCCCCTCCCAAAGCGCCGCAACTGATAGCGCTCCCGAAAGGGTTTGCCGATGCCCTTGGTGCCTTCGGGGAAGACAGCCACCAACTCGTCCCGCTCCAGCAGGCGCAGTGCGTTCAATGGATGGGCCTGTACCTGGCCGGTTTTTTGCAACAGGGTAGAGATGAAAGGCAGTGTAGGGAACCAGGAGTCGGCCAGGGCGCGCGGCAGACGTTGGGTAGCCGTTTCGTTGTACAGCGCCAACGCAATCATGAGTCCGTCGAAGGGCAGAACGCCAGAGTGGTTGCTCACCAACATGCCCCGTCCCTGGACCGGCACATGCTCGATGCCGCTGACCTCGACGCGCCAATAGCTCTGGTAGAGAAACTGAGCCAGGGAGAGCACGACGCTCAGAAACTCCTCATCGCGCCCGAAGTCGTCGATCTCGTAGTTCCCTTCCAGCCGCCGGCGCAGACTGCTGGTCTGGGCGCGCAGCAAATAGGCGGCGACGTACCAGGCGCCTTTCCACAGGTCGGGGCTGAGCCAGGCGCCCCCCTGGTCGATCAATTGACGCGGATAAAACGGTCCCAATAGCTGGCTTAGCAAGCGCTGGGCTTCCTGCGCCGAAGGGGCCATGGTCTCAGCGCCGGGCGGCGCCAGGCGTTGAGCCGCGCGGGCAAAGCGAGCCAGTTCGCTGCTCAGCCGGCTCTGCCGCTCGGCCTCCCGCATGCGCTGCCCGGTCAGCCGGTCGTCGATCCACAGGTCATCGCCCAACTCAACCGGCTCAACGCTGTCAGCAGGCCGCGGCGGCGTGACCGGCAGCGCTGGTTGGGCGGGCGGAGCTGCCGCGCTGTCGTCGATGACCAGCCAGCCGTCGCTGCTTGGGTCCAAGCCCGCGTTGCTCTGGCCGCCATGCAACGAACAGAAAGCGCTGCCCGCCAGGACCGGGTTGGCGCAGAGGGCGCCATCAGCGGCGATGGCCTGGCAGCGGATGTCTGGCGGCTGGGTCATGTGATGTCGATCCTGGCGCGGGGTTGCGCAGCCTGGCTGCGCTGGGTCAGGACGAGGTCGAGCTGATCGGCGGCATAGGGCTGAGCCGCGGCCGGCGACTGGTAGCGCTGCACGCGCAGACCCTCCACGTAGCGCTGCACAGCCTGGGTCGCGCTCCACTGTGGCGCAAAGCCCAGTTCGCTGCGCATGCGCGTCAGATCGCCGATACAAGGGAAGCGCAGGTAATCCGGCTCTATGGGGAACCAGCGCAACAGGTCGCGCCCGGCCGGCAGACTGGCCAGCAGCGGCCACCCCCAATAGACCAGCAGATGCACAATCGGCAAGGTGGGACGACCCAGCTTGCCTGCCAATTGGCAGAAAGAGACGACGCCGTCGGCCGCGATGTTGACCGGCCCGCTGAGTGGATGACACGCGGCGTGAACCAGAGCTGCCACCGCATCGTCCGCATCAATCACTTGCAGCAGCGGGTCGAAGCCCAGCAAGTCAGGCAGCACCGGCAGGCGCAACAGACGAGTGAAGGGCGAGTCCGCGTCGACGCCAACCACATTGGCCAGGCGCAACACGGCCAGGCGCATCTCAGGATACTCAGCGGCGAAACCAGCGATGAAGCGCTCGACCTCCAGGGCATCCTGGATGGCGGCGTTGGCGGAACGGACCGCCAGCGGCGTCGCCTCTGGCATATAGAACGGATTCTCGGCGCGAGCGCCATAGACGGCTGTGGTGCTGCGCCACACCACCTGACGCACGCCAGCATCGACACAGGCGCCCAACAACTGCATGGCGCCCAGCACGTTGCTCTCGAAGTCCTCTTCCCGGCGCCATTGTTGCTCGCGCCAGGCCAGATGCACCAGGGTGTCCACCCGCTCGGCGCGCAACAGTTCGACCAACAGCGGGTTGCGGATGTCGGCCTTGACGAAATCCAGGCCCTCCAGCGGCAACGCCGGCATGCGGCGGTCCAGACCCAACACGCGCACGTCCGGCATGGTCAGCAACTGCTGCGCCACTCGCCGTCCCCAATAGCCGCTGACGCCGGTCACGACGATCGTCTGCATCAATCCACTCGTATCAATGCTTCTGCCCGGTTGGCAGCCAGACAGAAGGCATCACGCATATATTACGCAGGACACAAGAAACCAGGACACAGAGAAGACCCGGGTTCCGAATCCCAGCGCCAAGAGATTATACCATCAGCCGGCAAAAATGCTCAATCTGCCCGCCCTGTCCGGTAATGCGCCCTACTGCCCAATGCGCCAGACAATGATACGATCAATTGACACGATCTGGTCCCTGTGCTAGACTGCATGGGACAGACTGAATTGAGTATATCGAGGAAAACATGGGCCAAGGTTCGTTGAAAAACGGGTTTCTCTACATTATCTTGCTGGCTATCCTGGCGACGTTCTTGTTTTCGACGCTGCGCCAGGGCAGGGAGACGGTGCAGACAGTACCCATCAGCCAGATCGCAGCCGACATTACCGACGGCAAGGTCGAGTCCATCTCAGAAAAAGACGGCTCGCTCACGGTGACCTATGTGAGCGAGGGCGATGAAGCGCCACAGGTGCAATCGCGCATCGAGAGCGGCGCGGACCTGGTCCAGTCATTGAATGACTTTGGCGTCACCAGCGAAGAACTGGCTAACGTCACTCTGATCTTTCCGCCCACCACCCGCTGGGAGAACTGGGCCCCCATCCTGGGCGCCTTCCTGCCGATCCTGCTGATCGGCGCGTTCTTCTTCTTCATCCTGCGCCAGGCGCAAGGAGCGGGCAACCAGGCATTCTCCTTCGGCAAAAGCAAGGCGCGCATGTTCACCGGCGATAAGCCCACCGTCACCTTTGACGATGTGGCCGGCGCGTATGAGTCGAAGGAGGAGCTGAAAGAGGTGGTCGAGTTCCTCAAGGAGCCAGAGAAGTTCGCGGCTCTGGGCGCACGCATCCCCAAGGGCGTGCTGCTGGTCGGACCGCCCGGCACCGGCAAGACCCTGATGGCCAAGGCCGTCTCCGGCGAGGCCGGCGTGCCCTTCTTCTCGATTTCCGGCTCTGAGTTCGTCGAGATGTTCGTCGGCGTCGGCGCCAGCCGTGTGCGCGATCTGTTCGAGCAGGCCAAGCGCAACTCGCCCTGCATCATCTTCATCGACGAGATCGACGCGGTGGGCCGCCATCGCGGGGCGGGCCTGGGCGGCAGCCACGATGAGCGCGAGCAGACGCTGAACCAGATCCTGGTGGAGATGGACGGCTTCGACACCGACACCAATATCATCATCATCGCCGCCACCAACCGGCCTGATATCCTGGACCCGGCGCTGCTGCGGCCCGGCCGCTTCGACCGGCGCGTGGTCATGGACCAGCCCGACATCAAGGGCCGCGAAGAGATCATGAAAGTCCACGTGCGCGGCAAGCCGCTGGCCGAGGATGTGGACCTGGAGGTGCTGGCGCGGGCGACACCCGGCTTTGTGGGCGCTGACCTGGAAAACATGGTCAACGAAGGAGCGATCCTGGCTGCACGACGCAACCGGCGCAACATCACCATGACCGACCTGACTGAGGCCATCGAGCGCGTGGCTATCGGCCCGGAGCGCAAAGGGCGCGTTATCTCCGACCAGCAAAAGCGGGTCATCGCCTACCACGAGGCGGGCCACGCGCTGGTTCAGGAGAAGCTGTCGCACACCACGCCGGTGCTGAAGGTCACCATCGTCGGGCGCGGCATGGCGGGCGGCTATATGTGGCCGCTGGACAAGGACAGCATGTTGCGCAGCCGCACCGAGATGGAGCAGGAGATCTCCGTGGCGCTGGCCGGCCGGGTCGCCGAGGAGTTAGTCTTTGGCCAGGTGACGACAGGCGCCTCCAACGACCTGGAGCAGGTGACACGCATCGCGCGGCGTATGGTGACGGCGCTGGGCATGAGCGAGCGCATGGGGCCGCTGACCTACGGCCACAAAGAGGAGATGATGTTCCTGGGCCGCGAGATCGCCGAGCAGCGCAACTACAGCGAAGAGGTGGCCGAGGCCATCGACCGCGAGGTGCAGCGCATCGTCAACGAGGCTCACGCCCGCACCCATCAGGTGATCACCACCTACCGTGACCTGCTCAATAAGATCGCCGAGCAGTTGATGGAGGTCGAGACGCTGGACCAGGGCGCTTTCAAACGGCTGGTAACGGCGTAACGCGCCAGGCAGAACGTAAGACCTGCCATAGGCCACCTAACGCGCTGGACCCAAGGGTCCAGCGCGTTTTTATACCAGGATAGCAACCGCCCATGCCCTCCTTCCTGCTCGAAACTCTCTACAACTTGCGTCGTTACCAGACCATGGGCGCGCCGCTGGAGCGCTGGATCGCAATCGTGCTGCTGCTGGCCGCCCTGTCCATGGTCGCCGGTCTGTTGCCGGGTGGGTTGCCCGGCGCGCTGGTCGGCCTCGTGCTCACGCTGGCGCTCCTGGTCGGTCAGCGTATGGCGCAGCGCCGCCAATACGTCCATTTTCGCCCCAAAGGCCCGGCCGCGCAACCCCTGTCCGGCGCCATGCCCATGAACCCGGCCGACAAACTCCTCTTACACGCCACTGGCCTGTTCGAAGTGGAGGGCAAGGCGCAACGCTTCACTGAGCTGCCGGCCGCCTACCGCAGCTTCAGCACGCGCGAGCACGCGCTGATGGCCGTTGTGCGACCGGCGCGTCTGCTGGCCGGCCTGGCGCGTTGGCCTGAAGGCGATATCGGCATGTGGTATATATTCATCAAGAGCAGCGAGCTGCGCCAGGTGCAGCCAGGAACGCTGCGCTTCGGGCGCTCCGAGCGTCCCGCGCTACAACTGCTGGTAGAGCAAGTGCTGCCGGACAAAAATGCGGTGATGGACGCCTGGGGCCTGCAATGGGGCAGCGACAAATCCAAGCTCAACACCCGCCAGCAGACGATCTATCTGTCGTTCGATGGCGAGACAGAACGGGCGCGGGTGATGGCGGATTTGATGGCGGATTGGCAAAGCTGAGGGGGAACTGAGAGCAACTGTGGGGAGCTCCGGGGTTGATCGCTTGCACCTCCTTGGGTGACTCGTTGGGTGAACTGGGTCTCTTCGACCTCTGCGGTGCGTTTTAACCTCCTTCGAAATACACCCTGTTGAGATTGGCAGCGTGGTTAGAATGGGGGTAAAATATCGTCGAACTCCCCATCCATCGATCCTGAAAGGAGCCACGATGGCACAACCTCATCACATTCAAAGCCTGGGTGTGTTTAGCAGCGGCGGCGACTCCCAGGGCATGAACGCCGCCGTGCGTGCTGTGGTGCGCACGGCCCTGAATGCAGGGCTGGATGTCTACGCGATCTACGAAGGCTACGAGGGCATGATACGGGGCGGCGACTACATCCGCAAACTGGGCTGGGAGGATGTGGGCGGCATCCTGCACCAGGGCGGCACCGTCATTGGCTCGGCCCGCTCAGCCGCCTTTCGCACCTTCGAGGGGCGCATAGAAGCTGCCTACAACCTCATCACCCGCGATATCGACGGGTTGGTGTGCATCGGCGGCGACGGCAGCCTGACGGGCGCTAACATGTTCCGCCAGGATTGGCCCGACCTGCTGCGCGCCCTGGTGGCCAGCGGCCGCATCACCCAGGAGATGGTCGACGCCCACCCGCACATGGGCATCGTCGGCCTGGTCGGCTCCATCGACAACGATATGTTCGGCACCGACATGACCATCGGCGCGGACACGGCGCTGCACCGCATCGTCGAGGCCGTGGACGCCATCGGCAGCACGGCATCCAGCCATCAGCGCTCCTTTGTGGTCGAGGTTATGGGCCGCCATGCCGGTTATCTGGCGCTGATGAGCGGCCTGGCCACCGGCGCCGACTGGGTCTTCATCCCCGAAAGCCCCCCTGAGGACGGCTGGGAACAGCGCATGTGCGACATTATTCGCGCCGGCCGGGCGCGCGGCCGCCGCCACAACATCGTGATAGTGGCCGAGGGCGCGATCGACCGCCAGGGCCAACCTATCGCCAGCGACTACATCAAGCGGGTGCTGACCGAGCAGTTGGGCGAAGACACGCGCGTCACCATCCTGGGCCACGTCCAGCGCGGTGGTTCCCCCAGCGCCTTCGACCGCAACATGAGCACCTTTTTAGGCGTCGAGGCAGTGCGCACCATCCTGCAGGCGGGACCTGAGGCCGAGCCCAACCTGATCGGCCTGCGCGACAACGCCGTCTCTGCCAGCCCGCTGATGGAGAACGTCAAAAAAACCCATCAGGTGGCTGAACTGATCCACGCGGGCGACTATGAGCAGGCCATGGCCATGCGCGGCCGCGGCTTTGTCGAGTCCTACGAGATTCTCCGCACGATGGTACAGGCCAACCCCAGGCCGTTGCCGCCAGGCCAACGCCAGTTGCGCCTGGCCGTGATGCACTTGGGGGGGCCAGCGCCAGGCATGAACACAGCCGTGCGGGCAGCAGTGCGCATTGGCCTGGACCAGGGACACGCGCTGCTGGCTGTACGCAATGGTCTCACCGGGCTGCTGGCCGGCCAGATCAAGGAGATGGGCTGGATGGACGTGCATGGCTGGGTGCGACGCGGCGGCGCCGAGCTGGGCACCAGCCGCCGGCTGCCCACCGAGCCGGAGTGGGAACGCATTGCAGCCACCCTGGAGCAGCAGCGCATCGACGGCATCCTGATGATTGGCGGATGGGTCGGCTACGAGTTCGCCTATGAGTTGGGCCAGCGGCGCGACCAGTATCCGGGCCTCGCCATTCCCGTCGTCTGTCTGCCAGCCACCATCAACAACGACCTGCCTGGCACCGAGATGACTATCGGCGCGGACACGGCCCTCAACACCATCGTCTCCAACGTAGACAAGGTCAAGGAGTCGGCCGTGGCCTCGCATCGGGTCTATGTGGTAGAGGTGATGGGCCGCGACTCGGGCTATCTGGCCACGATGAGCGGACTGGCCACCGGCGCTGAACGGGTCTACCTGCCCGAGGACGGCATCACCCTGGCCGAGTTGCAGCGCGATGTGGCCGACCTGCGGGCAGGCTTCGAGGGCGGCAAGCGGCTTGGCCTGATGATCCGCAACGAAAAGGCCGATCCTTACTACACCACCAGTTTCCTGGTTACGCTGTTCGAGAAAGAGGGCGGCGATCTGTTCGATGTACGCCAGACCATCCTGGGCCACATCCAGCAGGGCGGCAGCCCCACCCCCTATGACCGCATCCAGGCCACCCGCCTGGCCACGCGCGCACAACTGCGCCTGATCGAGCAGGCCAGCACCGGCAGCGCGCAGTTGCAGTGCATCGGCCGGCTGTATGGCAAGATCACCTTCACCGATCTGGCTAACCTGCCCGATCTGGTGGAGGCTGGCGTCCACCGGCCACGCGTGGAGGAGTGGCTGGCGCTCAAGGATGTCGCTCGCCTGATGGCGGTCTATACGCCCAAGGCGTGACCTGTATCTCATCGTTCATGTTTCAAAGACCCATTAGCAAAGGAGCACGACCCATGTCTGATTTGAAGCAACAGTTTCCCGCCGGTGTTTTGACCGGCGACGCAGTCCAGGCCCTGTTTGCGGTGGCAAAAGAGAAGCAGTTCGCTCTGCCCGCCGTCAACTGCATTGGCACCGAAACGGTCAACGGCGTGATGGAGGCGGCGCGCGACGTCAACTCTCCGGTGATCATCCAGACCTCCACCGGCGGTTCAGCCTTCTACGCTGGCAAGGGCCTCAAGAACGACGGCATGCGGGCCTCGATCGCCGGCGCCGCCTCCCTGGCCGAGCATGTCCATCACATGGCTGCCCTGTACGATGCGCGCGTGATTCTGCACACCGATCACTGCCCGCGCAAGGCGCTGCCTTGGCTGGACGGCCTGTTGGATGCCGGCGACGCCTTCTATAAGGTGTATGGGACGCCGCTCTACAGCTCGCACATGATCGACCTGTCCACCGAACCGATCCAGCAGAACATCGACACCTGCAAGCGCTATCTGGAGCGCATGAGCAAGATGGGCATGACCCTGGAGTTCGAATTGGGCATCACCGGCGGCGAGGAAGATGGCATCGACCACAGCGGTGTATCCAGCGATCGACTCTATACACAGCCACAAGACGTGGCCTACGCCTACGAGGAGTTGATGAAAGTCAGCGACCGCTTCACTGTGGCGGCCTCCTTCGGCAATGTCCATGGCGTCTACTCCCCAGGCAACGTGCAGCTTCGCCCCAAGATCCTGCGCGACTCGCAAATCTACGTGCAGGAGAAGTTCGGCACGGCCCCCAAGCCGATCGACTTTGTCTTCCACGGCGGCTCCGGCTCGGCCCCTGCCGACATCAGCGAGGCCATTTCCTACGGCGCGATCAAGTTCAACATCGACACCGACACGCAGTGGGCCTTCTGGGACGGCGTGCGACTGTTCTACCAGGCCAACGAGGCGTATCTGCAGGGCCAGCTCGGCAATCCCGACGGCCCCAGCAAGCCCAACAAGGCCTACTACGACCCGCGCGTCTGGCTACGCGCCGGCCAACAGACCTTCATCGCCCGCGTCAAGCAGGCCTTTGAAGACTTGAACAACGTCAACACGCTGGCTTAGGATCAAAAGCGCTGAACGCAGCGTCTAAATCTGGCGTGTAAGTCTCGCTCCGAAATCGTGGGTGCGCCGTAGCCGGATGGCTGCAGCGCACCCATATTCGGATTGCAGCCGTGCCGCTCCGCGTATTCCGGACAGGAAAGCTATACTCAAGGTCTTCATGGTTTTGTCTCACGCCAAGGCGCAAAGGCCGCTAAGGGAAGCCGATTCTTTTGGCGCTCTTGGCGACCTTGCGTGAGAACTGTGAACCACAGATACTGTCAGATGCCGGAGTACCCGCAACCCCTTGCAGAGGAGAGAAACCCATGCGAAAAACCTTAACCTTGCTCGCGCTGATACTTGGCTTACTGGCGCTGGCGGCGTGCAGTGCAGCCGGTCTGCCGGCGCCTCAAGAGTCTGCAACGCCTGCTCCCGAGGCGGAAGCGCCGGTCGAGCCGGCCGTCGTGCAACTGCCGGCCGAGTACGTCGGCGTCTACACGGCCTCACTGCCGGCCGCCGACAGCCCGGGACGCGATATCTCCGTTGCTTTGGAAGCCGATGGCGTCGTCACCGTCACCAGCGACTACCTCAACAACGAACCGCCCATCGTCGAGACGGGCACCTGGTCGGCCAACCCCAGCGGCACCGTCACGGTCGTGTTGACCAGGCAAGGCGATCAGCTCTATTTCGAGCCGCGCTCCTACGTGGTGGGAATCGAAGAGGGTGAGCTGCTGGTGATGGGTGAGGCTGGCCAGGTGGTGCGCTTCGCGCCTTCGACTGGCGAGCCGGCCGCTGAGCCGGCTGCTGCCGCGCCTTCCAGCGAAGAAGCGCCGGCTGTGAGCGCCGCCGACGCCCTAACTACCACAGCCGCTGTGACCAGCAGTGTGGAGATGACATCGACCGTCGCCATGACTGTGACCGAGGCGGTTCGTGGCAGCGAAGTGATCACCGAGGAGGCCAGCCTGGACAACACCTACATCGCCCTGCTCCCGGCAGCGTCGGGCGGCGGCACGCGGCTGGTCGCTTTGACGTTGTTCGAGGATGGCGCTGTTCAATTGGCCACTGAATTCACCCGCGATGAGGCGCCGATCCTCGACTTGGGCGCCTGGGTCGACAACGGCGACGACACCCTCACCGTGACGCTCACCGGCCGGCCCGATCAGGAGTTCGCAGAACCTATCGTTGTGACCTTCCAGCGTGAAGACGATTTCTTGCAGTCCATCGACGCACAGGACCAGTTTGGCTCCGAAGGGCTGCGACTGCGCCTGGCCGCCGATGTGGCCGGCGATGTCAGCGCGTCGCTGATCACCATGGACCTGGCGGCGGGCTTCCCGCTGGACCCGACCTTCGTCAGCGTCCAGGGCGGCGGCGAGGTAGACGCCAACTTGTTGGCCAGCCACTGCGTCGGCTTCATCAATCAGCAGCCGGTGGTGACGGTCAACTGGACCGGCGAAGCGCCCTTCGTCGAAGTGTTCTTCATCAGTGACAGCGACCCGACCCTGGTGGTGTTGACCCCCGACGGCCAGTTGCTGTGCAACGACGACGCCAACGATGACCTGCTCGACCCAGTGATCTCGCTCGACGATCCTGCTCCTGGAACCTACCGGATCTGGGTGGGCAGCTACGCCAAAAATCAATTGATCCCTGGCATATTGGTGCTCACCACCAAGCCTGAGATCAACATCGGCACCTTCAACCTGGCCGGCCTGATCCAGCGCCCACTGGTGCCCAAGGCTCCTGAGGAGCCGACGCCAATTGGCGCTATCGAGGCCGCTACCACAGCGATTCAGGATCTGGAGGCTGAAGCCGTTGCGTTGGTCGCAGAGGCTGAGCCACTCAACGCCAGCCTGACAGTATCTGGTACGATCCCACTCTTCGAATTAGGTCTGCCCAACCCGGTCTGCAACGGACTGGTCAGTGGCGTGCCCGATTTCGTACTCGACTATACGGGCGACAGCGAGCAGTTCACCGTGTTCTTCGAAGGGGACGGCGACGCCACGCTGTTGGTGCTGAGCGAGGACGGTGAGTTGCTGGCCTGCGGCGACGACGTCGAGGATGGCGTCAACGTCAACCCCCTGGTGACGGTCACTGGCGCCAAGCCCGGCCTCTATGGCGTGTGGGTGGGCCGTCTGGATCCGTCCCGGCCGGTCATCGGTACATTGACCATCACGACCGCTGCTGATGTGGCGCCCAGAACTCTGGCGCCTGTCCAGTAGCCGGATCATCGCAGCAAGGAGTGCTCACTATGAAACGCACACTGATTATCGCGCTGCTGGCGATTGTGGTCCTGCTGCCTTTGGCGGCGCAGGCGCCCGCCCCGGCAGCGGCTCAGAGCGGCAACACCTGGACGGCCTGGTACTGGAACAACCCAGACTGGGCCGGCAATCCCGTACTCTCCCAGCAGGTGCCCTTCATCTGGTTCAACTGGGGCTTCGGCTCGCCGGGCGCCAACGTGCCGGTGGACAACTTCAGCGCCCGCTTTGACACCAACGCCTTCTTCTACGCCGGCACCTATCGCTTCACCATCACTGCCGACGACGAATTCGCGCTGCTGGTCAACAACGTCACCTTCCTGGACACGCGCGGCGCAGGGCGTTCGGGAAAAACCATGGTGGTGGATATACCCTTCGTGCAGGGCAACGCCAACGTGACCATCCTCTATCGCGAGTTCACTCAGACGGCGTTCATCACCGCTGACTGGCAGTATATCAAGCCAGGCGGAGGCGGTTCGGTTCCGCCGCCACCGCCACCGCCGCCCACCCAATGCTACCCGCCATCGGCGACCAGCGTGCAGACGCGCTTCGGCGACTTCACACCCTGCATCCAACAGGGTATCCATCAGGTCAACTGCTTCCAGTCCGACGGCGCGTGGAACTCGCCTAACCAGGGATCGATCCAGATGGAGCCGCAGATCACCATCTGGGGCAACTGCACGGCCGATACCACCGCCAACTTCCAGGTGAGCTGTGATCCGAACGTGCCTATGGCGTCGTTCAACTGCTCTAAGACGGACGCCGGCTGGTTCCCCCGCTAGCTTTCCGCACCGGACGGACGACCCCAGAGGCTTGCCGGCAAGCCTCTGGGGTCGTTGTGAGACAGTAGCCTTGTGTATGTCAACCACCGCATCCACCACCTTCTACGAAGAACAACGCTTTCGCAAGCCCTGGATCTGGGTATTGGTGCTGGGCGTCGCGGCCGTACAGTGGTGGGGTTGGGTACAGCAGATCCTGCTGGGCCGCCCCTTTGGCGACAACCCCGGCCCCGACTGGATGGTGTGGCTGTTCCTGGTCCTGTTCGGCGTCGGCTTGCCCCTGTTCTTTGTCGTCCTGCGACTGGTGGTCGAGGTAAACGACAGCGGGGTGCGGCTGCGCTACATTCCCCTAACCAAGCGGATGGTCGCTTTCGACGAGATCAAGCGCTGCGAGGCGGTAGACTACCAGCCGATGCGCCAGTACGGCGGCTGGGGCATCCGCGGCCTGGGCAGCAACCGGGCCTACAACGTCAGCGGCAGCGAGGGCGTGCGCCTGCACCTGCGCAATGGCGACGCGGTAATGATCGGTTCCCAGCGAGCTCAGGAACTGGCGCTGGCCATCGATGCGCGCCTGCCCCGCTCCTGATGTGGGCACAGCGCCCATCTGAACAACATCCATTCGCGTCGCATGTAAATCCCGTAGCAAACGGAACTCGGAAAAAAGGAGTACAATCAAACTATGCGTAAGTTAGCTCAATCCAAAGGCATGCTGCTGATCAGCCTGTTGGTGCTGTTCAGCATGATCGTCAGCGCCTGTGTAGTCGCTGAGCCGATCCCTGCCCCCGCGCCTGCGCCCCAGGGACCGGAGGCGGTTCCTGCTCCGGCCGAGGGCGAGATCGTCACCCTGTACGTCGGCCCCAACCGTGTGCCTTGCATGGGTGTGGCGCCCCAAACCTGCCTGCAGGTCAAGGAAAACGCGGAAGACGAGTATAGCCTCTTCTACAGCGTTATCGAAGGCTTTGAGTTCGAGCCGGGCTTCGAATACGAGCTGCTGGTCAACAAGCAGGTCGTGCCCAACCCGCCGGCCGACGCCTCAGCCTTTCGCTGGACGCTGATCGAAGTCGTCAGCAAAACCCCGGTGGCCCCTACGGCCGAGCTGGAAGGCGTGACCTGGCAGTTGATCGCCTATCTGGACCAGGATGGCATGCTGTCCATGTTTGGTGTTGAGTCGACGATCACCCTGCAGGGCGGCGAGGCAGGCGGCCTGGCCGGGTGCAACATGTTCTTCGCCCCTTACACCCTGGACGGCAACCTGTTGACCTTTGGCCCGGCCGGCAGCACCATGATGGCCTGCGAGGAGCGGGCTATGGCCCAGGAGCAGGTGTTCCTGGCCAACCTGGAGAAGATCGCCTCTTACCAGATCGTCGCCAACCAACTGCACATGGCCGACGCTGACGGCGCAGTGTTGCTGGCCTTCGAACCGCAGGAACAAACTCCCCTCACTGGCACGCTCTGGGAAGCAGTTAGTGTCAACAACGGTCAGGAGGCTGTGACCGGCGTGATCAGCGGTACGCTGCTGACCGCGACTTTCCAGGAAGATGGCGCGGTGTTTGGCTCGGCCGGCTGCAACAACTACACGGGCGGCTACACCGTCGACGGCGACCTGATCGCTATCGGACCGCTGGCCATGACCATGATGATGTGCATGGACCCTGAAGGTGTGATGGAGCAGGAAATGGCCTTCGGCGCCGCGCTGCAGTCCGCTGCAACCTTCTCGATTCAGGGCGACCAACTGGAATTACGCACGGCCGACGGCGCACTGGCTGTCAGCTTCGTGTCGGCCGGTCCGGTGGCTACCGAACCGGCTGGGGACGTCGAGGCTGAGGTCAGCCTGGAAGGCCCGATTTGGGCGCTGACCGCTTACCTCAACCAGGAGAGCGCACTGGCCACGGCCGAGGTCGAGGCCACCATCAGCTTCAAAGATGGGCAGGCTGCGGGCAATGCCGGCTGCAACAACTTCTTCGCATCCTACACCGTGGACGGCAACCAGTTGACCATCGGCCAGGCTGGCAGCACGATGATGGCCTGCCCCGAGCCGGCCATGAGTCAGGAGCAGGCGTTCCTGAGCAACCTCAGCCAGGCGGCCACTTACGAGATCGCTGGCACGGAGTTGCAGCTTTTCGACTCTGCCGGACAGGCCATCCTGGTCTTCGAACTGCAAGCGGCCGCCCCTCTGGCCGGCGCTCAGTGGCAGGCTCTGAGCTTCAACAACGGCCTCGGCGGGGTGACCAGCGTGATGAGCGGCACGGAGATCACAGCCATATTCGACGAGAACGGCACGCTGTCTGGCTCGGCTGGCTGTAATAGTTACACGACATCCTATACCGTGGACGGAAACCAGATCAGCATCATGCCGGCAGCAACAACCATGATGTTCTGCGCTGAGCCGGAAAACGTCATGGAACAGGAAGCTGCGTTTGTAGCTGCCTTGCCCATGGCCGATACCTTCTCCATCGAAGGGGATCGCCTGGAGCTGCGCACCGCCGACGGTGCTCTGATAGCCAGCTTTGTGGCCGTCGAGGAGGCGGTGGCTGCCTCCGCTGTCGATGCCGAGACGATGGACGCTTTGGGCAATCTGGCCTACAGCAACACGGCGATATTCTCGGGTACCGTCCAGTTGGTCAACGGCATCTACACCACCACCATAGTCCCCGACTCGCCGATGGTCGGTTACGTCGAGCTCACCGACGTCGCCGCAACCGGTGAGTTGAACGGCCAACCGGCCGTGGCCGTGATCCTCGTGTCCAACAGCGGCGGCAGCGGCGTCTTCAATGACCTGGCCGTCGTGATGGACGTGGATGGGCAATGGGCCAACGTCGCCACCACGCTGCTGGGCGACCGGGTGGCGATCAACTCACTGACCATCGAGAACAATCAGGTCGTGGTAGACATGATCACCCAGGGTCCGGACGACCCGATGTGCTGCCCGACGCAGCAGGTGGTCGTGGCTTACGAGCTACAAGGCAATGAGCTGGTTGCGGTCGAGCCGGCTGGCGCTGCCACCCGCAGCGCCGCTGGCAGCATTGCCGACGTCACCTGGGAATGGGTCGAGTCGCTCTACTCTGACGATACCACCGTCGCTGTCTACGATCCCAGCAGTTACACCATGGTCTTGCAGTCGGACGGCGCGGTCATTTTGCAGGTAGACTGCAACCGGGGCGGCGGCAGCTACACTCTGGACGGCAACCAGCTTACCCTGGACGTGGCCGTGATGACGCGTGTGGCCTGCCCCGAAGGCACGCTCTCCGAAGTGTTCATGCGCGATCTGAACGCTGCCGCCAGCTACGTGATGGACGGCGAGGACCTGATCATCAATCTCTTCGCCGACGCAGGCAATATGCGCTTCCAGTCGGCCGGCCCCGCCGCAGCCGCGGTCGAGGCAACCCTGACCGGCGACGCGCTGACGATGTCGATGGAAGGCGTGGCCGACTTCTACGAGGTACAGACTGTGCCTGCAACCCCCTACGACGCTAGCATGCCGCCTGGGCCTGTCGGAGCGCCGGAGCACCTGGCCGTAACCTTCGATGGCGAGGCCCTGGACGACGCCAGCTTTGCCGGTCGAATTATCTATCTTGCGCCAGTCAAGCCCTACGAAGCGCTGTGGCAGGAAGCCGGCAATGATACCATTACCCGCTCCATCATGGCGCTCGACGCGCTGTTGACCGAGCAGCCAGCCGACCCACAACCGCCGCTGCCCGTACTGCCTCCGCCAGGGGGCGTCAACGACGTGGCCGTGCAGGTTGCCTACTTCGACGTGCCTGGTCTGAACGCCACGGGCGTGCGCTGGGTGGGCCGCTTCTCCCAGGATCTGAGCCCGTTGATGAACTACCAGTTGCGCTACATTTTCCAGGGCCTGACAGCCGATGGCCAATTCCTTATCTCCGCCAGCTACCCGATCACTACGGCGCTGCTGCCGGACAACGCCGAGACGATGACTGAGGACGAAAACACAGCCTTCAACGAGGATCCCCAGGCTTTTCTGGAAGCGACCGCCTCGGCGTTGACATTCCTGGCGCCGACTGACTTCAGCCCCAGCCTGGATGCACTGGACGCCATGATCCAGTCGATGTCGGTCGACGTGCCTGCAGTGACAGAGAGCGAACTCGTCACTCCCACGCTGACTGCACCGCTGACGGAGTCTCAGCCAGAAGCAGCAGCCGAGACGGCAGCGTCCTTCTCCGATGTCATCGGCCAGACATGGCAGTGGATCGAATTCACTGATCCGATCAGCGGCACGCAGCCGATCGCCAACCCGGCCCAGTACCAGATCAGCTTCGTGCCCAGCGGCACGGTGCGCGTCGTCGCTGACTGCAACCGCGGCGCTGGCCAGTATCAGGTCGATGGCGCGTCGTTGCAGATCACGGTGCAGGCTATGACCCGCGCCATGTGCCAGCCCGGCTCTTTAAGCACTCAGTTCGTCCAGAATCTGAACGCTGCGGGCGTGTGGTTCGTGCAAGATGGCGATCTCTACATCGACCTCTTCGCCGACAGCGGCACCATGCGCTTTGCCGTAATCGAATAGCTGAAGCAACTTGACAGTCAAACTGGCTCAGTCTCTTGCAGACTGGGCCAGTTTTTGCTTGAACCGGTGATTCCTGACATTCACATTTTTACGCCTCTCGGAAGCATTCATCCTGAACAAGCGTTCACGTTGTGCTAAGCTACACTTAATCTGTGCCTGATACACTGTGCCTGTGATATGATCATGCGATGCCCAGCCGCAAGCGCGGTCTGTGGCGCCTTTCAGGAGAAAAAAATGGAAACAAGACAACGCGGACCCGTTTTAGTCTTTGCTGCGCTGTTAGGCGTAGCCTTTCTGTGTCTGTGCCTGGTGGTAACGGCTGTGGGCGTGGGCCGGCTGGCTGACTCCGTCGCCCGCGCTGGCCAACCCAATGCCGCTTTAGAGGTCGCCCTGCCCCTTGCTGCCACCCCTGTGGTCGTTCGGGATGCAACGTCCCAGCCGCAGCAGCCGGCTGTTGCTGGCGATAGCCCGGCAGCGCCCGCTCCGGTGGTGATTACCATCGACCCCAGCGCCGACGTTGAGCCGCAGATTCTGCGAGCCGTCTACCAAAAGGCCAATCCCTCGGTCGTCAAGATCGTCAGCCTGGGGGTGGCTCCCACCGCAGTTGAGGGCGAGGACCTGCTGCCGCAAGGCCAAGGCTCTGGTTTCGTTTGGGATGCAGCCGGCTACATCGTCACCAACGCCCATGTCGTAGAAGGGACCGACACAGTACAGGTGATCTTCACCGACGACCGCTCGGTGATGGGCAGAGTGCTGGGCGCTGACGCCTTCACCGACCTGGCTGTGATCGAGATTGATCCTGAGGGTCTGGATCTGACCCCTGTGGAGATCGGCAACATCGACGATCTGCTGGTCGGAGATCGGGCCATTGCCATCGGCGCGCCTTTCGACTTCGCCGGTTCCATGACCGTAGGCGCCGTCAGCGGCCTGGGGCGCAGCATCCGCTCTCTGAATGCCCGCTACACCATTCCCGATGTGATCCAGACCGATGCGCCTATCAATCCTGGCAACTCGGGCGGGCCGCTCTTGGACTCGCTGGGCCGCGTGATCGGCATCAACGCCCAGATTCGCACCGACGGCGGCGTGCGCGCGAACTCTGGCGTGGGCTTCGCCATCCCCATCTACATCGCCCAACGGGTGATCCCGGTGCTGATCGACCAAGGCCAGTATGAGCATCCCTTCATCGGTGTTTCGGGCCAGACTTTCTCGCCGGAATGGGCTGAGGCGTTGGGCTTCCCCGTGGACGCCCGGGGCGCCTACGTCACCGAGGCCGTGGCAGGCGGTCCGGCCGGCAGGGCAGGACTGCGCGGAGCCGATAGGGATACGAACATCGTCATGGGCGTCAACGTCATGACGGGTGAGCCGCTCTACCTTAAGGCTGGCGGCGACCTGATCATCGGCATCAACGACCGGCCAGTGGAAAAGTTCGACGACCTCCTGATCTACCTCTTCCGCTACGCCTCGCCCGGCGATGAGGTGCAGTTGACCATGCTGCGCTCTGACGGTGAGCAGGTAGTAGTTCCGGTCGAGCTGGGCGTGCGTCCGGCGCAGTAAGCCGCCTGTTCTGATGGCGACTCGACCGGCTTGAAGTGCACTGGAATCGAAAGAGCGAGGCGTGGGCTGGCGGTGTGAAACCGCCAGCGCGTGTCTCGCTCTTCTTCGGGTGGATCAAGCGTGGCTCGGCCAGGAGACCGGCCACAGCGATGAGTGGCGTGACCCGGTCAGGAGACTGGCCACAGCTACCATGCGGGCCGGCTACTGGACCAGGCTCATGTCCTTGTTTTTGCGTCCCTCTTCGATCAGCATCACCGGAATGCCTTTACGAATCGGATACCGATAGCCGTTGCGTGGATTGACCAGCCACTTGCCGTCGCCGGACAGGGTCAGCGGGCCGCGGTCCTCAGGGCAGACCAGAATGCTGAGCAGATCAGGGCTGACCGTCCCACCCAGTTCGCTCTCGTCAAACGAGGGCAAGTCGAGTGTGTCGTTGCGCTCCAGCGAGGAAACCGGCGCCGGCTCATCCCGGTTGAGCAATTTGAGGATGACCACCACGGCGGCCACTGCGCCAACAACCATGCCGGCCAACACAAGTAGTTTCTTCATGGGACATCTCCTTTGGCAGTGACCTCCGCAACGCCATCAGGCGGCGGCGGAACGGGCTGCCCGCTTGTTTTTTTGGGATTGACGATGCCCTCATGCTACCACAAGCCGCCTGCCTTGTCCAGTGCGCGACTGCACGAGAAAGGCGTCGGACTACTGCACAGCCCCAGACCCGGCAGTCGCCGCCTCTGGGTTGCTCCAGGTCTGTGCGCATCACAACTTCTTGAGCCGGTGAAAATGCGTCCAGCGGCCTGGGATTTATCGAGGTGACAAGCGTATGCAAGCGATCGAATTGGCGCAACAGATCGGCGACCGGCTGCGCAGCCGGCGACTCACGCTGGCCGTGGCCGAGTCGTGCACCGGCGGCCTGCTGGGCGATCACATCACTGATGTGCCCGGCAGCTCCGATTATTTCCTTGGCGGCGTGCTGGCCTATAGCAATCAGGTCAAACAAAGCCTGCTGGGCGTGCGCGCCGAGACGCTGGAGACCTACGGCGCGGTCAGCCCCCAGTGCGCAGCCGAGATGGCCCAGGGGGTACGCCGCCTGGTGGGCGGCGACGTGGCCCTGAGCGTGACCGGTATCGCCGGCCCTGGCGGCGACACGGTTGACAAGCCCCTGGGGTTGACCTACATTCACTTGTCCGCGCCCGGCTGCGAGCAGGGCCTGCGTTCGGTCTGGCCCAACGACCGGCGGGCTAACAAAGCAGACTCAGCCCTGGCGGCCCTGCGCCTGCTGCTGGATTATCTGGAGGAAACTGAGCA